>CAYTJL010000018.1:0-39151 GCA_964437785.1 uncultured Polyangiaceae bacterium
GCAGCACGTCGTCCACGTCGTCGACGGGCAGCACGTCGTCGAGCAGCGGCGCGGGCGGGGGATGTCCGACGTCGCCGTTCAACGACGAGTTCGATGACGGGACGCTCGTCGATCAATGTTGGTCGTTGTTTCAGCCGACCGCGGGGCAAGGCACGAGCGTCGTGGTGAACGGTGAGCTCGTGATGACGCCCACCGCGATGTTTGAAAATGGCTGGTTCGACGACCGGCAAGGGCCGTTCCTCTATCAAGAAGTCACGGGCGATTTCTTGGTGATCGCGCGCGTCACGGTGGGCATCGCGCAAGATCCAAACACGCCTCCGAGCGGTAATTTCAACGTGGGTGGGCTGCTCGCGCGATCGCCCGCCGGAGGCGACGAATGGGTGCTGATCGACGTGGGTCGCCAAGGGGAGACCACGCCGGTGGTGGTCGACATCGGCTTCAACGCCAAGACGACGACCACAGCCGGAGGCTCGGTCAAGACGCCGCTCGCGTCGCAGAGCGCGACGGCGCTCCTCGCGATCTGCCGCATCGGGACGAGCTACCACATGATCAAGCGCGCGGCCGAGGACGCGCAGGCGACGATCCTCATGAGCTATTCGAGGCCCGATCTCCCGGCGACGCTGCAAGTCGGGACCATGGCAGGCTCGTATTTGTCGCCGCACGACGGCGTCGCGCACTTTCCCTTCGTTCACTTCGTAACGGGAGTGGCGAGCGCCCAAGGCTGCCTCAACGCGGTCGACGCGATCACCTTCCCCTGATGCGTGGTAGAACGATGATCCGGTGTTCGTCGCGAAAAAGCCCACGGTCACAGCGCTCCTGATCGGCGCGCTCGCCGTGGGGTGCAGCGACGACGCGGAGCCCCCCAAAGACCTCAGCGTCGTGGTGAGCTTGGCCTTCGAAGGCTCGCTCTACGTCGACGCCGCGCTGCCGGACGCGCGCGTGCGCGAGCGCTCCCAACGCCAAGTCGCGTCGGCGCTCACGGCCCTCGTCAAGCTGGGGATCACGCTGCCGAACCGGACCGGCGCCCCGAGCGGGATCACGCGGCAATCCATCACCGTGATCGATCCGGCGACGGGCATCACGCGCGCCGCGTCGCGCGTCCGCTATCGCTTCACGACGGTCGCGGTCGCGCCCAAGCCGCTCGTCGATCGCGGCCCGTCGGCGCTCGTCGCGCTCCAAACCGCGGACGAGGCGGTGATGCGGCGCGTGCGGCCGCTCTGCTCGTCGAGCAAAGACCCGAGGAGGCCGCTCGAAGCGGTGTTCGACGGCACGCTCGAAACGTGCGTGCGCGCGGCGGCGGACGAGCGCACCGCGATCGCGCTCGAACGTCGCAAGCTCGAGCACGCCGATCGGGAGATCGTCTCGTCCGAGTTCGAGCGCGCGTTGATCGAGCTGGAGGTCACGCTCGATCCCATCGCGCTCGCCGACGGCGGCATGGGCGAACGGCGCTTCGTGTTCGTCGAGACGACGGCCAAGCCGCGGACGTCGCCCGAGGGCCCGCTCGAGATCCCGACGGCGCAAGGCACCGCCGATCCGCTGGTGATCACGCCGCTCGACGACGACGAGCCGGACGCGGCGGCCGAGACCGAGGACGATCGCGAGTTCCAACGCGCGGTGAAGCGCGCGCGCATGATCGGCCCGCACGAAGAGAAGGTGAACCCGGGGGAGAATCAATATGGCGCGGCGCGCACCGCGCGGGAGTACAACTACGTTCCTCTTTATATCGTGATCGGCGTGCTCGTCGTGTTCTTCATCGGCGGGCGTCGCGCGTGGGATCGAGACAGCAAGAAACGTTGAGAAGCGTTGATGGGAGGGGCCGATGCCCAACAAGCGAACAATCGTCAACGAAGGTGAGCCCGGCGGGTGCCTCCAGCTCCTCTGCCACTTTCGACCGAACGAGGTCAAAGCGCGTATCGCCGGGAGCGCGGACCGCGTCGTCGTCGAGCGGTGGGGCGAGGGCACGAGCACGTACAAACCGCTCGTGAGCACGTATGGTGGGTTTGCGTCGTGGGTCTCGCAGGTGACGAGCGAGCCGCCCGCCCGCGTCATCCTCATGACGTTCAGCGCGGGCAGCCAGGTCGCCAAAGAGGTCTGCAAAGGCGAGGATCTGCCCGACGCCATCGTGATGCTCGACGGCCTTTATGGGGACAAGCCCAAAGGCGCCAAGACCAACGACGGCGCCGTCATCATGGATGAGGGGCTCACCGCGATTGGCCGTTATGCCGTGTCCGCGGCGCGCGGCGAGCGCACGCTCGTCATCACGTGCTCGACCATCGTCACGCCTTATGCGAGCTCGCGCGAGTGCGCGCGCGCGATCGAGCGCATGGTCGTCGAGGAGCTCGGCGAGCCGCTCGCCGCCGACACGACGCCCGATCTGAGCAAGCTCGGCCGCGTGACGCGCGCGGTGTGCCGCGAGGGCTTTCACCTCATCGAGCTGCCCGGCGCGACGGGCGCCGAGCATGAGCGGCAAGGCGCGCTCCATCAGGTGTGCCGGAAGGTGTTTTTGAGCTGAAGCGATCTGCGATTGCGCTTGTTTACATCGTGAACGACAAGACGGAGGGCGTGAGCCTCTTTCAATGAGGCCCTCCTACGCGGTAGGCTGCCCCTCGATGAGCGCCCCCGAGCGATTGAGCAGCCCCGCGCCTCCTCGCATGGCAACGCCGGCGCGCGCGGATCGAATCACGGTGGAGGAGCTGCTCCGCTGGGCCAAAGAAGGCCGGCTGCGTTTGCCGAGCTTTCAGCGCAAGCTCCGGTGGGGCGCCGACGACAAATGGATGCTGCTCGACAGCATGGAGCGCGGATACCCGATCGGCACGCTCCTTCTCTGGAAACGCCCTGTCTACCGTGGGGGCTCGGGCTCCGCGAGCGGACCCTCTGCCCCCACACCCCCCGCCTCGGCCAGCTACATTGGCGCGCCCCTCTTTCGCGGGCCAGCGCCGCCGGAGAGCGGGAATGTGTATCTGATCGTCGATGGGCAACAACGCATCAGCACCCTTTGGGAAGCGCTCGCGCTCACGCCGGAGGCGGATCAGCCAACCATCCTCTTCGACATGGCGAAGGAGGCGTTCGTGGTCCGTGCGCTCAGGCCCACGGAGCGGGGCCCGACGGCGCCCGCCGGCGACACGAACGCTCCGCCTGCGTTGCCTCTCTCTCTCTCGCTCGACGCCGTTGCGCTCGCCGAGTGGGTCCCCCCTGGGCTGCCTCGCGACATCAAGCTCCGTTATTACGAGGTTGGCAAACGGCTCCGCGAGTACATTATCCCCATTTACGTCGTCGAAGGGGACGACATCGAGAGCCTTCGCCACATCTTCGACCGCACCAACTCGACGGGCAAATCGCTCACGCGTGATGAGGTGTTCGACGCGCTCGTGGGCTCGCGAATCGACCCGGACGCCGCCGGGAATCGAGGGCTCGATCACGTCGTCCATCAGCTCCGTGACCTCGACTTCGGCGCGCTCGCGCCGGCGGCCGTCCTAAAAGCGCTGGAGGCGATCAAAGGCGAGAAGGTCGGCAAGCTCAATCCACGGGAGCTCGATCCAAAGACCGCAGAGAGCGACCTGTCGAGCGCCGAGCGCGCGCTCCGAAAGACCGTGCTCTTCCTTCAGTCCATCGGTGTCCCCCACGCCGACGCCGTCCCTTATGAGCTGCCGCTCGTGGCGCTCGCCCGGCTGTTTCATCTCTACGAGAGCCCAGACGAGAAGAGCCTCGTCCTGCTCAGGAGGTGGTTTTGGCGAGGCGCCGTCTCGGAGCGCCATGGGGGCTCCTCCGGCTCGCTTCAACAACACATCGACGACATCCACCCAAAGGACGAGCGCGGCTCTGTTAAGCGCCTGCTCGATCGATCGGGCGCGCCTCAAAGGCCGGACTTCCACATCATCACGCGCGGCGCCATCACCATCTCCTCCGCTCGGAGCAAGGTCGCCCTCTGCGCGCTCTTCTCGCACACGCCTCGAAGCCTCGTGAGCGGCGACAAGATTACGCCGGAGCAAATCTTCGAGGATCCGAAGAACGACGCGACGTTGACCATCGTGCCCCCAAAAGGCCTCGAGCTCGGCTCAGCGATCTGCAATCGGCTGCTCCACCCGCGCGCCGGTGTCGCGCCATCGCGCCTCGTGATCGGCTGCAACGACGAGGGCGCGCTCGCCTCCCACGGCATCGATCGCGCGATGCAACGGGCTTTGCGCCAAGGCGACACAGAGACGTTTTTGAGGCGGCGCGCCGATGTGCTCGAAGAATGGATCGCTCATTTCGTGGACGCGCGCGCCGAATGGGAGCGCCCCGATACACCTTCGATTCGAGCCTTGGCCAAGGGGAAGAGGGCGCCGTGACGGCCCGCGTCCTGCTCGGCGACGTCCTCGTCGGTCACCTCGACATCGAAGGCGACATCGTCGCCTTCACCTTCGATGAAGCGTACATCGCTCTTCGAGAAAGGCCCGTCCTCAGCCAATCGTTCGAAGATCGCGCGCTCCGCGCGAACCAACCCTTCTTCGGTTCGCCCGGAGCACTCCCGACGTTCTTCCGTAACGCGCTCCCCGAAGGCGCCTTGAAGAAGGTCGTCGAGGCGCACCTGCGCCGCTCCTCCACGCTGCTCGAGCTCGACATGTTGCTCCACCTCGGCGCCGATTTGCCGGGCGCGCTTCGTGTCGTCTCCGATCCGCTCGCGGCGGGCGCCGAGCCCATCGGCGTCGAGACGCCGCGACCCGCCGCAGATCCGTTGGATCCGATTCGATTTTCGCTCTCCGGTGTCCAGCTCAAAGCGTCGGTGTCGGTCGATCTCCACGACGAAGACAAAGTCACCCTCCCGCTTACCGGGCAAGGTGGGCGATGGATCGCCAAGTTTCCAAGCGCGGTGTTCCGGGATCTTCCTGAGAACGAGCTCACGATGCTTCAATGGGCCCGCGCCGCCGGTCTGGACGTGCCGAATCACCGGCTCATCGCCGCCTCGTCGATCCAAAACCTCCCTCCCGAGTTTCCGCGCGACGGGCGGGTGCTGCTCGTCGAGCGCTTCGATCGGTCGCCCTCACAGGGTCGGATCCATCAAGAGGATTTCGCCCAAGTCTTTGGGATCGAGCCCGAAGAGAAGGACTCTATCTTCGTGCCGGACGATCCGGGATCTACGGTCACCTACGCAGGGATCGGCAGCGTCGTGAGCGCCCTCGCGGGCGACGATGACTATCGGGAGCTCATTCGGCGAACAGCGTTCATGATCGTGTCGGGGAACGGCGACGCGCACGCGAAGAACTGGTCTCTCATCTACCCCGACCGCATCCATGCGCGTCTCTCTCCGCTCTATGATGTCATCTCCACCGTCGCGTATCCGAGCTTGCCTCACGCGCTCCCGCTCGGGCTCATCGAGCCGGAGGATCCCACGCGGATGGTGCGCGTCGCGATGGAGGACGTCACCTACCAAGACATTCGAGCGCTCGCCGAGCGAGCCGGCCAATCTGCAGATGACATCGAGTCGGAGGCGCGAGGGTTCGTGGAGCGCGCGCGGTCGTCATGGAGAGAGGTGCGGGGCGACGCTCCCTCGTTCGTCGCGATGGCCGTCGATCGGCACCTCGAACGAATCGCCCTGTGAACGAAGCCTTTACGCAGGCTTCTTGTTACGATTGCGGAAGGCGGCCTTTTGCTCTTCGGTGGGGGGTTTGCCAAAGAGGTAGACCAACCCGATCGAGATGGCATAAAGCAGGCAGAGCGGGATGGCCATGGCGAGCTGATCGGGCACGTCGGGCGGCGTGAAGATGGCCGCGACGATGAACGCGATCAAGATGAAGTAACGGCCGAACTTGATGAGGTGCAGGTAGTTGATGACGCCCGCGATGGAGAGGAACAAAAGGAGCATCGGCAGCTCGAACGTGAGCCCGAAGCCGAGGAGCATCTGCGTGCAGAAGTCCACGTACTTATCCATCATCACCGTGGGCGTGACGCGCAGCCCTTGGCTCCCCACGCTGCCCGCGAGCCCGAGCAGGTAATCGAACGAGATGGGGAAGGCCACGCGCCAGCCAAAGTACCCTCCGCCGATGAACAGAATGGTGGAGAGCCCGACGAACGGGATCACATAACGCTTCTCGCGCGAGTAGAGGCCGGGCGCCACGAACGACCAGAGCTGATAAAAGATGAACGGCGCCGCGAGCGCCGCCCCGCCGATCATCGAGATACGAAAATACGAGACGAAGGCCGCCGCCGGAGCGTCGAAGTTGAGCATCGGCTCGCCGGGCAGGCCGCGCGCCTTCCACGTCATCGTGAACGGCCGCGCGAGCACGTCGAGCAGCTTCTCGTGGAACTCCCACGCGATGAGGCACCCCACGAAGAACGCGATGAGCGCGTAGACGAGCCGCTTTCGCAGCTCGTCGAGGTGCTCCCAAAACGTCATGGGCTTGTCTTCGAGATCGCCCTCGTCGCCCTCGGCGCCCCCGTTGACCGTAGGATTCGCCTCTTTTTCGCTCATGCTCGCGCCTCGTCACCCGCTTTGGGCTCGACCTCGGCGGAAGAGTCCCGCTCGATGGAGCCTTTGACCTCGGCCTCCACCTGCTCGCCGGCTTCTCCAGCGTAAGGGTCATGACCCGCCACCAATGCTTCTGGGCTTCGCTCTGCGGCCTGGGGGGGTTTGGGGGGACCCCCTTCGGGTCCCCCCATCGTATCGGCGACCGCGTCGGGCGGGACAGGGACCGCGTCGTCGGCGAGCGCCTCGTACGCGTCACACCCGATGAGCGGATATTCGCGCTCGCGCAGCGGCTCGCGCCGGATGAACGCCGCCGACGGCGGGAGCGCAGGCCGCCGCTCGCCGGAGAGATCGGCCGCCGCGCCCATCGCGCCCGCGTTGAGCGCAGGCGTGATGAGCGAGTCGACCACGTTGATGCGCGAGAGCGATCGCAGCTCGTGGATGTCGCGCTCGAGCCCCTCGTTGCGGATGAGATCGTCGATGCCGCTCTGCGCCCGCAGATCGGTGCTCATGCGGCGGAGCTTCGCGACCCAGCGCCCGGCTGTGCGCATCAGCGTCGGCAGGTTGCGCGGCCCGACGACAACGATCCCCACCACGATCAGGATGAAGATCTCGCCGAAGCTCAGGCCAAACACGTCTCGCAACCTAGCGCCGAGGGCGCGCGGGATCCACCCCTTCTTCGCTGATCATCTCGCGGAGCACCTGCATCGCGCCCTCGATCCGGAGCAGCGTCTCGGTGAGCGATTGTCTCTTCGCGTCGAGCTCTGCGAGCAGCCGCTCTCCGGCTTGGTGCTCGGCCTCGAGCGCGGCGAGGCGTTGTTCGAGCTTGTCCTTCATGGCTTCTTGACCTGGGTCTTTTGGCCCTCTTCCGCCTCTCTCCACGGGAAGGGGCTCGAAAAATCGTCGCTGGAGCAGTCGAGATCGCGGTGCTCCTCGGGATATTGGAGCTTCAATTGGAGGCACACCTCACGTGGGGTGTGATCGAAATACCGCTTGGGGATCCCCTCGCGAGGAGGTTTGATGTCTTGGCCGCGCGTCTTTTCGCGCTTGCCGAGCACCGATGTGCCGATATCGTCGAGCCCGTCGTTGACAGCCTTTTCCACGGAGCCCGGGCCCTCCTCCGCCTCCCTGCGGCGCTTTCGTTCGAGATCGGCGCGCTCGTCCGGGGTGAGCGCGCGCTTCGGGCGCCGCGCCGACGTGACGGGAGGAGGGGCCTCGGCGGAGGCGGCCGCCGACGAGAGCGGCTCTTCGCCGCTGCGCCCGCCGTCCGGGTTATTGCCCCATGACATGAATACAAAGGCCCATAGACCCGCGATCCCCGCCGCCGCGCCGCTGTATTTGAGGCCTGATCCCATCGAGCGCCGTCACTCCGCGCGGCGTTCGACGGCGCCCATCGAGCGGCCCGAGGTGGCCGATGGACGGGCGAGCTGCCCGCACGCCGCGCCGACGTCCCCGCCGCCCGAATAACGAAGGATGGTGCCCACACCGCGCTCACGCAGCACCGCGCGGAACGCGTCGGCCCGCGGCGATCGCGCGAACGGCGCGCCCTCGACGCGGTTGTACGGGATGAGGCTCAAGCGGGGAGAGATGCCATGTTCGTCACGAAAGCGCGTGACCAAATCGGCGAGCGCGCCCGCGTCGTCGTCCGCGTCGTTGCTCCCTTCGAGCAGCGTGTACGCGAACATCGGCGCGATGCGCGTCGCCTTGGCGTGCTCGCCCGCTGCGGCCATCACCTCGGCGAGCGGGTGCGCGCCGTCGATGGGCATGAGCGATCGCCTCGCGCCCGCGCGCGCCGATCCGATCGACACGCCGAGCCGCACGGCCGGCACCTCGCGCGCGAGGCGCCGAATCCCCGCGGGCAAACCCGCGGTGCACACGGTGATGTTGCGCATGTCGATCGCGCCCGCGCTCGGATCCGAGAGCACGCGAATCGCGGCGATGACGCGGTCCGCGTTCGACAAGGGCTCGCCCATCCCTTGAAAGAGCACCCCATGAACGCGCCCGCCTTCGGGCAAATCGGCGCGCAATTGCCGCACTTGCTCGATGATCTCCCACACCTCCAAGTTGCGGCCGAGCCCCATGCGCCCCGTCGCGCAGAACGCGCACGCGAGCGCGCAGCCGACCTGCGAGCTGACGCACGCCGAGAAGCGCGAGGGCCGTTCGAGCGGGATGCGGACCGCCTCGATGATGGCCCCGTCCGCGAGTGAGAAGGCATATTTGACGAACGGATCAACCATGCTCGGGGCGCGCTCGACCTGCGTGATCGAGGGGACGTGACCGGCCCTCCGCGCGGCGTCGAGCGCCGATCGGCGGATGGTGGCGGGCGCCTTGTCGGGCAGCCTCCCTTCGCGATGAACCCGCGAGACGATGCGCCGCGCGTCTTGCAGATCGATGCCGAGCGCACGAGAAAGCTCGGTCGGCTCGATCGCTTGGAGCGCAAAGAGCATCCTCGGTCTTTAGCACAGGAGCGCCGCACGGGGACGATCCAAGACGAGCCGGTTCGCGCTACCTTCGGAGGCCGAGGAGACAGCCTATATGAGAGCTTATGTCATTACGGGGTTCGTCGCGATCATCGGGGCGGCGGCGGCCTTTGGCTCGGGGTGCGGCGAGAGCCAAGTGACCTTCGGCGGCGGTGGCTCGGCGAACCACGGCGGAGGCGGGCACGGAGGATCGAGCTCAACGACGTCGAGCGGCATGAGCTCCACGTCGTCGAGCGGCATGAGCTCGACGTCGAGCGGCATGACCTCATCGAGCGGCATGACGTCCACGTCGAGCGGCATGACGTCGTCGAGCGGCATGGCGTCCTCGTCGTCGAGCGGAGGCGGCTGCGGCGCCGATCCCAACGACAGCGCGTGCGTCGCGTGCAGCAAGGTGAATTGCTGCAACCAGTTCACCTCGTGCCAAGGCGAGATGGGCTGCGTGTGCTGGTCCGCGTGCCTCTCGCAGAACCCCAACGACTTCCAAGGCTGCCTCAACATGTGCGGCATCCCGAGCGCGACCACGCAGGGCTACGGCATGTGCGCGCAGCAGTCGTGCAACACCGAGTGCTTCAGCGGCGGGTCGAGCTCGTCGAGCGCATCCAGCGCGTCGAGCGCGTCGAGCGCGTCGTCCACGAGCGGCATGATGGGCCCGTGCGATCCCGCGCCCGCCGACACGCAGTGCGTCGCGTGCACCAAGATGAGCTGCTGCAACCAGTTCACCGCGTGTCAGCAGAGTGCCAACTGCATGTGCTGGGTCGGCTGCCTCACGCAGAACCCGGGGAACTTCGCGCTGTGCTTCAACCAGTGCGGCTTGCCCGATCAAGCCTCGAACAACCTCAACGGCTGCGTGACCCAGAGCTGTCCCGGCCTCTGCAACTGACCTTCACCGCGCGCTCGGACGCCTCGTCGCGTGCTCGTGCACGGGCTTTCGCTCGAGCGCGCACGAGGCCGACGAGGCGCCGCACAGCGCGCGCACCCGTGGGACGAAATCCGGCGGGCGGTGCTCGTCGTAGCGGCGGATCGCGTCGCCCGCGCTGACGCCGAGCGCCTGGAGCGCGAGCGCGCGCGTGCGGAGCGCGTCGGTGTCGCGCGGGCTCAACGCGAGCGCGCGTTGCGCCGCCGCGAGCTCAGCCGCGGGATCACCGCCGCGGCTGCCGAGCGCGACGGCGAGCGCCGCCCAGCCGCGATCGTCGCGCGGTGAGCCGTGCGCGGCCTCGGTGAAGTGCGGGACCGCGTCGGCCCAGCGCCACACCTGCGCGAAGCTCTCGGCGCGCGCCCGCGCGATCGCAGGGTGACCGGGCGCGTCGATCGCCGCGCGATCGAGCGCCGCGAGGGCCTCCTCCACGCGGCCTTGTTTGCCTTCGAGCACGCCCAGCAAGAAATGTGAGCGCGCGCGATCGATGCCTGTGCCCACGAGCGACCTCGCACGATCGAGCGCGGGCCTCGCCTCGTCGCCGCGCTCCTGCACCGCGTACAAAAGCCCTTCGGCGTAGTCGAGCCACGCGCTCGCCGAGGGACCTTCGCCGCGCTCGCCGAAGATCGCGCGGTCCTCGGCGATGATCGTGATGGGTTGTGGAGCGCACGCGTCGAGGCCCGATCGCGCCGCGAACGCGAGCCCGCGCGCGGTCCTTTGATCGTCGCACGCGAGCGCGGCGAGCGCCTCGGTGCGCGATCGATGGAGGAGCCTCGCGGTCGCGCGGAGCGGCATCACGGCGTCGTCCGGCACCTCGATCGTGAACGCGATCGCGCGCGCCGCGCGCGGGCCCACCGTGTGATCCGCGACCACCGCGCGAAAGCGCTCCACCTCGCGCGTCACGAGCCGAACGCCGCGCGCGTCCGCGACGATCGCCGCGAGCTCGTGCGCCGTGGGATCGGCGCCGCCCTCGTGATCCATGCCCGCCTCCGCGACGATCGCGCCGCGCGCGTCCTCGACGCTGAGCGCGATCCACGTGTCCTGTGCGTCGCGCACGCCGCCCGGAAAAGGATGGCCGGCGCGCTGATTCTTGACGACTAAAGAGAGGCGCAGCTCACCTCGGAGATCGCTCGGATCGCCGGGCGCGACGAGCGATCCGTCGGGCCTCGTGATCGCCGCGACCGCGATCGACGCGGCCCCCTTGAGCATGCCCTCGGCCCGCGCGAGCGCGTCGCCGTCGCCGCGCATCGCCGCGAGATGCGTGTGCCCGCCGAGGAACCGGTGCGACGCGACGGTCCCCTCTTTGGCCGCGGCGTCCCCGAGGATCACGCGCTCGCGCGGCATGTGGCAGTCCTTGCACGCCATCGGAGCGACGGGCTCGTCCACGCGCTCGGCGAGGCTCGTCGCGTACGCGGATCGCTGCCACGGCCCGAGATCGTCCGCGCCCGCGAAGAAGCCCTCGTTGCCGGTCGACGCGTCGAGGAACGCGCGATGGCAGCTCCCGCAGTGCGCCGCGGTGCGGAGCACGTCGGGCGCGAGCCGCGCTTTGTGCCGGCGAACGCTCTCGGGATCGCCGCGGCGAGGCATCGGGACGGGCGCGCCCGTGAGCGTGTAGCTCCCGTTTCCATCGGGCTTTGCGTCCGTGATTCCATGGCACACGAGGCAGCTCACGCCCGCGTGCGCGCGGTCGTCGTCGTGGTCAATCGGACCCTCCATCGCGCCGTCGGCGAGCAGCGAAGGATCGTGGCAGCCGCCGCAGTGCCGGCTCGCGCGCGCGCTCACCGCGCTCCGAAAGCGATCGACCGACACGCGATAAAGAGGGTTGTTGAACGACGCGAACGCGTGCGCGCTCGTGCGCCACGCCTCGACCACGTCGGCGTGGCAAGGCTCGCACGTGCTCACGTCCGCGAGCCTCGCGCCCGACGGCGGATCGTGATCCGCGAGCGCGACGCGCGACGGGAGCAGATCGTGCTCGCGCGCGGGCTGCGCCCCGATCCCGAGCGGCGACCCCGCGACGGCGGACGCGAGCGCCGAGGTGACGATCAGCCAAGACGAGGGCCGCACGCGTCGAGGATAACGCGCTCCGCGATCGCGATCAGCGCTGCATCAAGCCCTCGCGCTCGATCGCCGAATACGCGTCGGGCGCGAGGAGGCCGAGCCACGGATCTTCGCGCGGCGTGAGGAAGAGCGAGGCGTAGACCCAGCGGTTCAGCGCGCTGAGATCTTCGCGCGCGCGCCCGCCGCTCGCCGCGAGCATGTGGCTCAAGAGCGCGCGGCGGACGCTCAGCTCGTTGCGGATCGTGTCCTCCGCGAGCACGCGCCGAAACGCCTTGATTTTCCGATCGAAGCTCGCGTCGTCGAGCGGCTGGAGCGCGCCGTTCGGCCCGGGCGTGACGGCCATCTTGGCGCGCATCAACGCGAGGCTCGGCGCGTCGAGCGCGGCGTCGTTCGCGCGCTTCGCGAGCATCTGTTCCCACGCGGCGGGCAGCATCGGCGGCGAGAAGGGATCGATCGCGCCGTTCGTCGCTTGGACCATCGGCGCCTCGACCGCCATCTTGGACGGCGCGATGGGCGCCGCGACGTTCGCCGGAGGCGCGGGGAGCGGGCTCGCGAGGAGGCCGGGGATCGAAGCGCCGGGCGCGCCCGCGGCCGCGCTCTCCCGCGCCCATTGCGCGTCGATCGCGGCGATCGCGCTCGCGTGATAGCTGAGCAGGATCCCGCGGCGCTTCGCGGGCTCTTTGGCGACGTCGATCGCGACCTGGCGCGCGCGACCGAGCGCGCGGAGGAACGCGGCCGGGCCGTGGAGACCGGGGATGCCGTCGACGGGGTTGCCCTCCGT
The DNA here is from genome assembly GCA_964437785.1 of uncultured Polyangiaceae bacterium. Taxonomy (GTDB): domain Bacteria; phylum Myxococcota_A; class Polyangia; order Polyangiales; family Polyangiaceae; genus CAYTJL01. Next base: position 12,675 of record CAYTJL010000018.1, read on the forward strand.
GTCGAGCACGTAATGGATGCTGTTGCCCGTGATGGTGCGCTCGATCGAGCGCCCGTCGCCGAAGTCGATGGTGATGCGCGGCGCGGGCCGCTCGCTCGACCAATAAAGGACGAAGCCCTCGCGGAGCGCGTTGCCGACGGCGCTGTTCGGGTAGAGCATCGTGCGGAAGAAGCGGCTGTTCGCGCACGAGAGATCCGCGTCGAGGCCGCCCAAGAGCCGGAGCGCGAGGATGGGCTTGCCCGACGCGCGCGCCGCGTCCTTGGCGCGATCGAGGTCGGTGTACCAATAGAGCCTCGACGCGTGGACGTCCTTCTGCTTGGCCACGATCTCGATCGCGCGGCGCACGCGCGCCGGATCCGCGCCCGAATCGACGGCCCCCGCGTGCGCCACCCTGCCGCCCGGGAGCTTCGCGATCGCCGCCGCGTGCACGTAAAAGAGCGCGTCGAGCCCCGCGGGGCCGCGCTCGCGCAGCTCCGCGATCGCGGGGTTGGCGATCGCGAGATCGGCGTCCGCGGCCTTCTTCGCGAGCTCGGTGAGCGCCGCGTCGGGCGCCGGGACGGCGCTCATCCCCGCGTCTCCCGGCGGCGCTTCGATCGGTGTTTGAATGGTCGGGATCGATCCTGCGCAGCCGAGCCCTCCACACGAGAGCGCGAGGGCGAACGCGACGGTGAACGAGCGGAGAAAGGACGTCATGACGACGCGAACGAAGAGGCCCCGGCCGGGCTTACAGACGAAATCCTGCGCTTTGTGATAAAAGCGGAGGATGCCTTTTACCTTCGAGCGGGCGTCGATTGGGATTGCCGTCGCCGCGAGCCTCGCCGCGACGGCGTGCGGCGGGGGCGAAACGACGGGGACGGGCGGCGGCGACGGCGGCACGGGCTTTCCAGCGCCCATCTGCCATCCGGGCGGCACGCGATGGACCATGGGCACAGCCGCGTTTCGCGACGCGACCAGCGATGTTGGGCTCGACACGCTCCCCGTGCCCGCGCTCGGCGTGCGCATCGCCGCGGTCGACTTCGACGGTGACGGATATCCCGATCTCGTGGTGCGAAAGGGCGGATCGACCCCCGATGATTTCTCCACGCCGGACGGGCGGCGGACATGGCTCCTCCGCAACACCGGCAACCGCAGCTTCGAGGACGTGACCGTCGCGTCGGGCATCCGCCAAAACCGCGTGGGGACGGACCCCAACGTGGGTCGCCCGGGAGAGGTGTTTGCGTTCGCGGACGTCGACAACGACGGTGATCTCGACGTCTATACGGGCCTCACCAACACGCCCGACGCGCCGCAGACCGAGACGAGCGAGCTGCTCCTCAACAACGGTGACGGCACCTTCTCGCTCGGCCCCGAGGGCAGCGGGCTCCGCCTCAAGACGCCCAACTACGACGTCCCCGCGGGCGCGAGCTTCATCGACGTCGACCGCGACGGCCTCATCGATCTTTGGGTCACGCAGAACTCCGTCACGAGCCCTCGGCAAGACAGGCTCTATAAAGGCGATGGCCAAGGGGGCTTTGTCGACGTGACCATCGACGCAGGCCTCAAGACGCTCGGGTGGGGCACGAGCTTCGACAACCTGAACCAAGGCAAAGCCCACTCGAACGCGTGGGGCGCCGCCGCGTGCGACCTGAACGGCGACGGCGACGCCGAGCTGCTCGCGCCCTCGTACGGCCGCGCGCCCAACCATCTTTGGCAGTCGCTCGGCCCTGGCATGGGCTTTACGAACCGCAGCGTCGCCTCCGGCTACGCCTACGACGACAACATGGATTGGAGCGACAACGAGAGCGCGCGCTGCTGGTGCAAGCTCCACCCGACGGACGCCGACTGCGCGGGCGTGCCGCCGCCCATGTACATCGCTTGTGTCACCGACGCCGACGCGTTCCGCTGGTATCACCCCACGGATCGAGAGGCCTTTAGGCTCGGCGGAAACAGCGGATCGACCATCTGCGCCGACCTCGACAACGACGGTCACATCGATCTCGTGACGACCGAGATCGTGCACTGGGACGTGGGCCAATCGTCGGACCGGTCCGAGGCGCTCCACAACACGGGTGAGCCCGACGTGCGCTTCGAGCGCCCCGGCAACGACGTGACCGGGCTCGCGCGCGACAACACCGGCGCGGGCTGGGACGAGGGCATCATCACCGGATCGATCTTCGACTTCGACAACGATGGTTGGGCGGACGTCTATTGGGGAGGCACGGATTACCCGGACAACATCGGCCTCCTCTATCATCAAGACACGCCCTTCCACTTCGAGGCGGTGCCCATCGAATTCGGCATCGATCACCACAGGAGCCACGGCAGCGCGGTCGCGGACTTCGATCGGGACGGCGATCTCGACATCGTGGTCGGCCACTCGTTCGCGCGGTGCGACAACGACTGTTACCCCACCCAACAAGTGCGCTTCTTCGAAAACGTGCTCGGCCAAGACGGCAATTACATCCAGCTCACGCTGGCGGGCGGCGAGGGGTCGAACCGCGCGGCCATCGGCGCGCGCGTCACCGTCAAGGTGGGTGACGTGACGCAGACCAAAGAGGTCGGCGGCGGCTATGGCCACTACGGCGTGCAAGACGATTTGACGCTCCACTTCGGCCTCGGCGACGCGTGCGAGGCCGAGGTTACGGTGCGTTGGCCCGACGGCGCGCTCACGACCGAGACCTTCACGCTGCCCGCCGGCTATCGCTTCACGTGGGCGCAGGGCGAAAAGCCCAAAGCCATCACGAAATAACGAATCTCAGCGCGGGATCACCAAACGGGGCTCGAGCTCGAGCGCGCGCTTGAACGCCTCGTCCGCTTGGGCGGCGCGCCCGCGCGCGCGGAGCACGAGGCCGTATTGCTGCCACGTGAGCGCGTCGCTGTCATCGACGTCGATCGACTCGCGATAGAGGCCGATCGCGTCGTCGAGCGCGCCCTTCTCCTGCGCTTCTTGGGCGAGCGCGCGCAGCACGTTGGCCGCGGCGTCGCGGAACTTGGGGTTGGTCACGTCGATGGCGCTCGCCCGGCGAAACGCCCGCGCGGCCTCCAAATGGCGGCCCGTGCGATCGTATGCGATCCCGAGGTTGAACCAATACCCCGCCTCGCGATCGCGCACCGAGACGGCGTCGAGGTAATGGCGGAGCGCGTCCTCGTTGCGCCCGTCTTGGAGCGCGACGTACCCGCGATAGGCGCTCTCTTGGCCCGCGGTCTTGGAGAGGCTCACGCGAGGCCGGTATTTGCTCGCTCCCGCGACGGATAACGCCGTTACGGCGACGGTGCCCGCCGCCGCGAGGGCCCGCGCGGAGCCCGCTTTGGCCGAGAGCGCATATCCCGTAAGGACGCCGAGGAGCGCGCCGACGCCGTGCGCCACGTTGGCGATGGGCATCAAATTGCTGACGGTGAGGACGATGCAGAGGAAGAACCACCCCGCGAACGCCACCATGGTGCCGCGATCGATGGCGTCATGAAAGCGTTTGTCGCGCGAGGAGAGCACCCACAAAAGGCCGACCTGGCCGTAGCCCACGCCCGACAGGCCGATGCCCCCGTTGAAGAGCGCGTATTCGGCGGCGATGGAGCCCGCGGCGAAGAGCGCGAACAAGCCCGCTGCCTTGGCGTGCCCGTACACCTCTTCGAGGAGCGTCCCGAGGGTCCAGAACCAATAGAGGTTGAAGCCCAGGTGAAGGAAGTTCGCGTGGGGCAGCGTGTAAAGGACGAGCCGCCACACCTCGCCCCGGAACGTCGAGGGCGTGATCACGAAGGCGTCGAGCGAGATGCGTTTGGTCCAATAGAGGCCGCTCACCGCGGCGGCGGCGACAACGATGCTCCCGGTGATGGGGAACGAGGGGAGGAGGAGCGGGGAGAGCGGTCTTCGCATCGCCTCAATAACCGGGCCACGGAGACGCCGGCGACGTCGGAGAGGGCGGCGCTTGAACCGGCGGCGGTTGGATGGGGGGCACGACCGCGGTGCTCGGGGGGGCGGGCGGCTGCGCGGCGATCGCCACCGAGCCGGCGGGCCGCTTGAAGCAAATGGCGCCGCCGTTGAACGCCGCGAGCTCCCAACCCTCGGCGCCGCGCTTGCCCACGATGGCGCTCGCCTCGCCGATGGACGAGACGCCCTCACAGAACTGCTGCCACTTTTGGGTGGTGGGCGGCGCCGCCTGCGCGAGCACCGAGCCGGTGAGCGCCGCAGCGACGACCCCGCCCGCGAGCGCGCCCGAGAAGACCAAGAGGATGTTCTTCATGGGGCAAGCTTCCCGGGGAGAGACGCGCTTGTCAACCTAAAGGCGCTATCCCCCGCGCCCCTCGCGCTCTTTCTGCTTGTCACGCGCTCTCCTCATCATGTATCGTAATAGGTTTATCTCATTCACTCTCTCATGCGGCTTCGTCGATCGCGGAGTCCAGGAAGACCTCACGCCATCATGCCTCGTTATCGTTTATGCCCCATAACGCATCTCCCATGGGCCCCTCTCGTCATCACTACTGCGTCGCGTCGTCTCTTTTGTTGTTGAAGAGCGATCTTCTCTTGAGGTAAAGAGAGCACTTCGTATCTCGGCTCGTGCGCGCGGTGGTGGAGCGGCGTGATCACAACACGCTTTCTACGCGCACGGGGTGAGCCTTCACGACCTCCTACGAGGCGCCTCGCCACAATGGCCCCAAGGCGCTTCGGTGGTGGTCATTTCCCCACTCGGACCTTCTCCAAGGCAAGTGAAAGGCACACGCATGCGCAAGAACATCGTTCGGTTCGCCCTTCTCGGCCTCCCTCTGCTCTCGGCCTGTGTCGGACAGCCCGACGTCGACCCGGTCGCCGTCGAGACGACCGCGTCGAGCGGCGCGCGGATCTTTCGGTCTGAGCAAGGGCGGTTGACCGCGCCCTCCACCAGCGCTCCTACGGTGATCGCGAAGGGCTTCCTCCGTGACAAGGCCGCTGTCTCGCGCACCGAAGAGCTGAGCGTCGTCGGGCAAAACGTGGCGCTCGAAGGGGTCACCCACGTTCGCTTCGAGCAGCGGGTCGCCGGGCTCCGGGTCCACGGCGCGTACGCGCGCGTCGCGATCTCGGCCAAGGGAGAGGTGATTCAGGCCATCGAGCAGCTCGCGGCCTCGAACGGCGTCGTGGCGCCTGCGGTCGCCGATGAGCGCGAGGCGCTCGTCGCCGCGATGAGCCACCTCGGCTACGACGCGCCCGCGGGCGCGAGCCGCGTCGAGGGCGGCCAGATGCGCTTCGAGAAGAGCCACGAGCTCTACCGCGATCCGTCGGTCGAGAAGGTGGCGTACGTGGGCGACGACGACGCGCTCCACACCGGCTTCCTCGTCGAGACGTGGTCCAAGAAGGGCAATCAGCTCGATCACACGCTGATCGACGGCACGGGCTCGGTCCTCTCGGTCGAGCGCCGCACCAACAACGACAGCTATCGTGTCTTCACCGAAGATCCGCTCAAAGGCTCTCAGGTCGTCGTGAACGGCCCCGGCGCGGGCAACGCGTGGTCGCCCGCGGGCTGGCTCGGCGCGGGGACGCAGACCACCATCAACATCAGCGGCAACAACACGAAGACGTACCTCGACGCGGACGCCAACAACGCGGCCGACAGCGGCGGCACCACCGTCTCGGACGGCAACTTCCTCGCGACGGTCGACTTCAACCAACAGCCCTCGACCGCGACCAACCGCGCGGTGGCCGTCCAGAACCTCTTTTACTTCAACAACGTGATCCACGACATCACCTATCGCCACGGCTTCAACGAGGCCGCGGGCAACTTCCAGGTGAACAACTTCGGCAACGGCGGCTCGGGCAACGACCCTGTGCTCGCCGAGGCGCAGGACGGCAGCGGCACCGACAACGCCAACATGTCGACCCCCGCCGACGGCAGCTCGCCGCGCATGCAAATGTACCTCTGGAACCCGCCCGTTCCGAACGGCTTCGTCACCGTCAACAGCGTGGATTACGGCGCCTTCGGCGCTTCGTTCGGCCCCGCGCTCACGATCGCGGGCACCCAAGGCGCGCTCGCCGTTTATAACGATGGCACCGGCGTCAGCTCCGATGGTTGTGAGACGAGCGTCGGATCGCTGACCGGCAAGGTCGCCATCGTCGATCGCGGCACGTGCAACTTCACGGTCAAGGTGCTCAACGCGCAAAAGGCGGGCGCGGTCGCGGTCGTCATCGTCAACAACACGTCGGGCGCGTTCGCGCCGGGCGGCACCGAGCGCCGCATCAAGATCCCTTCGGGCATGGTCACGATGGCCGACGGCGCGACGCTCAAAGGGCTCGCCGGGCAAACGGGCAAGCTCCGCAAGAACCCGGTCGATCCCATCATGATCGACGGCGACCTCGACTCCGACATCGTGTTCCACGAGTTCGGTCACGGCGTCTCGTGGCGCATGATCGGCGGGATGAGCGGCAAGCTCGCCGGCGCCATCGGCGAGGGCGCGAGCGACGTGCTCGCCTTCTTGGTCGACGGCGACGATCGCATCGGTGAATATGCGTATTCGAGCCCGCTCGGCATCCGTCGTTATCCGTACATCGGGTATCCGCTCACCTACAGCGCGGTGACGGGCGCCGAGGTCCACGACGACGGCGAGATCTACGCAGGTGCCATGTGGCGCGTGCTCGAGCAATACCTCGGCGCGAGCCTCACCGCCGACGATCTCTTGGGCGATTTCATCGACGGCATGAACTACACGCCCTCGACGCCCGCCTTCGAGGACATGCGTGATGGCATGTTGCAGAGCGTGGCCGGCACCGGCCGTGAGTGCCTCATCTGGCGCGGCTTCGCGGCGGCGGGCATCGGCGTCAACGCCAACGGCGCCGTGACGCCGGGCGGCCAAGTCAACATCACCGAGTCCTTCGCGCTCCCCGCCGCGTGCCAGTGACGTTCGGCTGACGTGCGTTTGATCCTCCGCGGCGCGTGATCCAAAGGCGCGCCGCGCCCTCACCCTATCTCGCCGCGACCATCTCCCAACACGCGCTCATGGCCGCGTCGATCGCCTCGCGATCGAGCTTTACGCGACCTTCGTAGTGCGCGCGCATCATCCCGCCGAAGGCGCCGAAGAGCAGCTCCAAGAGCAGATGCGGATTCATCGCCTTGAAGGCGCCCTTCGCCTGCCCGCTCGCGACCGCGGCGGCGGCAAAGTCCTTGACTTGGTTCTCGAGCGCGCGGCTCTCGGTGTCGAGGTACGAGCGGTGGTGGTGCCCGTCCAAGAACACGAACGCCTCGGGGTTCTCCTGGGCGAACGCGGCCATCGATCGCCACATCGTCTCGAACTGCCGCTTCGGATCGGCCGCCGCTGGGAAATCCGTATAGACACGCTGCGCGAGCGCGTTCTTCCACGTGCGGTAGAGCGTGTTCACCAGCGCCTCTTTGCTCGGGAAATACGTGTAGATCGTGCCCGCGGCCACGCCCGCGCGGGCCGCCACCTCAGGCACGGTCGCCCCGTGAAAGCCCTGCTCCAAGAAGACGCGCAGCGCCGCCGCGAGGATCGCCTCGTACTTATCCGACTTGGGAGGGGCCTTCGCCGCGACCCTCGACCGCGCCGCGCTCACGGCGCCCCGGATGAACAGAGGTTCATTTTCGGGACCGTACCCGAAGCCAGGCCCCCTTACAACGAAACCAAACAAGAAATTTCTTTACGCCCCCCTTGCCATCCCCCCGCGTCGAGCGTATTGAATGACCGTTCATTCATTCGATGACCGGCGTCGCTCTCCCGCCGCCCGTATCGTTATCGGTACGTCGTGCGCGGCGCGCCCTCCGGGCGAGATCGTGAGTCGCCGCCGGCCGCTTATCCATTCGTCATCTCAGGAATCCGGGGCTTTGAGCGCAACGCCCCAGAGGAGCATCCATGGTCAAGGCACGTCTCGGCTCTTCGCTTCTTCTCTCCTCCTTCGCGTTGATCACGGCGGCCCTCTCCGCCGGCTGTGGAGGAGGGGGCGCCGCTTCGCTCTGCGACGCGGCGTTCGACTGCGGCAGCCTGAGCAAAACGGAGTACGACGACTGCGTCGCCGACGGCGAGCGCCTCCAAAAAGAGGCGGAGCAGACCGGCTGCAGCACGCAGTTCGACGCGGCCGTCACCTGCGCGGTGGACGAGGGGACGTGCAAAGCCGGGCAGTTCTCGGCCGTCACGTGCAACAACCAATGGCAGGCGTTCGAGACCTGCGCCGGCAACTAACCCTCTCGCAAACGCTCCAAGATCAGCCCCCAAAAGCGGGCTCCACCGCTCTTCGCCGCGAAGCTCCACCCCACGTGGGCGGCGCAGCGGCGGCAAACGCACGTCGTCCACACGTGCCCTGGGAACCAGCTCCATTCGTCGGAGGGCGGCCCCCCATGCGCCGTGCCGTACGCCTCCGAGAAACACCCAATCTCGAACACGTACCCCGCAGGGTTCATGAACACGTGCGTGTGCGCCCCCGCGACCTCGATAGCGCGCGAAGGGGACGTGATGGGCTCTTCGCACGCGGCGCACACGAGCGCTCGCTCTTCGTCCGGGATCGTCTCCGCGAGAGGGGTGCGGCTCGGATCGATGTCAGCGCGCTCGAGCACGGCCGGAGCTTACCTCACGCGAGCCGTGCGCGGCGCGCGCGTACGCGAACGCTTTGCGCGCACCGGCGCACGCGAGGCGGCATTTCCCGAACGATCCGTGCGGCACGCGCGTTGCCGATCCCTGGGTCATGTCCTACCACGCAGCCGTTTGGCTCGATCACAACGAGGCCAAGATCTTCCACGTCACGCCCGACACGTTTCAAAAGGAGACGATCGTCCCCGCCGGGGAGCACCGAAAGCTCCATCGCCGGTCGGGCCCGGGCGCCGAGAGCGGCCACCGCGCGCACGAGGATCAGCACTATTACCACGACGTCGCGAAGGCCCTCGAAGGCGCGGCCGAGATCCTCGTGGTCGGCCCCGCCACCGCGAAGCTCGAGCTCGTCAAGCACATCCACAAGCACGATCCGCAGATGGTGCCGCGCATCGTCGGCGTCGAGACCGTCGATCACCCGAGCGATCGCCAGCTCGTCGCGTACATCCGCGCGTACTTCGACAAGGTCGACGCCGCGCGACAGGAGCCGCCGCCGGAGCAGCCGAGCGCGTGATCGATCAGCGCTCGCCGCGCTTCTTGCGGAGCTTGTCGTCGACGAAGCGGAGGACGTCGTCGCGGTGTGAGCTCACGGCGATCTCGTGGCGGAACACCGCCTCGACGACGCGCTCCTCGTTCACCACGTAGGTGACGCGCTTCGTGACCCCGATGAGCGGCCAGAGCACGTCGTACGCGCGCGCGATGCCCTTGCTCTTGTCGGCGATCATCGGGAAGGGCGCGTCGAGCGATCGCGCGAAATCGCACTGCGTCGAGTGATCGTCGGTGCTGATGCCGACGAGCGTCGCGCCCGCGAGGACGATCTCGTTGTAGTTCTTGGAGAAGAGCTTGGTCTCCGCGGTGCACCCCGGCGTGAACGCCTTCGGGAAGAAGTAGATCACCGTGCAGAGGCCGTCCTGCTCCGAGAGCACGAAGCGCTGGCCGTCGGTCGCGACCGCGTCGATCTCGGGCGCTTTAGCGCCGATCGCCAACATTATTGGAGAAGCTCCTTGGCCGTCTCGCGCACGCGCACCTCGACGTCCTTCGCGGCGATCTCTTGGAGCACGGCCTTGGCCGCGGCCTTGTCGACGGGCGCGAGCGCCCTCACCGCGGCCTCGCGCACGAGCGCGTAGCTGTCCTCCTTCGCGGCCGCGCTGAGCGTCGCGAGGATCATGGCCTTGCTCTCCGCGGTCGCCGAGGACGAGAGCCCGAGCCTGCCGAGCGCCTCGGCCGCGCGCACGCGGAGCGGCCAGCTCGGCGCCTCTTTGACGAGCTTCGCGACCGCGTTCACCGTGGCCGCGTGCTTGACCGGGCCGAGCGACGAGAGCGCCGCGCGGCGCACGCTCTCCTCGGGATCGGAGAGCGCGTCGATCACCGCGGCCTGCGCCTCGGGCTCGGGGCGCCGCGCGGACAGCTCGACCGCGCGCGTGCGCACGGGCGCCTCGGGGTGACGAACGAGCGCGACGAAGCCCGGCACGACGGCCGCGGCGATGGACTCGATCGCGTCGAGCGCCGGCTTTTCGAGCTTGTCATCGAGCTTGTCGCGGCCGTCGAGGAGCGGCGCGAGCGAGGGCTTGTCGCCGCCCGCGAGCAGCGCGTCCGCGACCACGCGCGCGCGATCGGGCGACGTTGACACGGCGGCGAGCGCGGCCTTGCGGAGCGCCGGGGCGAGCGCGATCAGCGCCTCGGCGCGCTCCTTGGGCGACGAAGGATCGGGCGCGAGGCCCAAGAGCACGTCGCGCACCGTGAGCGGTCCATCCGGCACGGGCAGCGCCTCGCGCGTGCGTTTGTAGCCGCGCGTCGCGAGCACGACGGCGGCCGAAGCAGCCGCCGATCGCAGCGCCTCCTCCGTGGAGAAGAGCCCGCCCGCGATCGCCTCGGCCGGGCCCGTGGTCTTCGACACGTCGTCCTTCGACGAGAGGCGCGCCATCGTGAGCAGCGACGCGCGGCGGAGCAGGGGCTCGCTCGCGTCCGCGAGCGCGAGGAGCAGCGCCGGATCGACCCCCGTGCTCGCGTTCGGTGCGCCGGCGGGCTTGTCCGCGAAAAGCTCGCCGAGCGCGAGCGTCGCCGCGGCGCGCGCCATGGGCCCCGCCTCGGGTGAGCGCGCGAGCGCAGAGAGCGCGGGCAGGTGCTTCTTGTCGCGCGTGAGGCCGAGGCCGATCGCGGCGAGCGCGCGCACCTCGGGCGCGGGCGATCCCATGAGCTTGACGAGCAACGGCTCGGCCTTCTTGTCGCCCATACGCGCGACGCCCCACGCCGCCGCGACCGCGATCACGTCGTTGGGGAGCACGGTCACGGGGCCGGATCCGGGCTTCGCTTGATCGGCGGCCTTGGGCGCGACGGCCGGCGTCTCTTTGGGCGCGAGCATCTGCTCGTAGCGCGGGAGCATCGCCGGATCGCGGAGGGCGCCGCACGCGATCATCGCGCGCACGCGGAGCGATTTGTCGGCCGCGCCCGTCGCGAAGTTGTAGAGCGCGGGGCCCGCGCTCTTGTTCTGCACGTACGCGAGCACCTCAATCGCGATTTTCTGTTGCGATTCTTTCTCGTCCGCGAGCGCGTCGAGGAGCGGCTTCACCGCGCGCGCGCCGATCTTCGCGAGCTCGGCGCGCGCGTTCGCGGCGCCCTTGTCTTGATCGGAGCGGCCGCCCTTGAGCTTCTGCACGAGCGGGAACGTCATCGCGCCGTACAGCTCCACGAGGAGGCGGCGATAGATGATCTTCTGCGGGTTGCCGACCGCCACGGGCAAGAGCTCGCGCTCGAGCGTCTCGAGCGTGCCCTTGCCCACGTTCACCTGCATGCTCATGCGCGCCGCGCGCGCGACGAGCTCCTCGTCGGCCGACGCGCGCACCACGCGCCGGAAGAGCCGGTCGGCCTCGTCGACCTGGCCCGACGAGAGCAGCAGCTCCGCGAGATCGAAATACACCGGGAAGAGCCGGTCATTTTGCGCGATCGCGAGGCGGTATTCGGCGATGGCCCTGACGGTGTCCTGCCGCCGCCGGTACATGTCGCCGAGCTTCTGGTGCCCGGTCGCGTCGTTCGGCGACAGCTCGACCGCGCGCGCCGCGTACTTGATCGCGTCGTCGTCGTGGTAGAGCTCGGCCGCGTATTGCGCCATGCGCTGGTAGAACTCGCGCGCGCGCTTCGGGTCGACGTCGATGAGCTTCTCCAGCACGGCGATGGCGCCCGCGAGGTTCTGCTCCTGGACGAGCACGCGCTCCAGCGCGAGCAGCGACTCCTCGTCGCCCGGCGCGATCGAGACCACGCGGCGCAGCGTGGCCTCGGCGTCGCTCAGGCGATGGAGCTTGCGCTGCACCTCGGCGAGCAGGCGGCCCGCTTCGAGATCGGGCGGCGTCGCGTTGAACCGCGTCGCGAGCGGCGTCACCTGCGCGGGCAGCTCGTGCGCGAGGGCCCAGAGGCTCACGATGTGCGTGCGCGACTCGCGCGCGAGCGCTTTGTCGCCGCTCGTGCCGGCCGACGCGAGCAGCTCCTCCCAGATCGCGCGCGCCTCCGCGTAGCGGATCTGCGGCGCGCCGAGCGCGGTCGCGGTGCGTTCGAGCGCGGTCGCGAGCGCCTTTTTGTAGCGCAGGTTCGCGGGCTCGAGCTGCACCGCCTCGCGCATGGCCGCGAGCGCCTCGGCCGCCATGTCGTGGTCGAGGTACACCTCGCCGAGCGTCGCCGCGGCCTTGGCGCGGTTCGGCACCAGCGTCTTGATGCGCGCCCACGTCTCGAGCGCCTTCTTTTTGTCGCCCGCTTGAAAGTACCGGTCGCCGAGATCGATGACGTGCGACGGATCGCCGCCGCCGCCGCCTGAAGCCGCGAGCTTTTGCAGCACCTTGAGCGCGCGATCTTTCTCCTCGACGCGCTCGTAAAAGTCGGCGACGGCCGCGAGGATGTCGCCGTCTTTGGCGCGCTGCTCGAGCTCGGTGAGGAGCTTCAGCGCCTTCGGCCGGTCGCCGCGCTGGATGAGCGTCTCGCACAGCTCGAAGACGAAGTCGGGGTTGTTGGGCGCGGCCTTGATGAGCGCCTCGTACTCTTTGATCGCCGCCTCGAGCTCGCCCGCGGTCTGGAGCAGGTGCACGAGGCGCAGGCGCGTGTCGATGTGCTTTCCATCGAGCGCGAGCGCCTTTTTGTACGTCGCGATGGCCTTGTCGACGTCGCCCGTCTCCTCGTAGAGCGAGCCCATGGTCGCGAGGCGCTGGAAGTCTTGGCCCTTCTCGGCCTCCAAAATCGCGATGAGCTCGGGGAGCTTGCCCTCCGCGCGGAAGGCGTCCGTCATGATGAGCAGGATCTCGGAGCGCACGCCCGCGGCGCTGCCCGCGACGGAGAGCGCGCGCTTCAGCACCTTGAGCGCCTCGCTCATCTTCTTTTGCTTGGCCATCGCGAGGCCGAGGTCGCGGAGCGCGGGCGCGAGCGCGCGGTTGTCGCCCGAGGCGGCCTTCACGACCTCTTGAAACTCGGCCTCGGCTTTGTCGAAGTGGCCGCGCGCGAGCAGCTCGCGCCCGAGCTCGGCCCGCGCGAAGAGCGAGCCGCCCGCGCTCTTCACGATCGCCTCGTGGTGCTTCTTGGCGGCCGCGAAGTCCTTGAGATCCAGGCTCAACGCGAGGAGCGCGCGCGTCGCGAGCTCGGTCTCTTGGCCCGGCTTGAGGAGCGGGAGCGCGGCCTCGTAGTGCGCGCGCGCGCCCGCCTTGTCGCCGCGCTCGCTCTTGAGCTGCCCGAGCGCGAGCAGGGCCGAAGGGTCTTTGGGGTTGTCCGCGATGGCGGCTTCGTAGGTCTTGATGGCGTCGTCGAAGCGGCCGTCTTGCTTGTAGACGCCCGCGAGCGCCACGCGCGCGGCTTTGGTGTCGGCCGATGGGGGCTGCGCCGCGGCGCGCTTTTCGAAGTCTTCGACGAGCTTCTTCAGGTTGCCGTCGCGCTGCCGGTAGAGCTCGGCGAGGCGCTGGAGCGGGAACGGCTGGCTCGGCTGCGCGAGGACGATGCCCGTGTAACGTGCGATGAGCGCGTCCTGCGAGGGCCCGCTGCGAGGGTTCTCTTCGCCCGCCGGCGGCTTCTTCGGCGGCTTTTGCCCGCCGGCGCCCGGCCCCGGGTGCGGAGGTTTGGGCTTTTTCCCGCGGCCCGAAGGATCGAAGTCGGCGCGGGCATCCGAGGGAGTGAGCGCCGGTGCGGCGACGGCAGCGGCCAAGAGCAGGGCGAAGAGGTGTGGTCGCACGAAGGCTGAGGCTAGCAGCCCCTTGACTCAAGACGAGAACCTTTGCGACGGATAGACGCAGGATGGAGCCCGATCGCACGCGCGAAGAGAGCGCGCACCTCGACGCGCCCGCGCCCCCTCGCCTCTCGCCCGAGGCGGCGGCCTTCGCCGGATGGATGTTGCCAGCCGTCGCGAACGCCGGGCTCATGATGACGCTCCCGCGGGCACATCTAGCCTTGAGCGTCCGGCTCACGCACCATGGATACGAGGCCTTGAGGCTCGCGGCCGCGGGCCTGCTCGCGGCTGCCGTGACGGCCGCGTGGGTGCGCTGGCAAAAGCGCCGCGCCGAGACAGGCCATCTCGCGATCTTCCTCGTCGCGTTCGGCGTCGGCGTCCTGGTGCTCCCCCCCGACGTCGCAGGCACGCTCCAGGACCTCGGCGCAAAGAGCTCTCAATCGCCCGCCGCGTATGCCCTGATCGCGCTCGTCGCCCTGACGATCCCGGCCTCGCGCGCGCTCGGATCCGCGCTCGCGGCGCGCGGCAAGGGCCTTTGGGGAGCGGGCTTTGCGCTCGTCATCGCGGTCGTCAACGTGGCTGTGCTGAGGGGCGATTACCGCGGTGTGCACCTGTTCTTGGGCTGGATGTCCGCCACGCTCGCGGGCGCCGCGCTCTCCGGCGCGCCGCTCCCGAACGCGGTCTTGAGGCTGCAAAAGGCCAAAATCCCGCTCACTCTGCTCCTCGCGCTCGCGTCGATCGCCGCGATCGTCGTGCCGCCGAATAACCTCGTTCGCGTGGAGATGCGGAGGACCCACGGCGCCGTGCTCGCGCCGCTCCTCGTGCGGATCCCGAGGTTCGAAGAGCTGCGCGCGGTCCACGTCCCGCCCGCGATGGAGCCTTGGTTTCAGGATCGATCCGGCGCGCCGCCCGTCCCGCCCGGCCCTCCGATGGCGCCCAAGGACGCGATCGTCGTGCTCATCACCATCGACTCGGCGCGGGCGGACCTCCTCACGAACCCCCGTTATCGCGAGAAGATCCCGAAAATCGCCGCGCTCTTCGACGCGTCGGTGAGCTTCTCCAACGCGCGCTCGCCGGGGTCGTTCACCCGCACGTCGCTCGGCATGATGTTCACCGGCAAATACATCTCGCAGCTCCGTTGGGGCCGCTTCGCCGGCAATCGAGGTTGGCTCGACGAGGACACGTCGGATCGTTTCCCCGAGCTGCTCGCCAAGAACGGGGTCAAGACGGTGACGTTCGCCTCGTACAAAGACCTCGTGAACAAGGTGGGGATCGCGCGCGGGTTCACCGAGGAGGCGGCGCTCGAGCCGCCGCCCGAGCAGCGGTTCGCGCTGGCGGACGCCATGATGAGCGCGGCCATCGAGCGTTTGGAGGCGCACAAAGAGGGCCCGCTCTTCTTGTTCTTGCACCTGATGGACGCGCACTATCCCTACGACGCCGACGGCCCGGTGGGCCCGCCGTTCGATCGGTATCTGCGCGAGATCGCGTTGTGCGACGCCGCGGTTGGAAGGCTCGTCGAGGCGCTCCAAAAGAGGGGCCTTTGGGATCGATCGGTCCTCCTCGTGGGGTCCGATCACGGAGAGGCGTTTGGCCAACACGACACCACGTATCACGGCCAGACCCTCTATGAAGAGCTGCTCCGCATCCCGCTCGCGATCCGCGTGCCGGGCGCGGCGCCGCGGGTCGTCGACGTGCCCGTGTCGCTCATCGACGTCGGGCCCACGGTGCTCGATCTGTTTGGGCTCCCCACGCCGGGCGCGTTCATGGGACAGAGCCTCTTGCCGCTCGCCCGCGGCGAGCGCGCGGCGCTCGGGCGGCCCATCATCGCAGAGTTTTGGACCAAACAGGCGCTCGTCGTGGGCGCGCGCAAGGTGATCCTGGACGAGACAGGCGCGGTCGAGGTCTATGACCTGGACAAAGACCCGAGCGAGACGATGAACCTGGCAGACTACCTCGGCTCCTCCGCGGTCGAGGTGGATTGGCTCAAAGGCTTCTTCGCGACGCACGGCAAGACGTGGGACGACCCGCGCGACGAGGCGGACAAGAAGAAGAAAAAGAAGAAGAAAAAGAGGCCCAAGCACCATGAGCAGATGAAGCCCAAGCCGGGCGAAGATCTGTGATGCTCCGCGGACCGACCGTGTTGATTATGCGTTGAGCCAGCGCCCGGGGAGCCAGACACCGAGGATGTCCGATTGGACCCTTCGCTCCATCGCCCACTCCGCGAGCGCGTGGCCGAGCGCGAACATGCTGGGCCAGCGGTGGGCCTTCTCTTTGCGGAGCCCCTGCTCGATGATCTCCCACAACGTAGGGTCGGTCAGCTCGTGAGGACACGAGAGGTCGTGATCGAGGATGGCGTCGACGATGTCGTCGGGCTCGGCGGCGCGGAAGGGGTTTTTGCCGGTGAGGATCTCGAGGAGCAGGAGGCACACACCCCAAATGTCGACGCGCACGTCAGCCTCTTCGTCACCCAAGATTTGCTCGGGCGCCATGTAGGCGGGGCTCCCGAGCAACATGCCCCTTCGCGTGAAGTGTTTGGGCTCGGCGCGCTTGAACATACGCGCGATCCCAAAGTCGATGAGCTTGGGCAAGAGGCCCATCGGGCTGTCGTCGAGGAGGATGTTGGCAGGCTTGATGTCGCGGTGAATGACCCCCTCGCGATGGGCCTTGACCAACGCATCGACGATGGGCAGCACGAGCCTCACCGCGGCGACCGCGTTGAGCCCGCCGCTCGATCGGAGCCAACGCGAGAGCGGGATGCCCGAGAGACGCTCCATGACGAGGAAGGGATCGCCGGCGCTCGTAAAAGAGAAGTCGAGCACGCGGACCGCCGCAGGATGGACGACGCGCGCCGCGGCCTGCGCCTCGCGCTGGAGCCGCTGGGCCGCGTCGGGGATCTCGCCGACGCGTTGGAGCAGCTTGATGGCGACGTCCAAATCGAGGCCCAAGCTGCGCGCCTCCCACACCGTGCCCATGCCCCCTTCGCCCAAGACGCGGACCAACCGATAGCGATCGGCGAGCACGTCTCCCGGCGAATACATGGGCGGCGGGCCGGGCTTGCTGCTCGGCGGCACGTCGACCGACGAGTCATGGCGCCGGGGACGAGGCGTGACCGGGACGGTGATCGTGTCGAGCGCCGCGGGGGACGGAGGCGTGGCCTCGGTCTCGCCGCTCAACGTGCCTTTACGGCGCATTTGCGGCGTGCCCACAGGCCGGCCGTCGCCCTCGCGCCGCTTGTCGAGCGGGGGTTGAAAAACGGACTCTTCCACCGGGCGCACGATGCGGTAGGTGCCGCCCTCTCGGCGGGTGCTCTCCACCGGCGCGCGGCCGTCTTTGCTTGGTGGATTGTTGTGAGAAGAGCCCATGGTCCCCGAGCCAAAGCGCGTTGAAGGGGCGTGATAGTACACCGCGAGGGGACCTCGATCCACCACCGACGGTACATTACAGATTCAGTGACTCGTGAATAGGGTTGGTCCTGAGCAATTGCTGTCGTTTGTCTCGGTTGGCTCATGCCTTTAGACAAATAACGATTTGTTGATTGACAATGACCCGCCCTCAACGGATCACGGCCAGCACGCCGACACCGGCGAAGGCGAGCGCGATGACCGCCGCGAACAAGAGGGCGCGGAGCACCGGGGCGCGCCCCGCGCGGGCGACCTCGGCGCGGGCGCGCTCGTCGAGCGCGTCGGCCTCGCCATCGCCGCCCACGGCGCCCGCGAAGTGGCCTTCGAGCTTCTGTTGCGAGGCGCGGCTCGCCGCGAGGACGAGCATCACCTCCACGAGCGCGGCGGCGGCGAGCCACAGCGCGCCTGCGCGGCGCGCCGCATACGCGCGGGCTTTTTCGCGCTCGACCGCATCGGGCACACCATCGACGAGCAGCGCGAGGCGCAGCGGAGGCACCGCGCCCGACGCCGGGGCGAGGGGCCAGGCGACCGTCGCGGGTCCGCGCTCGAACGGATCGGAGGCGACGCTCATCACCGCGAACGCTTGGGCCTTCGCGCGCGAGGTCCGAAACGCGCCGCGAAAGAAGCCGCGATCGTCCTTCGCGAGCGGCACCACCGCGCCGTCGACGCGAGAGCTCCCGTCCCACACCGAGACGTACGCTTCGCTCCGCGGAGACGGCGAGATGAGCGTGACCTCGTCGCCGTTCACGTGCGCCCAGATCGCGCCGGGCACGACCGGCAGCGTGCCCTCCCACGTGCCCTTGCGATCGCCCGCGCGCGCTTGGATCGAGAGCTCGCTCTCGTGCGCGAGCGGCATCACGCGGATCGTCACGCGCCCGTGCGCGTCGGTCTTGAGCGTGATCGCGCTCTTTCCGTCGAGCTCGTTGGGCTTCGCGCCTCCGCGCTCCGCGAGCGATCCGCCGGTGATCGACGCCTCGACGTCGGCGACGATCGGGCCCCCGTCGCCGACGGAGATGATGATCGTCTCGGGGAACGACGCGGCGAGCACGCCGCGCTCGACGTCGGCGCGGATCGCGAGATCACCCTTGGATCGGCCCTGCGCCGTGCCGATCGTGACGAAGATCGGCTTCGGAGAGGAGGGCACGATCGTGCCCTTGGCGACGAGCTTTCCCGTCGCGTGCGACAGGACGCGCAAGGGGATCGCGCCGCGCGCCGGGGCCGGTAAATCGAGCCTCGCCTCGACCACACCGCTCTTGCCCGATCGCGGCGTGGTCGCGACGACGCGCGCGCCGTCGAGCCCGCCGACGATCGCCTCCACGTCGAGCTCGTCGAGCGCCGCGGCGTCCTCGATCGACGCGTCGCTGCGCACGCCCTCGATGCGCAGCGCGAGGGTGCTCGCGCCGATCGCGACCGCGCCGCGCACGCGCGCGCTCATCGCCGCGTGCTTCTTGCCGGGCCCAAGGAACACCACGGCCGCGACCAGCACCGCGACCGGTGGCAGGAGGAGCGGGAGCCGCCTCGGTACGTCCATTCGCGCGATCCATCCGAAGCTATAGCCGGGCGCGCGACAATACGATAGGACGCGCGGTGATGGCCGAGAGATCGAGCAAGCGCAAGCGCGCCGGGCGTGCGAAGGCGGAGAGCAAAGAGTCCGCGCTCTGGACCTCCGAACAAGCGCGGAGCGAGCGGCGCTTCGAGCCCAAAGCAGGCGCCGCGGCGCTCGCGTCGGTCATCGCGATGTCGCTCGGCGCGGTGGCGGTGGGCGCGGGCGTGTACGGCCAATGGCTGCGCGACGCCGAACGCGGATCGCATCCATGGGCGGTGTATTTGCTCGGCGCGGGCTCGGTCGTGCTGCTCGGCGTGGCCGTCCTCGGGCAGCGCACGCCGCCCGTGATCCGCGTGGGCGACGCGGGCGTGGGGCGCGAGGGCGACGGCGGCGAGATCACGCGCATCGCGTGGTGCGACGTGACAAGGCTCACGCTCTCAGCGAGCGCGCTCACGGTCGAGTCGCACGGCAGGGCCATCACCGTGCCTGTCGATTTGCAGGGGGTCGCCGCGGCGCGCGTGCTCGCGGAGGCGCGGCGGCGCATCCCAGCCAAGGCCGAGGACATCGATCCCGGCCCGCTGCCCGCGGTCGAAGAGGGCGCGGGCGAGCTCATCGCGCTCGAGCCTCCGCAGGTCGCGGGCGCGCGGTGCCACGCGAGCGACAAGCTCATCGCGTTCGAGAAGGACGCGCGCGTGTGCGGGCGCTGCGGCGCCGTGTACCACAAAGAGCACGTGCCCAATCGCTGCACCGCGTGCGACGCGTCCCTCGGTTGAGACCTCACGCGAGGATGGGTAAACGGCGCCCGGGCCTCGTGGCCTCCATGCGCGCGATCATCTCCGGGTCGGCAAAGCGAGCGTCGCGCTCGCGATAAAGCACGTTGTAATTGCACGAGGGCGTGTTCGAGCCGTCGCGCTCGGGCATGCCCACGGGACATCGCTTTGCCTTGGCGACGTCGAACGTCTCTTCGTCCATGTGCGTGTGGACGTAGATGGCTTTGAACGCGCGCTCGGCCACGCGCCTGCGCGCGTCGAGCGAAATCGACGCTCCGGTCGGGAACATCGCGCGGAGCATGCGCTTCAACGTGGCGAGGACACCCTCGCTCTCGGGGACCTTGTCTGGATTGACCCACAGATCATCGATGATGTCGCGGAAGAGCGCCTCGACGCGCTCGCGGGGCTCCAGATAGAGCGAGTCCGCGAGCAGATCGAACAACGTCTGTCGCGAGGTGAGGCGCGCGAGCGGCACGTAGCCGCCGCCGTCGAGCATGAGCAGATAACAAATCGAATAACAGTGTGGATGAGCGAGCGGCGAAGGCACGAAGTCACGTGTGCTGATCCGGCCGTCGGTCGCGCGATGGATGATGGCGTGGACGTCGGGTGTGGTGATGCGCGCCCTTCGATCGAAGCCCACGCCGCCTTGGCCCGTGAACGTGAGCGGGTGGACCTCCAACGAGCAGATGTGCTCGCGGCGGATCACGAGATCCAAGAGCGCGGGCAGGTCCTCGTCGTTGTAGCCCGCGCCCACGGCCGGCAAGATCGTGGTGATGACGCCGTGGGCTTCGAGCATGTCGAGCACGCGCAGCTTGGCGCTCACGGTGTTGGCGCCGAGCATCGCCTGATCGACGTCGGGCCGCAGCGTGTCGAGCGACAAGATCACGCGCGCGTTCGCGGCCGCGAGCCTCGCGACCAAGCGCTCGTCGAGGAGCTTGAGCCCGTTGGTCGAGACCGTGAGCCTGCGGACGCCCGCGCCCTGCGCCATCTCGACGAGCTCGGCGAGCTCGGGGTGGAGCGTGGGCTCGCCGCCCGTGAAGTTGATGATGTCGAGCTCGTCGTGGTCGCGCGTGAGCTGCGCCAAGATGTGCGCAAAGTGCTCTTTCGACAGCATGAACGCGCCGTCGTTCTTGTTGACCGTGTAGCAGATGGGGCAGTCGAGGTTGCACGCGCTCGTGATGGGGATGATCGGCAGCGCGAGCTTCTGCTCGTGCGCGCGGCAAGGCCCGCAGTCGGACGGGCAGCCCTCGGCGCTCACCTCTTTCATCACGCGCGAAGGGGGCTCGGGCGCGCGCACGAACGAGAGGCAGTCCAGGTACCAATCGACCGACGACGCGAGGAGCGCCTCGTGCGGCCCGTGATCCGGGCACGTCTTCTCCATCCAGACCGCGCCCTCGCGCGCGACGATCGTCGCCTCGATCCCGCGCTTGCAAACGGCGCAGATGCTTCGGGTGCTCGCGAGCGGCTCAGCCATGCGCGTGCCGCCTACGCTATCATCCCGCCGAGCCCGCGATGACCGAGATTCTGGCTGCCCGTGAGATCGTCAAACGTTTTGGCGACGTCACCGCGCTCTCGTCGGTCTCGGTGAGCCTCTCGAAGCCCGGGGTGCTCGGCGTGCTCGGCCCCAACGGCGCGGGCAAAACAACGCTCTTTGCCATCCTCGAAGGGCTCATGGCGCCGTCGTCGGGCACGGTCGAGATCTTCGGCGAGGCCATCGGCGAGCGCTCGTACCCGCGTGATCGCGTGGGCGTCGTCCTCCAGCGCGAGGCGTCGCTCGACGGGATGACCGCGCGCGACTACGCCGAGCTGTTCTCCGCGATCCACCGCGTCGATCGCGGCGCGGAGAAGATCCTCGCCGGCGCGAGGCTCAGCGCGCGGCGCGACGTGCTCGTCGAGCGCCTCTCGGGCGGCGAGGCGCAGCGGCTCTTCTTGGCGACCGCGTGCGTGCACGAGCCCGCGCTGCTCTTCCTCGACGAGCCCACGGCGCACCTCGATCCCGCGGTCAAACGTGAGCTCGGCGCGTCCATCCGCGCGATGGCGGACCGCCGCGCGGTGCTGCTCTCGACCCACGATCTGCGCGAGGCCGAGGGCGTCTGCGACGAGGTGATCTTCCTCGTGGGCGGCGAGATCAAGGCGCGCGGCGCCCCCGCCGATCTCATCGCGTCGCTGCCCCCCGAGGCGAAGCGCGGCCGCGGGCTCGAAGACGCGTTCTTTCACGTCTGCGGCGCGCGCCTCGGCGACGGTGGAGAGCTCGCGTGAGGGCCTTTTGGTGGCTCGTGATGTACCGCGTGCGCGACGCGATCCGCACGCCGAGCGGCGTCCTCATCCACTTTGGATTGCCGGTGATCTTGTTGATGCTCACGGGCGGCTTGTTCCTCCACGGCCACCCGTTCGAGCGGCGGACGCTCGCGGTCGTGGGCGACGTGGATCGCGCGCAGACCGAGGCGCTGAGCGGCTATCGCGATCTGCGCGTCAGCCGCGAGGCGAGCCTCGACGTCGCCGCGCGCAAGCTCCAGGCGGGCGCGATCCACGCGGTCTACGACGCCAAGACGTCGCGCGTGATCGTGACCTCGCGCGACGCGCTCTTGGGCAAAGGCATCGAGTCCGCGCTCGATCACCGCATCACGCTCGTGGTCACGCCCGGCGCCGACTATGCGTACCTGCGTTATCTGTTCCCGGGCGTCGTGACGTGGACCGTGCTCGTGAGCGGCCTCCTCGGGATGGGCTACGCAATGGCGCGGTATCGCCGCAATGGCTTCTTGACCAAGCTCCGCACCACGCCGCTCTCGCGCGCGAGCTTCGTGGGCGCGCAGATCGCCGCGCGCGCGGCGCTCGTCTCGCTTCAGCTCGTGATCTTGGCGGCCATCGCGGGCCCGGTGTTCCATTTGCCGCTCGCGCTCCGCGAGGCGCTCTGGGCCGCGGCGATCACGGCGCTCGGGCTCGTGGTCTTCGCGGGGATCGGGTTCTTCATCGCCGCGTCGCTGCGCGAAGAGTCGAGCGTGGCCGAGGCCGCGAACGCCGCGACCGCGGTGATGCTCCTTTTATCGGAGGTGTTCTTTCCCATCGACGAGCTGCCGCGCCCGCTCGCGATCATCGCGTCGCTCCTGCCCTCCACGGCGTTCGTGCGGGCGCTGCGGGGCGTGCTCTTGTTCGGCGAGATGGGGTTATCGGACCTCGGCCCGAGGCTCCTGCTCTTGGGGGTTTATGGGCTCGCGGCCTACGCGATCAGCGTCAAGCGCTTTCGGTGGGAGGCTTGATCACTCGTCCTCTTCTTTGATGTCTTTGGGATCGATGAGCGCGCCGCGCTCCCAATAAAACACCTGGAGGCGCCCCGCATAGAGCTTGGAGCCCGCGGCCTTCTCCAGGTCATCCATGAGGGTTTTAAAGTCCTCCCTCGCCTTCGGGACGAGGCAACCGTCGCTCCCGTGGGGGCCGCGGCCATGGATGTAAAAGGCATCTCGGTCGTGCATGGCGTTGTCCGCATGGGGCACGAGCTTGGCGCACCGGCCCGGGATCCCGCCGCCGTCCGATCCGATCCTGGGCTTGCGGATGCTGTACCAGCCTGTCGGGAGCGGGCCGCCGTGGACGTGCGGCTTCTCTTTGGTCTTGAGCGTCGTCTCGCGCGGATCGTTCACCGAAGGGTCGGGCTTGTTCTTGGTGCTGCCGCCCCCGCCGCCCGAATACATGGGCATCGCCACCGTCTTTTCGCCGATGGTGCCGCGCAGGATGCCGTTCAAGATGTAGAACGCGAGCGAGGCGTTGCCGTGTTTGTCGCTCTCGTCCTTCTTTGGATCCTTCTTTGGATCCTTCTTTTGCTCTCCGCTCATGGCTCGCCTCACGCCTCGTGATCGCGTTTGAAGACGTCCTCCAGCTCGGGATCGCCGGGCTCCGCTTCCTTCGCCGTCGCCGCGGTTTTGGGGCTCGCGCCCGAGCCGTCGCCCGCCGATCCGCCGCTGTTGATCCGCACGAGGACGCCTTGGATCACCACCCCTTCATCGCTGATGTCGATGAACCCGCCGGGCCCTTTGAGCGTGAGCCGCGCGCCCGCCTCGATAACGACGTTGACCCCCGCTTGCAAATGGATCTCCTGCCCGGCATAGAGCGCGTGTTTGCCGCCGACGCGCGCCTCTTGGTCTTGCCCGACCACGAGCGAGGTCACCCCGTCCACACGCTCGCTCTTGTGCCGTTTGACGTAAACGTGGCTGTCGCGCTCCACGAGATCGCGCCTGTCGTGCTTGACGACCACATCCTCGTCTTGCTCGACCGTCCTGCGATGACAGCCCAACGTGCGCTCGATCTCGTCGACCTTGATGAGCTTGAAGAGGGAGCGATCCACCGTGATGTGCCGGTCGCGGTTGGTCCGCTCGAACTCATCGACCTTGACGAGCTTTTGGCGGTTGTTGCCCACCGTGATCGCCTCATCGACCTTGACGAGCTTCTTCAGGTCCCGCTCGGCCTGCACGTAGACGAGCTCTTGGCTCTTGAGATCTTCGAACATGATCTCGTTGAAGCCGCTGCCGCCGGGCGAAGAGTCGCTCTTCCAGGTGCTCCTCGTCTTGTGTTTGGGGAGCTTGTACGGCACGCGCGTGATGTTGTTGTAGACGCGCCCCACTACGATGGGTTGATCCGGGTTGCCGCCGAGGAAGCTCACGAGCACCTCGTGGCCCACGCGCGGGATCATCTGGATACCGTAGCTCGACCCGGCCCATCCTTGGCTCACCCGCATCCAACACGAGCTGTTGTCGTCGAACGATCCCTCCCTGTCCCACGGGAACTGCACGCGAATCCGGCCGAATTCGTCGGTGTGGATCTCTTCGCCTTTGGGCCCCACGACGAGCGCGCTCTCGACCGCCGTGACGTTCGGCTTCGGCGTCACCTTGAGCGGGCGATACCGCTGGTCGGCGAAGACCGCGAGCGACGTCATGCTCCACTCTTCGCCGGGCGCTCCCTCGGCCCGGAACTCCAAGACAAGGAGCCTTTTGTGGTGCAGATCGGCGCGCGGGTGAGCCATCGTGAAGACGACGCCGGGCTGGAGATCGAGCACGTTGGTGTGAAACGCGACAGCGCGCTTGGTGGCCCGGATCGCTTCGAGGCTCCGCGTCGCGAGCGCCTCGCCCGCTTTGTCGAGGTGCCGCGCGACGCCTTTGTCGTCCGCGACGGGCGTGTCCGCGGGCTTGTTCTTCTCGACGAGGAACGCGCCCGGCAGATAATGAAATTGCTCCAGCACGTCTTCGGGCGGCTCGGCCAAAGCACCCTCGCCGAAGAGGCGGTATTGCTGGCTCCGCCGGAAGTCCACGTCACGAATCGTGAGCCGCCCCGGCCGCACCTCGTGGGTGAGCCGCACGTCGGTCACGTACTCTTTCTCCGAAGATTGGTTTGGATTGTCGACGAAGTGGACCGCGCCGCCCGCCCGCTCCTCCGCCTCTTCGGGCGCGTCGTGGAGCACCAAGATGGAGCCCTTGTCCGGGTCCTCGATGAACGAATACGAGATCCCCGCCTCCTCCAAGAGCCGGCTCACGAACGCAAAATCGCTCTCCCCGTATTGGACGCGCAGCTCCAGCGGCAGGTACGTGGGCCGATCGATCCGCCACACCCGCTCGATCCGCCACTCGTCGAGCATGCGATCGACGATGTCGGGGATGGAGAGGTGTTGGAAGATACGATGATTGCGGCGCTGCGTGAGGAGCCACAAGAGCGGCACGATCCTGAGGAGGTAGGTGGACTCCCCTGTGCGCTCCGCTTGCACGAGCTGCATGACGCTGCACACGCCGCTCCAGACGCGATCGTCGCGCTGCGCGTGGACGACGCCGCTCTTCATCCGAAACGACGCTGCTTTGCCGACGATCGACCCGAGATCGATGTCCGCGTCCTTGGAGCGCGCCCAAATCGAGATCTCGAAGAGGCTCGACATCCCCTCGTGGAGCGAGAAGCGGCGGACGTCGAGCGAGCCCTCCCCCGACGCGAACGAAAGCTCGAAGAGCGGCATGTGCGATCATCCCTTTCCTGCCGGCGCGCGCCGGCGCTCACGCGCGAACATCGATCCTCTCGGCCTCGACCCCCTGCGCGGAGGGGGTGAACCGCACGAGCGTTCGAGGGTCGTGCCCCTCGGCGAGATAACACCCGATCCCGTCGAAGAAGCGCCCCGCCTGCCGGCGCGAGCAGCCCTCCAAAAAGCCGCGGAGCACCCGCGGATCATAGAACCGGAAATAGAGCCTCTCCCCCGTGTCGTCGTCGCGCACGATCAAGAACCGGCGGAGCTGCCGCCGCACCTCGCGGAGCGGCCGTTGGCTCGTGAGATAGACGCCATAGCTCTGTCCCCACCCCTCCTCCACGAGCGCCGTGAGCAGCGGAGATCCGGGCGAAAAGCGGACCAAATGAGGGGCGTAGTCGTCGAGGAGCGCGCCTTGGAAGCCATCATAGAGCGAGGTCTTGGGCTCGTCCGACCGCGCGAGGAGGGCTTTGATGCGCGGGGTCCTCGCCGCGTCGAGCACCGCGTGGAGCGGCTCGGGCTCGCGGCGCAAGCGGTCAATCAGCGCGCGCGACGAGGCGCGGACCTCGGCGGCGAGATGCGTTGTCACGGCAAAGCCTCCTCGTCTTCGTCGTCGTCTTCTTCTTCACGCGCGAGGTCGATCACCGTATCGACGAGCGCCGCGATCCGCGCGCTCGGATCCGGGAGGGACGGGTCGGTGAGCGCCTCGTTGGCCCACGGGAGCTCCTCGTCGAAGCGCGGGCCGAGAACCATCATGAGATCGAGGTACAGAAAGAGATCACATCGCCCCAAGACACCGTAGGTCGACGCGCGCGCGACGCCGTTCGGGATCATCGCCGAGAGCGCCTCTTGGCCGATCGCCTCGCACGCGGCGGGGAAGAACGCGCGGAGGTGCTGCGCGAGGTCGGCCTCGAATTCCCGCCTCCGCACCGCCCTCATGGACGTGATTTGTTCTCTTCGGATCGAGAGCATGTCACTTCTTCTTCCCGGCGCTGGCCTTCTTGCCGGAGCCCTTCTTGCCGGAGCCCTTCTTGCCGGAGCC
>CAYTJL010000018.1:39251-61222 GCA_964437785.1 uncultured Polyangiaceae bacterium
TTGCCGGAGCCCTTCTTTTCGGCGGACCCCTGCTCCTCGGCTCCCCCCTTCTCTTTGCACCTCTCCTCCCAGAAGATCCAAGTGGGGTCGCCCAGCAATTTGCGCTTGGGGGCCGGCTCCTGCTCCCCCTCTTTGGCGTCCTTTTTATCGCCCTTCTTGGGATCTTTTTTGTCCTCTTTGGGGGCCGCCTCGTAGTCGTCGAAGGGCAGGTCCACCTTGCTCCCGATCACGTCCGCGGCCTTCTTTCGGCGCGCGTCGGCGCTCTCGTTGGAGCCGAGGCTCTTCAAGAACGCGTCCATCACGGTGAGGACGCTGGGGCTCTTGTCTTTGACCAAATGCGTCAAGGCCCACGTGATACGAAAGCTCGTCCACTCGGTTTGGGCCTTTTGGATCTCGGGGTCTCGGCCCGCGGTCACGAGCATCCAGAGGAAAGCGTAGCTCTTGCTGTCCTCGTACGTGAGCGGGATGAGCTTGCCCTTCAGCGCGGCGCGCTCGGCGTTGCTCTTCGCATCCATCATGTCACGCGAGCTCACCCCACAACACGGCACGCGGTACAGGGTCACGCCGGAGTAGGTGTCCCCCTTGTTCCACGTCCTCATTCGCCTCTTGAAGTGGAGTCGGACGCCCCATCGCGCAAAGCCCCGCTCGAACGCCTCCGGGTAAAAGTCGGCGATGTACGCGAGGAGGGCCCAGAGCTCGGCCCTGTTCCATTGGTTGATCCCCCAGCTCGCCTTGGGGCCGTCGTAACAAATGGTGGACTCACAACCTCCCTCGACGTTCTTAATCGCCTTGACGACGAGCGCGCGCGACGGACCGAGCGACGCCTCGTAGCGATCCGCGAGGACGTCGGTGCGGGTGGTGCCCTCGACCCCGGTCCCGCTCCCATAATAGGTCTTGGACTTGTACGTGTAATCGTCGATGGAGCCGAGCGACGTGCGCGGCACCGCGCGGATCTCTTCGAGCCTCCACCCGAGCTTCTCGGACAAGCCATAGGGGCTCGTCGTCCACGGGTCACCTTCGACGTCGTTCGTGCTGCCACCCTTGGTAAAGCGGAACTTCCAATGGGGGGCGACGCACAGGAGCCGAACGACGTCGCCTGTCTCGGGCGCGAGCTCGGGGAAGTCGAGGGTGAGCTGGTTCTCCTCGCGCAGATCGAGGGTTTTGTGCTCCGGCGCGTCTTGACCAGGGACGCTCAAACAGACCTTGCGCAAAAACACCAGGGGCTCGCGCCGGCCCTCGGGGGGCACGACCTCCACCATCTGTTGCGCTGGATCCTTCTCCTCGTCCTTCTTGGGAGCGTCCTTTGCCTCGTCCTCCTTCTTGGGAGCGTCCTTTGCCTCGTCCTTCTTGGGCGCTTCTTGGGCCTCCTTCTTGGGAGACGCCTTGCCCGCGCCCTTCTTCTTCTTCTTTCGGGAGGTTTTGGCGGTCGCGTCGCCTCTCTTCTGCTCATCGGCGCTGTCGGCCCCTACGCCTTCGTCGGGGTCCCCGCCGTCGAGCCGGACAAATGCGCTCTTCGGGGTGTTACCCGCTTTGGTGTCGAGCTTGGGCCGGAGCCGCTTTGGGCGCGGAGCGCCGATGGAGATCGCGACCTCCTTCTTCTCTTTGGCGACCGGCGAATGGAGGAGCGCGAAGCCGCGCGCGCTCGTCGTGTAAACGATCGTGTCTTCGTTCCCCTTCTCGCCTTTCCATGGGCCTTTGAGCTGCACGTCGGCGACGGGCTTCCAGAGGTGGCGGGCCTTCCACACGTCGGCCCAAAAGACGTCGGGATATAGGATCGGGAACCCCCGGGTGAACCCGAGGAAGAGGTCGCGCTTGTCGTCCTCTTTGGGAGGCTCGAAGTCGTGCGCATAGACGGGGAGCCCCGGGAGCGGACAACACTTCTTGCCCGGGGCCACAGGCTCGTTGCCCTCCTTCTGCGCGGCCGATTTGGCCTCTTGCAGCGCGTCTGCGACAGAAGGGGTGAGCGGGGTCGCCATGCAACATCGGTTACGCGCGGAGCGCGCGCGCGGATCACTTCTTCTTGTTCTTGCGCGCGTCCGAGCGCCACTCCGTACACCCCTCGACGAGGTCCACGACCTCGCCCACGGTCACGTCTTTGTTGGGGTCATAGAGCAAACATCCCGCCTCGATCGCCTCGGTGTCGGTCTTGTCGTCGTCCGAGAACGAGTCGAAGATCTGCTGCCATCCTGCGCCGTTCGTGAGCTCCGCGCGCGAAAACCCCGCCGCGAGCCCCACGTAGCCAAAGTGGATGTTGGACCAGATGTCGTAATAATACGTGTAGCCCGCGTCGCCGAGGCGGTTGTCCGTGCCCCACACAGGCTCGATGATGGGTTTGTGGTCCCACGCCCCGTCGCCCACGAAGAGGTCCCCGAGCACGCCGCTCGCGCCGGCTTTGGTGTGGACCTTGCCAGCCCAAAGGAACTTCGCCCTCCGGTGGCTGCCCTCCTCGTTGAGCCGCCTGCACTCGGCCACGACCTGGCTCCGTTTGTTCTGGTTCATCTCGTTGACGATGAACCCCACGACGCTCTCCATCACCTGCGCGATCACGCGGATTTTCTTGGGCGGCGCGTCGGGCGCGACGTCATAGGTCATCGGATAACGGAGCAGCCCGCGCGCGAGCCCGGAGGGGCGCTCGGGGAGCAGCGCCACGTGCCCATAAGGCTTTCCAAAGAGCGTGATCGACGCCGCGCGCCGGAGCTCTTCGCGGGTGATCTCGGCCGTTGCCTTGACCGGGAAAGAAGGGCCCGCGAACGCAAACTCCCCCTTTGGCCCGGCGGACCCGTCGCGGTTCTCGATGCGCCAGCCGATCTTCACGCGATCTTTGTCGGGGAGAGGGTACTTGTCGAAGCCCTTGCGATAGACCCTCTCCGCTTCGAACGAGAGCTGGTCTTTGACGAGCACCTTGCCGATGGGCGCTTTGTCGGACGAAGGCGTCGTGACCGCGCGGCCCTTCGCGGCGTCGCTCACGACGGGCTCTCCTCGTCTTCCGCGTCGAGCTTCAGCTCGTCACGATCCATGACCTCGACGGTGAGCAGCTCCGGCGGCCCCGTCTCGACGAGCTTGGTCCGCCCGCGCCCGTCCGTGCTGCCTTTGACGACACCCCCGCTCGCCCGCGTGATGCGATAGCGAAGGCCCTTGATCGGGGGGCCGCCGCCCGCGTGCTCGACGACGAAATACCCGTCGTGCTCCTCTTCTTCTTCGGGCTCTTCATCCTCGTCGTCCTGCGCGTCGTCGTCCGATTCGCTCTCTTCCTCTTCTTCTTCGTCCCTGCGGAGCGCCTCAATCGCGAGAGCCTTCTTTCGCCGGAGATCGCAGATCTCACAGAACGGCACGCCGGATCGCGAAGCGGCCATGAGCGCCTCGCCTTGACCGGGGATGCCGATGAGCACCGTTGGCTCGCCGGTCACGATCACGCCGCCGTGCGCCGTGCCGTCACCGATCCTCGCGGCGCGTTGAAACCCGATGAGGACGGTGGGTGAGCCCTCGGCGATGACGTCGCGCGCGGGGCCGCAAACGAGCTTGTCCGTGACGCGCGCCGCGGGGTGAGAGCCGATGAGCACCGTGGGCTCGCCGGTCACGTCGCGCCCGCCTCCGTGGGCAGGACAGGTGTGATCGTCGGTGATGCGTGCGGCAGGGGGCATGGCTCATCAACGCGGGTTGGTCGAATACGACGCTGTCCGGCCGAGCGCGACCACGCGCAGCGCGTGCGGGTGCGCCTCGCCTTGATCTTGTTGGAGGCACACCTCCGCGACGAGGCGCGCGGGGAATCGCTTCATCATGGGGAGCTCTTTGGCCAAGCTGTCGGGCAGGTACGCGGGCATCGCCTCGTCCGAGCCCGCGGCGGTGAACGCGCCGCGGAGGCACGTCTTGCCGAGCACGATGCGCTTTTGATACCGCCGCTGTTCGAGGAGCATACGCTCGGCGCGCGACTCCAGGTAGTTGGCTGGCAAACCGCGCTTCGCCGCGCCAAAGGCATCACGAATCCGCGCGGTGTACCCCTCGGCCACGTCGTTCGACCCGTCGAGCGACGCGCTCTTGATGAGCTCATTCACGCTGTCGACCAGATCCTTCAACGCTTTGTCCGCGGGCAAGAACGGGGTCACCACCGCGATCGTCGCTTTGAGCATCTCCAGCTCGTCGAACGAGAGCGCGAGATCCCCTGTCGTGAGCACGAGCGGCTCGACGAACGATCCATCCCCGCGGATCGCCTCGCGCACCGCGTCGCGCATACCGGCGGTGTCGGTCGGAGCGCCGCGCGCGAGGAGCGCGAGCACGTCGCGGCGATCCTCGTCGACCGCCATGGGCTCGAGGTCCTCCGCGTCGAGGTCCACGTCCTGCTCGTCTTGCTCCAACGCGTCGAAGATCACCCGCCATCGAGGGCGCCTTCGGATCCGCGGGAGGGCCTTTGCCTCGAACCACAAGAGGCTCACGATCTCGGCCGGAGCCTCGCGCGGGCGCGCGGGAGGAGCCTTTTCGGGAGATGCCTTGGGCTCCGCCGCCTCGGGCAAAGGGGCTTGGACGCGCGGCGGCGACGGCGGCCCCTCGGCCGCGAGCTGGCCAATCGACATTCCCCCTGATCGCCCCGGATCCACGGCCCAAGGGCTCGCGGAGCGAGGGACGGAGTCCGGCGCAAAGAGCGGTGGAGGCGGCGGCGACGGGGGCGGCGACAGAGGAGGAGGCGGCGACAGCGGAGGTGCCTTGAACGAAGGGGCGCCCACCTCCCTGCTCTGGAGGAAGGGCAAGGCGGCTTTGGCTTGTTCGATGGCGGAGGCGTCCACCGTTTGGCGGAGCGCGATGTTCTTGCGCGGCGCGGGCGGCGCGCCGCCGGCCATCGAGATGGATACCCGGCCCGGCTGGCGGGGCTGATCCATCATCACGTGACCACGCCACGTGAGCGTGGCGAGGCCTCGATCGGTGTCGAGGACGAGCGTGTCACACCGGAGCACGAGCTCTTCGGATCCGCCGTTGCGCTCGACCACGGCGCGCGGGGTCGTGCCCGGCAAGCTCGTGACGAGCCTCGGGTGATCGGGGCTCAAATTCTCCATCACGATACGCTCGTTGGGCCGGAGCTGCTCCACCTGCTGATCGGCCGGCGCGACGTTGAAATACGCAGGATCGAGGCCTTCGGGCAGGTGCCGCTCGTGCCATGAGCGGTGTGAGAAGCCCATGGATCGCGCGGGGATCATCTGCGCGCGAGAGGGCCAATGAGGCGCGATGGGCCCGACCCCCCACGGCACGATGTGGTCTTTGGGGCTCGCCACGTGGGTGCCGGGCGGGAGGAGGTTGGGGAGCGGGATGAGGCCATAGCGATTGGGCCCCGCGTCGCCGCGGACGCCCACGGGGTTCATGGTGTCCGGCCCTCCCGCCGCGCGCTCGTACACGAGAGGCATCTTGATGAACCTCGACCCCTCGCGGAGCGATCCGTCCTGCGCAAAGGCACGATCGCTCACGACCTCGATCGATTTGTCGACGTCTCCGACGATGAGCCTCGCGACGAGCGACGACACGGGCTCTTGCCGTGGCGCGTAGGCGTGGCCGACCAGCACGACGTCCGCGCGGCGCTTGAACGGCACCAGATCGGAGGCAAAATGAAGGCTCCGCGCCTCATCATCGCTCCAATGCGCGTCGGCCGCGAGCGGCTCGTCCTGCGCGTCGGCGAGCTTCGACGTGACAGGGAGTAGGTTGTACGTCGCTTTGCAAACGACGGTGAGCGCCCATGCGCCGGCCCTCGGCTGCCAAGGGATGGACGCCACCCGGAGGGGACAATAAGAGACGACATCCATGGGGGTTGTGATCGCCTACGCGCGGGGCGCGCGCGCGGATCGGTCTTCGTCATCCTCACAGGAGCGAGCTGTAGCCGCTGGAGGCCCGGAATTTTTAACGCAAAGGCGCAAAGGCGCAAAGAGAGGGGGAGGGTTGGGCTTTGCCGTACCGGCCGGGCAGCAGAGAGAAGTGCTGCCCGTGGGCGCTTGCCGCGGAGAGCCCACCCCCTCTTTCTCTTAGCGTCTTTGCGCCTTTGCGCCTTTGCGTCACTTTCTCCTCTCCGTGCACCTCTTGATTGGCGAGCGCCGCGAGGGGAGGCACAAATGGGCAACGAACTTCTGCGGGCCTGTACTTAGGGCGTCGGCGCCCTTATGCGGTGCGGCCCGACTTCTTGGCCTCGACCAGATTGACGAAGGTCTGCACCGTAAAGAGGCTCAAAATCTGCGGCGGACGGAGGCCAGGTTGGATGAGCGGCGCGGCCTCGGGCATCAGCTCGCGGAGCCTCGCGAGCCCGGCGTCGGAGATGACGCCGGCCGGCGCGAACTCCTCATCGCTCATGGGCCCGCGCGCCGCCCGCTCCATCTCGCCGCGCGTGATCTGGATATCGAACGCCTGCTCCAGCTTGAAGACCACGTCCAAATAATCGAGCGACTCGGCGCCGAGATCACGCATCATGAACGAGCCGAGCGCGACCTCGCTCACGTCTTTGCCGAGCGCCTCGGCGACGATGGCGCGCACGGTGTCAGGGATGTTGGCGTCGCTCACGATGCGTCAGCTCCTCTCGTCGTCTTCGAAGAAGGTCACCACTTTATCGATGGATCTCCGGCCGGGCGACGGCGGCGGCGGGCCCTCGGGATAACCGACGGCGATCGCGCCGAGCATCCGCCATGGCTCGCGGATGCCGAGCAGCGCCGAGACGTCCGAGCGCGCGACCATGGGGCCCGCCATCCAACACCCGCCGAGCCCCTCGGCGTGGGCCTGTAAGAGCAGCGCCATCACCGCGGCGCTCGTCGAGCAGAGCTCGGCCTGCATCGCGCCCGCGGTCTCGTGATCGGCGGGCGACGCGCCGGAAGAGGCGAGGAAATTCGCGATGAGGTCGGGGTAGATACGATATTGCGGCACCACGATGGCCGCCGCGGTCGTGAGCGGCTCGTGGAAAAAGTCGCTGTAATCGCGGAAATCGTCGGCGTGGTGGCCTTGCCGGATGATCGCTTTGATCGCGTCCGCGCGCGCCTTGACCGCGGCGACGATCGCTCGCCGGCGCGCGGCCGACGTCACCACCGAGAAGCGCCACGGCTGCCGGTTGGTGCTCGAAGGCGCGGTGATCGCGGCCTCGATGAGCCGCTCCAAGATCGCGCGCGGCACGGCGCGATCGGCAAAAGCACGCACGCTCCGCCGCGTGCCGAGCCAAGAGAGCGCCTCGCTGCCGTCCATCGCCGCTCATGAGACAGCGAAGAGCCGTGATCGGGCAAGGGTTGTTTTGTGCCGTTACGCTTTGCACGATCGGGGCGCCGCGCTCAGCCCGGGACGCCGCCCGCGCGAGGGGAAATGCAGGTGCTTGAGCGAGGGTGCGATCATTGCTTTGATGGCGGGCATGCACATCCATCGCTCCTTTCTCCTCGTGTCGTTGGCGCTCGGGATCGCCGCTGCCTCGTGGGCAGGGTGCGGAGGCGAGAGCGAGGGCGGTTGTCCCGAGACGAAGCCACCATGCATCGTGCTTTGCTCGCAGGCCGGCCTCGCGGCGAGGCTGCCTTTGCTCTGCATCGACGGGCAATGGGCGTGCGACGAGAGCGCCAAAGAGGCCTTCTGCTCGTGCGACGCGACGCAGCTCTTAGCGTGCGACGCCTGCAAGGACGGGCACGTGGTGTGCGAGCCCTCGAACGCGTGCGCGGCGGGCTGCGGCACCATCTGCCAGACGTGCGAGATGTCGGCCGCCACGCAGACGATCGACGGCTGCACGTGCTCGTGCAACGGCGGCTTTTACACGTGCGTGGAGAAGTGCTGCGCGAAAGACGAGGACTGTGCCGCGACCCCCAATGGATATTGCGCGGAGGGCTCGTGCGTGACCCCGCCGGAGATGGGGTGTTGGCGCGACGCGGACTGCGGCCCGGGCGAGGTCTGCCAAGGGGCCTCCATCTGTCCGTGCGGCGCGGAGTGTTTTTCGGCGGACATGCCCGGCGCCTGCGTCATGCCTTGAGCGGGCAGCGGCAGCCGCGGCCTCACGCGGGGCTCTCGTGGAGGAGCTTGACGTCGCGCAGGCGCTGCGCGCTCACGTAGTCGAGGAGCGCCTCACGCGTGGTGTAGGCGGGCCGAAAGCCCATCACGCGAGCGGCCTTGTCGCCGTCGGCGACGCACAGATAACGCAGGTAACGGAGGAAGCTCGGCGGCGTGTAGGCGGCCTCGGCGGCCCACGCCGCGGCGAGCAGCGGCTCGGCGAGCGTGTGCGGGAGCGGCATCGTCGTGCGCCCCGCGATCTTCACCACGGTCGAGAGCGGCAGCACGCCTTCGCCCACGACGTTGAACACGCCCGGGAAATCGCGGTCGATCGCGAGCTTGAACGCGGCGATGGCGTCGACCTCGTGGACGAACTGCCAGAGCGGATCAAAGCCGAGCAGCGTGACGATGACCCGCATCGCGAGGTGCTTCGTCACGTAGTTGTCGACCGTGGGCCCGACGATCGGCGCGGTGCGGAGCACCGTCACCACGGTGCCTTTGGCCTTGGCCGCGAACGCGTGCGCTTCGCGCTCCGCCGCGATTTTGTCGGCAAAGAAAGGCTCATCGACGTCGGCGCGGAGCGGGTGGCGCTCGCTCAAGAAGTTCGGGTTGGTGGGGTGCGCGCCGTAGAGGATGGTCTGGCTCCAGAGGATGAGCTTCTTGATCGCGCTCCTCCTCAGCGCGTGCAGGACGTGCATCGTCCCCACGGACTCGAGCTCGTGCGCCCACGCGCTCGCGTGCGTCGGCGACGAGAGGAAGGCCATGTGCAAGAACGTGTCGACGCCCTCCGCGTTGAGGATCTCCGCGACGCGCTCCTCCGAGCTCGCGGCCGTGAGATCGATCGGGTAGACGCGCGTCTTGGGGCCGCTCGTCTCAGGCGCTTTGACGTCGATCGAGACGATGCGCTCGGTGCGCGGATCCTCTTCGAGCAGGCCCACGAGGTTCTTGCCGAGGAACGACGTCGCGCCCGTGAGCGCGACCACGCGGCCGGCTTGGGGGCGCGTCACGGTGGGTCCGTCTGCGCGCATGGAGAGCGACAGTAACCGCTCTCGCGCGCGTGATCCAGGCTGTTTAGAGCGCGCGCGCCGCGCCTCCGCGCACGAGCGCGTCGATCGCGTCGTCGTCGAAGCCCGCCTCGCGCAGCACCTCGCGCGTGTGCTCGCCCGATCGCGGCGGCGCGCTGAACGCCTCGTCGTGCGGCGTGACCGGCGTGCGGAGCTGCGGCACGGGCCCGCGCGGCGTGTCGAGCGAGAAGAAGAGCGCGCGCGCGCGGAGGTGATCGTCGCTCGTGATCTCGGCCGGCGTGAGCACCACCTCGACGCAGCAGTCGTGCTGGTCGGCGAAGCGCGCCCACTCGTCGCGCGTGCGCGCGGCGAAGACCGCGGCGACCTTCTCTTTGAGCGCGGCTTGATGAGGCCCGGGCAAGAGCGCGCCCATGTCGGCCTCGACGCCCGTCGCCGCGCAGAACGTCATCCAAAACTTGGGCTCGAGCGCGGCGAGCGAGATGGATGCGCCGTCCTTCGAGAGATACGTGTTGTACGGCGCGATGCCGCCCGTGAGCGTGTCGTCGCCGCCGCGCGGCGCGGCGCCCGCGAGCGCTGCGGCGACCGCGGTCGACGCGAAGCCGAGGACGCCGTCGGTCATCGCGACGTCGAGCATCGCGCCGTTGCCCGTCTTGTCGCGCTCGGCGATCGCCGCCAAGATCGCGATGACGCTCCAGAGCCCGCCGCTCACGTCCGCGAGCTGAAATCCAGGCACTTGCGGCGGGCCGCCCGCGGGCCCCTGCGCGCCGAGAACGCCCGCGCGCGCGAGGTAATTGAGGTCGTGCCCCGCGCGCATCGCGAGCGGCCCCGACTGCCCGTACCCCGTGAGCGAGCAGACGATGAGCCTCGGGTGCGCCTCGCGGAGCTTCTGCGGATCGAGCCCGAGCCGCGCGAGCACACCCGGCCGGAACTGATCGAAGATCACGTCGTAGCGGCCGACCATCTTCGCGAGCGCGTCGCGCCCGCTCTCTTTTTTGAGGTCGAGCACGACGCTTCGTTTGCCGCGGTTCAAGAGGTTGAACGCGGCGGACTCACCCGCGACGATCGGCGGCATGTGACGGAGATAATCGCCTCCGCCCGGGTCCTCGATCTTGTCGACCGTCGCGCCCAGATCCGCGAGCACCAGCGTCGCGAACGGGCCGGGGAGCAGCCTTGAGAGATCGAGGACACGAAGACCTTCGAGCGGGCGCACGGCGAGCTCCGATCAGGTGATGATGTCGAGGGGGGAACGAGAAGAGGCGGTGATCGAGGGAGGGCGAAGCCCTTATCGAATCACGAACCGCCGAAGGAGAAGAGCTTGGAGAGCTTCATGGCGAGCATCTGGTTGCCGCTCACCTTGAGCTTGCCCGCGAAGAAGAGCTGCATGCCGTTGGCTTGCGGGTTCTCCTGGAGCTTGTGGAACGCCTCGACGTCCATGCTCATCGTGCAATCGGCCGTGCCGGGGTTGCCCTTCTCGACCTTGGGCCCGGAGTCCGAGACGTCGATGTACCACTCGCCGCCGCCGTCGCCGTTGATGTTGATCTGGTACTTTGCGCCGATCTGCTTGGCGGCGTCCGCGTTCTTGGTGAGCGCGGCGGGAAGGTCCTCGTTGAAGAGCTTCTGGATGTCGACGGCCATGGATCCTCCGAATCGGTAGAGGCGGCCCTCGTGCCGTGAAATAGGCCCGACGTCAACTTGTTTCGTGCGCGAAGCTTTTTTTACGATGGGGGGAGTCCCCCGAAACCCCCGCTACGCCTCTGCCCTCTTCGGATGGCGCGCGATGCGCGGCGCGCGATCGAGCGCCGATCGCATGGGCACCATGAAGAGGCGATCGATCGCGATGCGCTGCTCGCTCGGGGGCGGCAGATCGGGCATCGCCTGCATGAGGCGCAGATCGCGGAGCGCGGCGCGATCGAGCGCGCTGATCTCGGCGGGCGAAGGGGGCGCGAGCGAAGGCAGCGGGCTCACGAGCACGAGCTCGGTCACGCCTTGGCGGATCCACGTGCCTTGGTAGACGAACACGGCTTGACCAAACGCTTCTTGAAAGATGATCGGGCGCCACTCGAGCGGCGCGGTGAGATCGACCGTGCGCCCGCCCGCGTGGAGCGCAGGGCCGTCGAGATGGAGCAGACCCCCGCGCGTGTCCGTGAGCACGACGCGTTCGAGGCACGCCGGGCTCCGCTGCACGAGCGCGCGGAGCAGCACCGCGAAGTCGTCCGCGTCGAGCAGGAGCGGCTGGCCGTCGGGCCCGAGCGTCGCGAGGACGGCGTCGTCGCCGAGCACGGTGATCGCCTGCTTCGCGAGCGGCGCGAGGCGCTCGCGCGAGCTCGTGCCTTCGGGCAGATCCGCGCCGACGTAGAACATGCCGCCCGCCGAGCTCAAGAGCGCGATCAAGCGATCGCGGCCCGGGCCCGCGACGAGCGTCACGCCGTAAGGCTCGCGCAGATCGAGGAGCGGCGACGAGATGCGATCGTCGTCGTGGAAAACGAGCGAGCCCGATCGCACGACGAGGCCCCGGCCGTCGGCGGCGCGCCTGTTGTAGATCGCGTGACGCGCGGCGCGCACGAAGAAGAAGCTCGCGAGCAGCGCGAGCGCGACGGGCAGCCCGACACGGATCGACGTAACGCGCACGGCGACCGCGATCACCGCGCCGAGGATCAACGCGAGCACGCCGAAGATCGCCCACGGCGCCTCTCGCTTGGGAGGCTCGGCCATGGGGTTGACCGCAGGGAGCCATCGCGAGGCGATCCCTCGATCTCGACCATCGTTCGCGCGCCCGGCGTCCTTCGGCATCACACCTCCGCTAGCGGGTCTTGGCGATGGTAGCACGCGAGCCCCCTCATCGAGGGTTACGCAAGAGACCTTTTTCGCAGCCTACGCTGTGTGACGAGGTGGCTCGGGCGGCCCCGCAATCGGGCGCGATGGCCTGCGGTGAGCGCCGTGCTGTGCGCTGGCCCTCTGCGAGGAGCTGGGTTAAGAGACGCGCTCGATGCCCTCCTCAAGCGCAACGCGATCCCCGGCGAGAGCGATCTCGCGCGCGCTCGTCGTGGCCGCGCTGGGGCTCACCGTCGCCGGGCTCGTCGCCATCGAGGAGCCCTCGAAGGCCAGCGCCAAAGAGCCCTCCAAAGGCAAGGGCAAGCCCAAGAAGGGCCGCGGAGGTGGCTTTGCGAACGGCTGCCGGCTCCAAAAGCCACAACAGTTCTTGACGCGCCGGAGCTTCGTCAAAAAGCGCATCATGGATGGGGCCAAACACGCGAAGGCGCTCCGCTGGCTCGCGGGTCACTACGGCCACGCGGACGACGAGGTGACGCGCGCGATGAGCCCGAAGAGCGCCATCTCCCAAGCGAAGAGCGTGACGTTCATGGGTCTCCCCATCTCGGTCCACGCCAAGATCGCGCCCGCGCTCGCGTGCGTCGAGAAGGCCATCAAGAAGGCTTGTACGAGCCCGTCGTCCCGCTACACCCCGCGCGCCGTGGGCGGCTTTCGGGGCGCCAACACCTACCGCGGGGCCGAGGTGTCGAATCACCTCTTCGGCATCGCGATCGACATCGACCCCGACAGAAACCCCTGCTGCGGCTGCGTCGATCCGTGGCCCAACCACCCCTTTTGCCGGAACAAGTCGGGCAGCATCTACAAGCGCACCGCCTTGCCCAAATGTTGGGTGACGGAGCTCGAGCGTTATGGGTTCGACTGGCTCGGCAAAGACGAGCTCGAGGACACGATGCACTTCGAGTTCTTGGGCGACCCCGACGCGATCACGAAATGACGATCCCCGGCTATTGGCGGCCTTGCCCGCCGCCCGGCGGATAGCCCTGCTGCGGATACCCTTGCTGCTGCGGATAACCCTGCTGTTGGGGATACCCTTGCTGCTGCTGCGGATACCCCTGCTGCGGAGGGGCATATCCCTGTTGCTGAGGATACCCCTGCTGCTGTTGGGGATACCCTTGCTGCGGGGGGGCATAGCCTTGCTGCGGATACCCTTGCTGTTGCGGATATCCTTGCTGCGGCGGAGCCCCTTGCGGCGGTTGGGGATAGCCCTGTTGCGCGGGGGCCACGGGGGGCGTGGCGACGGGCAACGCCGAGAGCCCCTGCGCCGCGGCCTTTTGCTTGGCCTCCTCTTCCTTCTTTTTGCGGTAGCGCAGGCTGAGCACCAAGGCCCCTGCGCTGAGGCCGAGGCCGAGAACGCCGGCGCCCATGGTGACGCCGCCGAGGAGCATCTCTTCGTCCGCGCGCTCACGCGCGCTCTTCGCCATGCGCACCGGAAATTCGCGCGCTTTGTAGTCGCGCGCGGCCTTGGCCTCGCGGTCGTAGCTCTCGGCGCGATCGGTCTGATACCCTGCCTCGGAGAAGCGGCCCGTCGCGTACACGATCAGGAGCAGCGCGGGCAGCGCGAAGAAGCCGGTCGCGAGCGCGGGGTGCGCCGCCGTCTCCAGCATCGCCTTGGGATCGATCATCGGCAGCTTGTTGCCCGAGCGCGGGAGACCCGGGCGATCGAGCGGGAGCGCGTCGTATTTGGGATCCAAGAACATCGTGAGGTTGGCGAGCCAAAGGCCCACGAGGCGAATGGCGTCGAGGCCGTCGAGCTTTTGGCCCTCGGGGCCCGCGTCCCACTTGAAGTCCGAGCCCACGACGAAGTCGATCGCCCCCGCGCCGCACGCGAAGTGCTTGATCGTGAAGTCTTGAGGCGTCTTGATGAGCTCCCGCGCCGCCGCGCCGATCTGCGCCGGCTTGGGGTAGCGCTCAGCGGAGAAGCGGATCGAGACCGAGTCGTCGAACTGGCCGTTGACCCGCGTCCGCGTGATGCGGGTGTTGCCGCGGTGCTCGACCTGCACGGCGTGGCGGCGGTGATCCGAGCGGCGGTACTGCACCGCGATGCCGCCTTCGAGCTCGCCCTCGATGAGGAGCCAAGGATCGCTGTAATACGAGACGGTCCAGCCCATCTCGTCGCGCCCCGCGGTCTGCTTGCGCGAGATCTCGAGCGCCGCCAAATCGATCTTCACCTTGATCTGCGACCCCTGCTGAAAGAGGAGCCGCCGCGCGAGGCCGCCCGCCAGCTCCAAGCGCTTGAGCTCGGGCACCGACGGCGCCGCGTTCCAGATGACGCCCCACACGATCGCGCCCACGACGCCGGCGCCGAGCATCATCGGCGAGAGCGGCGCCTTCTGGATCACGAACGCGAGGAACACGCACCCGCCGAGCGTCCCGAGCAGCGCCAAGAGGTAGAGCGGGAAACGCGCTTTGGTGCGCTCGTGCAGCGCGTAGATCATCGCGATATCGGCGTCGATCTCGGCGGGCGTCGCGGTGCGCTCATAGATGCTGTTCTTGAGGAAGCCGGCGATCGCGGGCGACGCGAGCCGCGCCTCGTTCTGCTCGTCCGAAGGCTGCGCCGACGCGGGAGCGCCGTAAGGGGCGTTGGGGGGAGGAGCCCCGTAGCCCGCGTTGGGGGGAGGAGCGCCGTAAGGAGCGTTGGGGGGGCCGTAGGGCGGAGCGTTCATACGAGGTTCGGGCAGGCTAAACGGAATCGAGGCGCGAGCGATAGGATCATTTGTGCGTCGTGAGGTGCGACACCCCTGTGACGCGCAACCTGAGCCCGGCCCCATTTCCTGCGCGGGATTGGGTGCGGAAGCGGGAGAGGCGCTCGGCACGTCCCCTGCTAAGGGAGGAGCGCGCCCGCCGCGGGGGTCGAGCAGGAGCGCTCATTGACCAACCTCCTTGGAGCTTGGTACATCCGATGTCGTGAAGCTCGGCCCGGACACCCATACGCTCTCGATCACGGAGGAGGGCAAAGGGCCGGAGAGCCTCGCCGAGGGCCCGCATCTCTTCCTCGTGATCGAGGGCCGCTGCCCTTCGTCACCCCCTCTTCGCGTCGCGCTCGCGCACGTCGACGAGGTCACGGTGGGCAGGGGCGAGCGGGGCGCTTCGCTCGCCGGGCGGAGGGCTCATCTCCGCATCTCGGATCCTTGGATGTCGTCGGCGCACGCCCGGTTTTCAAGGCTCGCGCGGCGGTGGACGGTCGAAGACACGCAATCCAAAAACGGGCTCCGGGTGAACGGCGAGGCGGCCGGGCAACGCGAGCTCGACGACGGCGACGTCATCGAGGTAGGCCACACCTTCTTTTTGTTTCGCGACGCGATGCCTTGCAGCGCAGGGGCGCCCGCGATCCTCGATCACGCGGCGAGGCCCCGAGGCCCGTTTGCGCCGACGCTGATCCCTGCGTTCGAGGCGCTGCTCGCGGATCTCGCGCTCGTCGCGGGCGCGGGCGTCTCCGTGCTCATCGAGGGTGAGACGGGCACGGGCAAAGAGGTCATCGCCAAGGCGATTCACGATCTCTCCGCGCGGCCCGGCGCGTTCGTGGCGGTCAACTGCGGCGCGCTCCCTCAAGCGCTCGTCGAAGGCGAGCTGTTCGGCCACAAGAGAGGTGCGTTCTCGGGCGCGGGCGAAGATCGCACAGGGCTCGTGCGCGCCGCCGACAAAGGCACGCTCCTGCTCGACGAGATCGGCGATCTCCCGGAGCCCTCGCAGGCCGCGCTCCTCCGCGTGCTCCAAGAGGGCGAGGTGCGGCCCATCGGCGGCACGCGCCCAATCCCCGTCGATCTTCGCGTGATCGCGGCGACGCACCGATCGGTCGAGCGGTTGGTCGAAGAAGGGAAGTTTCGCCGCGATCTGTTCGCGCGCCTCGCGGGCCATCGCGTCACGTTGCCTCCGCTCCGCGAGCGGCGCGAGGACATGGGCCTCTTGGTGAGCGCGCTGCTCGCGCGCGCGAGCGTGGGCGGCGAGCTGCCTTCGCTTCAACCTCGCACCGTGAGGGCGATGCTCGGTTATGCCTGGCCGGGCAACGTGCGTGAGCTCGAAAAGGCCATGGCGACCGCGGTCGTCTTGGCGCGCGGAGGGCCTTTGGAGCCAAAGCACCTTCCAGAGGTGGTGGCGCGCGCGGGCGACGCGCGAGACGAAGGCGAGGAGGACGCGCTCCGCCGCGACGAGCTCGACAGCCTCCTGCGCGAGCACAAAGGCAACGTCACCAAGGTGGCGCGCGCGATGGGCAAAGCGCGGATGCAGGTGCAGCGGTGGATCAAGCGGTATCAGCTCGACGCGGAGCAGTACCGGCGGTGAGCCGCGCAGCACCTCCTTTCAGCGCGCTCCGCGGCGGGCTCCGCGTGGGACATCGCTTCTTCGAGCGCGAGGGGCTCGTGGCCGGCGAGGACGGCAAGGAGCGTCCGCGCGGGCTCGTGGACAGGGCCGAAGATCTGGCGCACCCGGGCATCGACGTCGCGCGGCTGCACCCCGAGGTGAGGTGCTTTTTGGAGCGCACGGGCGAGCTCGACCTCACCATCCACAGCCACTTTCGAGCGTGGTTTTGGCCTTTGTGGATCCTCCTCAAACCGATCTTGTGGGCCATTGGGCAGCTCGTGCTCCCGTGGTTCAAAGGCACCATCCGAACGAGGGTGTTCGCCATCGACGCCGCGCGCGACGGGCGCGCCTCGACGATCGCGCCGCGCGCGGTGGTGCGGAGGTACGTCGATTCGGGCGCGACCATGCAGGCCGTCGCCTACGCGGTGTGGCGCGACGGCGAGGTGGGTTACATGAGCGCGGCCTTCCCGCTCACCTTCTCGGTGCTGGCGGGGCTGCTCCGTTTGGACCCTTCGGGCGAGGACGATCAAGGCCGTATCGGGGGCTCGCTCACCACCTCTCCTGATCGGAGCGGGAGGGGCGAAGGTGGGGTGTGGCTCGCGACGAGGTTCTTCTCGATGCGCTTGCCGCTCGGGGAGAGGCTCTCTTTGTGGGCGCCCGGGATGCGCGGCGCGCCTTCGGATCTCGACCCCTCCGAGGTGCCCGGCGCCGTGCTCGTGGGCCGGCACGAACAACGTTTGTTCGGCCTGCACGTGGTGACGCACGATTATTGGTTTTATCGCGCGGAGAAGGTTGGAATCGGCGAAGCGAGGCGATAGACTCGCCTCCCATGCGCCCTTCCTTCGCTGCCCTCTCCGCGATCTGCTGCGCGCTCACCGCGTGTAACCTCATCACCGGGGCTTCGAACCTGGAGGTCACCGGGGGCCATGGTGGATCGGGAGGGTCGGGCTCCGGCGCGGGCTCGCCGTCGAGCTCGGGGGCCACATCGTCGTCGGGCTCGGGTCCGTCCTCCAGCTCGGGGTCGATGCCCATGTGCTCGCCGCCGTGCGGCCCGAACCAACATTGTGAGGACGCGACGCTCACGTGCGTGTGCGATCCGGGCTTCGTCAAGCAAGGTGGGATGTGCGTGGGCGCGCCGCCGGGCGACCCGTCGACGCACACGCAACAAGCGGTCTGCGACGCGTGGGCGCAGGGTCACGCCATCACGGATCCAAGCCCGTTCGTCAATCCCACCATGATGATGTGTGACGCGGGCTCGCTCAAGCAAGCGGGCATCACCGACACGCTCGCGCGCATCAACATGTTCCGGTGGATGAGCGGGCTCGGGCCGGTCACGTCGGACGCGGGGCACAACGCGGACGCGCAGAAGTGCGCCAACCTGGAGACGTATTGGGACTTCAACATGGGTGGCAGCCCCCACTCGCCCCCTTCCAGCGTGGCGTGTTACACGCCCGAGGGCGCCAACGCCGCGGGCCACAGCAACATCGCGTGGGGCTCCGGCCACCCGGCGCAGGCCATCGATCAGTTCATGGAGGATTGGGGGAACGAGACCACGATGGGCCACCGTCGTTGGATCTTGAACCCGCCGCTCGGGCCGGTGGGCATCGGCTATTGGTCGGGCGGAGGGCAGTTTGGAGATGCCGAGTGTCTCTGGGTGCTCGACAGCAGCGGAGGCGGCCCGAGCCCCGCGTGGACCTCATCGCCGCCCGCGGGCTTCGTCCCCATCGAGGTCGCCCAATGGACCTGGACGTTCCATGGCTCCATCGGCGGGATCGCGGGCGCCACCGCGAGCGTGCTGCGGGTCGACGACAACACGCCTCTCACGGTTCAGATGTTGCCGCTCTCTCAAGGATACGGCCAAGAGACGACCTCGTGGATCGCGAGCGGTTGGTCGGTCG
This sequence comes from uncultured Polyangiaceae bacterium, assembly GCA_964437785.1. GTDB lineage: Bacteria > Myxococcota_A > Polyangia > Polyangiales > Polyangiaceae > CAYTJL01. The sequence goes on from CAYTJL010000018.1 coordinate 57,277, forward strand.
AGGCGGGCAAGACCTACCGTGTCACCCTCTCCGGCCTCGCGGGCGGCGACGTCCAATACGACGTCAAACCTGTCGTGTGCAATTGATCACGCAGCGGCGCGCAGCGCGGTTCACGGCGCCGGTGTAGCACATTCTAAAATCTCAGAATTTTTGATATCCCGAGATGCCTTTTCGGGAGGCCCTCTTTTTGCTGAGCGCGGGGGGGCGCCGCGGATCGTTCGCAGCGGCCTTGTCATCAAGCGATCTTCACCGAGGAGGGATGATGCTGATCCGGCTCCAATGGGCGCTGTTTGCGTGCGCTCTCTTGTCGTTCGGTTGCTCGTTCGGCTGCTCGGCCCCGACGCTCGCGACGCGGCGCGAGGCGGCGTCTCCGGCCATCACGGCGCTTCAACGTGGGCAGTTCGAAGAGGCCGAGAGGCTCGCGCGAGGGGGGATGGCGGCCGACGCCGACAACCCCTATACACGGCTCGTCCGCGCCATCACGCGGTACAAGAAGGTCAATCAACAGCTCATGACCGACGGGATGACGCTGCTCGCGCAGCTCGAGCGCGGGAGCGTGAATCAAAAGTACCTTCAAACGACGCTCCTCGACGCGGAGGCGGCGCTCGCCGAGGTGGACGCCGATCTCGCGGCGGCGGGGCGCCACGAGGGGATCGCGCTGGAGCTGTGCCTCGCGTGTTGGGAGGTGGATTGGAACGGCAATGGGCGGATCGATTCCCGCGACGAGCGGCTCTTCGAGATCGAGATGGACGACAAGGGCGAGCCGCTGCCGGAGGGGGATCCGCGGCGGAGGCCCACGTTTCGCTTCGACGACGGCGACGTGCTCTGGGCGCGCGCGTTCGTGAGCTTCGAGCGGGCGGCGATCGACGTCTTGCTCGCCTACGATTGGAGCGGGTTCAACGTGCTCGGCCGGCGGCGCCGCGACATGCCAAAGAAGCTCGTCATTCCGCTCGCCGACGCGGGCCGTATCGCGGCGGCCAAACAACGTATCCTGGACGGGCTCGCGTGGTCCGACGCTTCGCGGGTCGCGTATTTGGCCGAGACCGATGATGATCGGGAGTGGGTGCCGAGCCCCAGGCAAAAGAATCACCCCATGCCGATGCCGGTCGACAAGGCGCTCTACGAGACGTGGGAGGGCGTGGTGAAGGACGTGCGCGGGATGATCCAGGGAGACACGTGTTTATCCATCGCGGGCCTCGTCGAGCTCCACCGGGACAAGCAAGAAGATCAGGAGTCGATCAAAGGGTGCATCGATCTCGGGAGGATGCTCGCCCGGCCCAAAGACATCTCGCTCGATCTCGCCGCGTTCGATCGCCTGTTCTTCAACGCGCGCGCGCAGGCGTCGGTGAAGGAGCTCTTCGGGGAGTATTACAGCGAGGAGAAGGCGCATTCGCCGATCACGGGGAGGCTCCTTCGGATGAAGGGCGAGATCGATCGCGGGGAGGGCGAATTCGATCGCAAGCTCCGCTACCTGCTCTGGCTCAATTGACGGGCGATGAAATCCGCGCTCGGCGCTGCGACGTAGCTTGACAGGGGTGAGGGCGGTGCGTGATCCTATCGCCGCTTAGGAGGCATTGTTATGAAGCTCCATCTCGCTCCTTCGTTGACCGGCATCTCCGTGATCGTCCTCGCGCTCGGCGCAGCGGTAGCGGGCGGCGCGTGCGGGGGCGGCGGGTCGGGCACGCAGTCCTCGTCGGGCTCATCGAGCTCGTCGTCGGGCACGGGAGGTGGGGGCACCGGGGGCGCTGGGGGCGGACAAGCGGGGATGGGGGGCACGGGCGGAACGAGCTTGTTCCAAGACTCTGATGGTGACGGCCTCACCGACAGCGAGGAGGGCGCGTTCGACCCGAATGGCCCTGTCGACTCGGACGCGGACGGGACGCCCGATTATCTCGACACGGACAGCGACAACGACGGCCTCCCGGACAGCATCGAGGGCGGCGGCGACGTCGACGGCGACGGGCTCCCTGATTTCAAAGACCCCATCAACAACGCTCCTCCTCTGCCCATCACGCTCAAGTCCATCTCGACGCCGTTCTCGACGCCCATCGGGATTGACTTCCACGAGCCGACGAAGAGCGTGGTGATGTCGGCCAACTATCCTTCGGGCATGCCGTACAACCTGGAGCGCATCGAGGAGGACGGCACTCATTTCCCCTTCTCCGCGTTGAGCGGCCTCACCGACGAGATCAAGATCGCGACGGTGCGCTCCGGCAACGTCGGTGGTTTTACGACCGGCGAGCTGTTCGTAGGCAACGGGCTCGACGGGCAGCTCGTGCGCATCAGCCCGGACGGCGCCACGGTGGTCAATCCGTGGGTGACGCTCCCCGGAACCGGCCATGGCCTCTTCCGCGGCTCGCTTTACGTCGACACCACCGGTCTTTACGGCGGGGATCTCATCGCGGCGACCACGGGGGGCGAGGTCTGGCGCATCACCTCGGCGGGCGTCCCCACGCAGATCGGCGTGAGCTTGGGTGTCCATTTGGAGGGGCTCCTCGTGGTGCCCAACCTGCCTTTGCGGTACGGTCCGCTCGCGGGCAAGATCCTGATTGGCGCCGAGGAGCAAGGGCTCCTCCACGTGTTCGGCCCGGGTGGTTTGGAGACGTCGTTGACCCTCGGCGTCTTGGTGGAGGACATCGATTTGGTCCTCCCCAACGAGAACTTCTTCGGCGTCAATTTCGGCACGTCGTTGCTCGTCGGCGCGGCGGCCGAGGATTTTGCCAACATGCTGGGCGACATCGTGCTCACCCAAGAGGGCCCGACCACGCCGAGCGGCCTTTATCGCCTCTATTGGGACGGAGCGAACATCACCGCACAAGAGATCCCGCTCACGGGGCTCTCGTTCATGCCTGGCCAGTGGGAGCACGTCACGTTCGCGAAGGCGGGTATCGTGGAGATCGCGCCGCCCAAGTAAGGCTCGCTTGGGGGAGCGTGGAGGGGTATCGAGCCGGGGGGATAAAGCAATCATGATAGCCAATGTCGATCGACCGGTGCTCATCACCGGAGCTACCGGATTTCTAGGGAGCCGATTGGCACACTTCCTCGTAGGCTCGGGCAAGCGCGTTCGGGTGTTGGCGCGGCGCACGAGCGACCGCTCCCGTCTCCGGGGGCTCGACGTGGAGTACGCCGAGGGCGACATCACGGATCGAGCCTCGGTCGAGGCTGCTTTGCGAGGCGTCGGGTTCGTTTGCCACGTCGCCGCGCTGTACGAGCTGGGCACGCCCGATCCTTCGCGGATGCGCCGGATCAACGTCGAGGGCACCGCGATCGTCCTCGAGAGCGCGGTCGCGTGCGGAGCGGGCGCCATTCACGTCAGCTCAACCGCTGCGCTCGGCCCTTCGGGACCTGTCGTACGCGACGAGAGCCATTGGGCGAGCGACCCGCCGCGCTCGGCGTACGAGGCCACCAAGCGCGAAGCGCACGTGTTGGCGCGGCGCATGATCGCCGCGGGAGCGCCGATCCGCATCGCATCACCATCCACCATTTATGGCCCTGACGATCCCAGCTTGGTCGGTCGCTTCCATGCGCTCTATGCGCGTGGGCTGATCAAGATCGGCGCTCTCCGCCGGATGAGGATGAGCCTCGTTCACGTCGATGACTGTGCGGAGGGGATAGCGCGCATCATGGAGGCCGGCGCCGATGGGGAGGAATACCTGCTCTGCGCACAGGTGGTGAGCATCGAGGACTGGCTCACCACGCTTGGGCGGGTGACCGGAGTCGCGCCGCCTCGCGTCTACCTGCCGAGCGCCGTTCTTCGCGCCGCCGCGCCCGTCGCGCGCGCCTTGGGCCCGCTCTTCGGCGCTCCTCAAGCCCTCGTGCGAGAGGGCTTGTCGATGTCGGATGATGTTGACTGGGCCTTCACCGCCGACAAGGCCCGATCGGCCTTGGGGTGGGCGCCTCGCTCGCTCGACGACGGCCTCCGCGACGCGATGACGTGGTATCGCGC
>CAYTJL010000018.1:61322-67628 GCA_964437785.1 uncultured Polyangiaceae bacterium
GGGAACGTGACGAAGGCGCCCATGGTCAGCCAGCCGACGTCGCCTCCCTCGGTGTCTGCGCGCGACAAACGGGTGATCGCGCCCCCGAACCACCATGCGACGTAGACCCCCGCCGCGCCGGCCAGGTTGAGCCAAGCGCGCTCGGGGTGGTGAGCGGCGGCCCAAACGAGGACAGCCGCGAGCACGAACGCGGGTCCCATCGTGAGGACGCAAGCCCCCATGTGAGCCCAGCGGTTGAGCGGCGCCTCGATGAGCAGCACGGTGCGGAGCAAATAAGACACGAGGCACATGAAGGAGAGGAGGGCGAAGGCGTGGATCGCGACGCCCGGGCCCAGGGCGAGCACCTCGAGCAGCAGGGTGAAGGGCCCCATTTTGGCGGACGGGATGAGATTAAGCATGTTCGGCCTCTTTCTGCGCCATCACCCCGTGTGCCTCTCGCGTGTTTGGGGCGATGGGCAGCTCCAACGTCATGAGCAGCGTCCAATGAGGGCGAGTCCGGGCCCGATCGGCCAGATCGCCGCCGAGGACCTCGACCTCTTGGAGGGTCTCTTCGGAGAGGCCGTAGGTCGGCGCCGCGAGGAGCGGTGGGAAGCCTGCTTTGCGGAAGATCAGATAAAACCACAAGGACATGAGGCGTCGCGGCTCCCGGCCAGGGTGTGCGAGCCCGCGCGCGGCGACGACGTTGGCGCCCGCGCCCTCCAACCGCCTCACCATCATGGCCAGCGTTCGCTGGTAAGCGCCGCGGCAGCTCACGAGCACGGCCGCGTCGCGCCCCCGAAAGAGATCGCGATAGGCCGGATCGGTGAGGACCGCCTCGACCGGCGCGGCCATGCCGAGCAGCCATGTCGGGGACTCGACCACGACGAGATCCCAATCGGGGCGGGGTGACGGCAGCGCGAGCGGAGCGATGGTGGCGGGCGCCCTGACCAGCGCGCGGGCGCAGATCCGAACAAAGGCCCAGAACGAGAGCGGCCACGTGAAGACGTCTTCGAGCGGGACGACCATGGTCGTATCGCAGGTGTAGCCGCGCGCCTCCAGCCCTTTGGCGAGCCGCGAGAGCGCCTTGGAGCCTGTGCCGGTGAGCGAGAAGCCGATGAGCAGCGCGCGCTTGCCCGAGGCGCGGCCCGGCGCGTCGATGCCTTCGAAGATCTCTTGTTGAAGCTCGACGAAATCCGGGTTGGCGAGGCCGATCCAGTAGAGGAAAAAGACGATCACGAAGACGACGTCCCAGAGGACGAACGCCATGAAGAAGGGGTGGAGGCCGCGGACCGCGCAAAAGTAGTAGGTGATGGCCGCGTAGAGGCCCTTTCCGAGGATGCCCACGGCGAGGAGGCCGCGCGAGCTGGTGGGCGAGAGGAAGATCAGCAGCGCGACGAGGCCCATCGTGAACGAGAGGACGCAGCCCAGGGTGAAGTTGTGCAGATCGGTGGGCAGCGGCACGCCGAAGAGGCGGAAGATGGGCTCATAGAAGAGCACCATCGCGACGTTGCCGCCCAGGTTGGCGACAGCGGTGATGAGGCAAGCCCAACGAAATATCCAGCTTGGCAAGAGAGGTCGACGGGTGATCATGAGCGCTTCTCGCAAAGGCGCTCGGCGTACATCTCCGCGAGCGCCGCAATGGTGAGGGAAGGGTTAGGGCCTGTCGCCGACGGGATGATGCTCGCGTCGACGACGTAGAGGTCTTTGCACCCGAAGAGCTGGGCGTCCGCGGCGCTGACGGCGCCGTCTTGTGGCGTGTCGCCGAGCCCGAGGCCGCCGAGCGGGTGGACGGTGATGTACCGGTTGAGCAAATAATCCATGGGATTTTCGATAAAGTCTCCATCGAGCGCCTCAGCGATACGCTTCATCATCGAGCGCACGCGCTGGTAGTGAAGCTCTCCGTCCCCCGGCTTCCAACGCAGTTGGAGGCGATCGTACGAGTCGCCGCGCGCGCGCCGGAGCCCATAGACGCCGCCCGCCCGATCCCGTCCCATGCCGAGCATCATGAGTGAATTGCGCGTCCACGCTTGACCGCGCGGAAAGAGCGCCGTCGCCATCGCCGCGCCGACGTTGGTCTTCCCGCCCGACAGCCCCAAGGCGCCGCGCAGGTAGCGCCACACGCCGGCGAGCCCTCCGCCGCGGAGCGACACGCCGGTCGTGCGACCGTGATAAAACCACAACAAAAAGAGCGGAAGGGCGCCGTCCTCTATCCACATGCTCGTGGCGAAGCCGTCGGCGTAGCTGCCGTTGTCGACGCGGATGGCGCCGGTGATGGTGGGGCCCCGGGTGGGAGAGAGATCACGTGTGCTGTCCGTGACGAACCCCAAGAGATCACCGTTTGGCGTCACGCCTTCTCCGACGCGATCGCTCACGCGGGCGCGATCGCGCATCCCCAAGACGAGCTCGGTCGATCCCATCGAGCCGGCGGCGATGACGACGACGTCGAAGTGCTCGCGCTTCAGCGCGTCGCGCGAGAGCCGATAGCGCGGGTCGGAGAGCTCGAGATCGTAGCCGCCGCCCTGCGTCGGATAGATGCCGCGGACCGCGCAGAAGGGGCGAATGGCGGCCCCTTTGGCCGCGGCGATGGCGAGGTAGTTGAGGTCGAGCGTGTTCTTTGCGTGGGTGTTGCAACCCAGGTTGCACTCGCCGCACATGACACACGTCGTCTGCGGGACTCCTTGACGATTGATGACCTCGCGGCCCGGCTCCGGCCCGAACTGCACCGCGAGCGGCGGCCACTCGACCTTCATGGATGGGCGGCCAGCCCGCCGCCCGCGGAGCAGCGCGGCTGCCTCGACGAGCGCGCGGGCCTTGGGCGTCCCCTCCCAATAAGGCCAGTCCGCGCGATCGACGGGATAGCTGCGGCCTTCGAGCATTTCGAGCGCGCGGTCGTAATAAGGATCGAGGACCTTGCGAGTGATGCCCCCGGGCCAACCGTTGAGCAAGCGCTCGGGCACGCGATAAAGGACGCTGGAGTAGATCAGCGAGCCCCCACCTAGGCCCGCGGCCGCGACGGCATCTGTGCGCGCCGAGGAGAATGACCGCCACTCAAAGGGCCCAAAGCAGCCTTCATCCGGGTTCCAAAGCACGTTGGCCACGTCTTCGGGCCGCCGCGGAAACTCGTTGCGCCCATAGCGCTTCCCGCGCTCGAGCACGTGCACTTCGAACCTGCCTGACTGCGCCAGCCGACAGGCCATCACCGAGCCGCCAAAGCCCGACCCAATAACCGCGACCTTTTGCATCGTGGTTCCCCCCGCCGCCGCGAAGGACACCTCAATGCCCTCCGCAGACTTTCCCCTTAACGAGCTATAACGGCCATGGGCGCCGCTGTCAAGGTGCCACCTTCAAAGGACCCAACTTTTGGTGGCGCGGTGACCCGCTCATCATTTCTTCGCATTTCTTCGCCGCGTGGAGCGCTCTGCCACATCCTCTCGAAGGGCTGGGCTACAAGGCACCTTCGAGCGCGGCGATCCTCCGCGCCTTGTCGTCGCTCTGCCACTCCGCGGTCGAGAGCTGATCCTCACGAATCATCGTGCTCTTGTAGATCACGCCCTCCCAGGCCGGGATCGCCGCGCGATCAGGATACCTGTCCTCCCACAAGAGATAGCCGGAGAGGTCTTGGAGAAGAAAGGGGGCTTTGGCGGCTTCGTCGCGCGCGAGGCGCCCGGCGAGACGAAAGGGGATCTCGCGGCGCCCAGGAGAGAGCTCGCCGTCGAACGAGAGGAGCGCAAAGGGCTCGTGCGCGGCGCTCGCGACACGTGCAGAGAGACGATAACGACCAGCCTCGTGAACGAGGCAAGAGACGTAGAACGTGAGGGAGCCGTCTTCCAAGGTTTCGCGAACATCGCCGGTGAAGACGAGCGGAGGCTCAGGCGTCGAATCGACGTCGAACGACGCAGCGCCCCTCTCCTCGCCCGCCTCGATAGCGACGCTGATGCGCAAAGGCCCATGATACACCGGGCTGTAATCGCGCTTGGGCTGGAGCTTGGCCACGAGAGCGCCGGAGGGAGAGGGCGTGAAGGAGAGAGGGAGAGAAGGGAGCGAGGAAGACTCTGGACGATCTTCGGGCACGAAGACGCGCGCGGAGGTCGCTTGGCAAGGGATGGCTGAGCCATCGGAGAGACACGTGATCGAGAGGGTCACGGCCTCATCCCCGGCAAGAGAGGTCTTGTCCTGTGACAAGACCACACGGAGCCCGCCCTTTTTGCGATCTTCGTTGGCGAGCGGGAGCGTCCGGGTCATCGGCGTGTGAGGCTGCTCCATCCCCGGATGCTCGCGGATCGGACGCGCATAAGGCGGATACCGCGACCACGCGAGATACCGCATCAACGTGTGCTTGGCCCGCTCGCCGCGTTCTTGACGCGCTCCTTCACGGGATTGGAGGCGAGGAGACTCCTTGGGAGCGGAGGGCGAGGGAGAAGGGAGAGAGGCGCTGCGGGGGTTGTTGTTGAAAGAGTTGGAATGGGGGGAGGAGAGAGAGGGAGAGGAGAGCGGACGGGAGGCCGGGGTGCGGGTCCGAAGCCAAAACGCCGCCCCGAAGAGCACCATCGCGGCGATCAAGATGCTTGCTTTGGCCCGCTTGCTCATGGCTCTTGCTACTCTGCGTAGTAGGCTACGTCCTCGACCATCGGCGCCACGATGCCTCCCCAGCCGCCGCGGGTGTAATGATCGTATTGTTCACCGTCGTCTCGGAACGCGAGCTCATGGTATCCCCACTTGGGGACGAGCTTCTTGCCTTTGTACGAGGCGTTCGCGCCGTATTCGAGCGTCCCGTCACACATCCAGTCCCCCGCGTTGCAGAAGCTCCCCACGGCCGAGAGACCACCGGAGGAGTGATACGCGATCACCTCGTCGTCCTGCCCGCCGAGGACCGCGGAGTACGCCGTGCCCTTGGCGCCGGCAAAACGATAGAAGACCGCGCCGCCCGTGGCGCTGTGGTCGTAGAGAGACCGCACCACGCTCGTCCGCAGATCGCTGGTGAGAGGATCGGAGACAGCCCAATACCCAAGGTCCGCAAGCTCGGTCCCGCCCCCTGCCCCGCCCGCCGTCTCCACCCAACGAATGTTCCACCCGACCTGCGTCTTGCCCGTGCCGCCACAGGTCCCATCGCCGCTCGGAGCGCCGTCCGTCACCTCGCGCTCGGTGCCCCCGAACATCGCGAGCGCATAGCCGATCTGCGCGTCCCCCGCGCTGTGCGCTGCGATCACACACCAGCGCTCGCCCGTGCAAAAACAATCGAGCGCGCGACGGATAATACCGTTCGACTCGGAGATACGGCTCCTCCCATCCCAGTTGACCGCCCGCGGGTTCTTGCCCCTCGCCGCGGAGGCGTCCCCCCAATACGAGAAGTCTTGGTAGTCGCCGACACGCGTGGAGCCGGAGGCGTTTCGGCCGTGGACCCAGAGGGTATAGAGGCTCGGGCCGTCCAGGTGATCGTCGCGCTTGTCCGCGGCTTCTTCGCTGGATGAGAGGTCGGAGCCGGAGGGCGCGCACCCCATCGAAGCAATGGCGATCACGGCGGCGAACGACACGAGCCCACGGTTCATAAGGCCTCCTCCCACCCCGAGCGGCCAGCATCGTCCGTGCCAGACACGATATCTCGTGGATTCATGAGGATGAGCGCGAAAGGGGCGTGGTGAGGGGCCGATCCTGGTGGATAAAACGATGCTCGGAGCGCGGCGGAGAGGACGTGTGAAGGGGTGAGAGGTCTTTGCCGTGAGGGTGCTTGGATGAACGAACGCTGCAAAAAGATGGGGCGCTCGGGGGAGATGTGCCGAAAGACCTGAAGGGGGATCAGCGCCGATGAAGCTGATGAAAGAGGAAGGCGGCGACCACGACGAGCACGATCATCACCACGATAAAGATCGCATTGGAGCGTTCGAGGCTTGTAGGGCCGGCGCCCGTCTCCGACGGATCGCCTGGGCGCTTGGGACCGCCCCCCTCGCGTTCGCTGCGCCGCGCGAGCCACGCTCGGAAGGGTTGCGACCACCGTGCCTCCCACGTTATCGGGTCTTCGTCCAAGGCGCTGTGAATCCCGTGAAGGACCACCACCTCGCCTTCGGGCTCTGCGCCGAAATACTCGACATCGTTGGGGGCACATTGACGCTTGAAGTCGCGGTGCTCCCGAAGCCTCTTGATAAAGAACCGGTCATCAGGGATCTGCGCGCAGAGGAACATCACCACGTCGAGCGGCGCGCGCCCGACGATCGCGCGGACGTCGGGCCGCGTCCCACGCGTCTCCTCGTCGAGCAGGGCAGCGAGCCGCTCCCGCCAGAAGGCCGCATCGCGGCGCTCCTCGGGCTCGGCGTCGAGCAGCCAGCGCTGCCA
>CAYTJL010000019.1:0-63930 GCA_964437785.1 uncultured Polyangiaceae bacterium
CAAGGCCGACGTGCAGATCGGCTACCTGCACCGCGGCTTCGAGAAGATGTGCGAGCGCGGGACCTGGACGCAGGTCTTCCCGTACGTCGATCGCTGCAACTACGTCTCGCCGATGCTCAACAACGTGGGCTTCGCGCTCGCGGTCGAGAAGATGCTCGGCGTGACCGTGCCCGAGCGCTGCCAGTATTACCGCGTGATCCTCGGCGAGCTCGCGCGCATCTGCGATCACCTCATCTGCGGCGCCGCGATGATGATGGAGCTCGGCGCGTTCACGCCGTTCCTCTACTTCGTCCGCGGCCGCGAGGTCATCTGGGACATCTTCGAGGAGGAGACGGGCGCGCGCGTCACGCACAGCTTCGGCCGCGTCGGCGGCATGGCCAAGCCCCCCACGGCCTTCTTCAAAGAGATGATCCGCGCGGGGCTCCCGCGCGTGATGCAGTTCATCGCCGAGGCCGAGAAGCTCGTGCTCGGCAACCGCATCTTCCTCGATCGCCTCGACGGCGTCGGCAAGATCAGCCAGGAGGACGCGCTCGCGCTCGGCTGGACGGGCCCCTGCCTGCGATCGACCGGCGTCGCGTACGACGTGCGCAAGGTCCATCCGTACCTCGTGTACGACCGCATGGAGTTCGACGTGCCCATCGGCAGCACGGGCGACAACTTCGATCGCTTCATGGTGCGCGCCCAAGAGATGCGCCAGAGCGCGCGCATCATCGAGCAAGCCTTGGCGCAGATGCCCGACGAAGGGCCCATCAACATCGACGATCCGCGCATCGTGCTCCCGCCCAAAGAGGACGTGTACACCACGATCGAGGCCACGATTCAGCACTTCAAGATCGTGATGGAGGGCATCAAGGTGCCGGCCGGCGAGTGTTATTCGTACACCGAGGCGGGCAACGGAGAGCTCGGCTTTTACCTTGTCTCCGACGGCGGCGGCACGCCGTACCGCGTGCGCATCCGGCCGCCGTGCTTCGCGATCGTGCAAGGGCTCAAGCAGCTCGTCGAAGGGGTGATGATCCCCGATGTCGTCCCCACGTTCGGGTCGCTCAACATGATCGGCGGGGAGTGCGATCACTAGTCTCGATTGGGGGGACCCGAAGGGTCCCCTCAAACCCCCCCGGTGCTACCGGGCAAGCGCAAGCCAGGTGAAGAGATCTCGACCTTCGACGCGAATGACTCATGGCCAATAACCCTCCCGCCGCGCCGCCGCCTCCGAACACCATCACCCTCGATGGTCGCGAGATCCCCTTTGAAAAAGGGGAGACCATCATTCGCGCCGCCCACCGCGCGGGCATCGACATCCCGCACTACTGCTGGCACCCGGGCCTCTCGGTCGCGGCCAACTGCCGCATGTGCTTGGTCGAGGTGCTCCCGCCCCCGGGCCGCCCCGCGATGGAGCTCGACATCCTTCGATGGGACGCGTCGATCGGCGACTACGTCCCCGCGAAGAAGCCCAAGCTCCTGCCCGCGTGCCAGCAGACGTGCTCGCCCGGGCTCGCGGTGCTCTCCGAGAACAGCCCGCACGTCGACGAGGCGCGCTCCGCGGTGCAGGAGCTCTTGCTCCTCAACCACCCGGTCGACTGCCCCATCTGCGATCAGGCCGGCGAGTGCAGGCTCCAAGATTACTGGCTCGAACATCAGCGCAAGGGCAAGCGCATGTTGCAAGAGCCCGTGCACAAGCCCAAGGCCGTGTCGTTCGGGCCGACCATCGTCTACGACGCGGAGCGCTGCATCGCGTGCACGCGCTGCGTGCGCTTCTGCGACGAGATCGCCAAAGATCCGGTGCTCGATCTGCGCGAGCGCGGCAACTTGAACGAGATCACGGTCGCGCCCGGGCGCGAGCTCGATCACGACTACACGCTGATGACCGAGCACGTGTGCCCGGTCGGCGCGCTCACCGCCAAGGACTTCCGCTTCAAGGCGCGCGTGTGGTTTTTGCGATCGGCGCGCACCATCTGCCAGGGCTGCGCCACGGGCTGCAACGCGCACCTCGACTACGATCCGCGCACCAACACGCCGCACCGCCACCGGCCGCGCGAGAACATGGCCGTGAACAAGTACTGGATGTGCGACGAGGGCATGCTCTCGTACAAGCGCATCCTCGAAGGCAGGCTCTCGTCGGCGCTCGTGGGCGGCGAGGAGGCGAGCCTCGACGACGCGTTCACCGCGGCCAAAGAGCAGCTCAAAGGCCACGCCAAGGACCCGTCCAAGATCGCGATCGTGCTCTCGGCGCAGCACTCGAACGAGGACAACTTCGCGCTCTTCACGCTCGCCAAGACGTACCTCGGCGCGAGCGACTACTACCTGTCGGGCAAGCCCCTCGGCCGCGGCGACAGCATCTTGATGAGCGAGGACAAGAACCCGAACACGCGCGGCGTGATGCAGATCGCGTCGAGCCCGAAGCCCATCGCCGACCTGATGGACGCGATCCGCGCGGGCCGTTACAGCTACGTGATCGCGCTCGGATCCGAGGTCGAGGTCGACGCGGCCGAGGCCAAGAGCGCGCTCAGCTCGCTCAAGGGCGTGGTGACCATCGCCGCGCACGACGGCCCGCTCGCGAAGGCCGCGCACGTCGCGCTGCCCGCGACGGTGTGGGCCGAGACGCAGGGCACGTACGTGAACCGGCAAGGCCTCCCGCAGACGAGCGAGCGCGCGCTCGCGCCGCGCGGGGACGCGAAGCCGGGGTGGGATCTCGTCGCGAGGCTCGGGCGCGCGCTCGGCTACGCGATGAGCTGGAAGAAGCTTTCGGACGTGCAAAAAGCGGCCACCGCGGCCTCGGCGCAGGCCGAGCCCCAGGCCAACGCAGAGGCTTCGGTATGAACCTCGTCGAGATCGTCCTCGCCCTCATCAAGATCCTCATCGTCATCCTGTTCTTGTTGAACATGGCGGCCATCGCGAGCTGGGCCGATCGACGGCAGAGCGCGATGGTGCAGGATCGCGTCGGCCCGAACCGCGCGGTCGTGATGCTGCCCAACTTCGTCGCGCGGCTCTTGGTGCTCGCGCCGCCGACGCTCCTCGGCGTGCTCGCGCTCCTGCCGGTGGTGCCCATCTTCCCGAGCTTCAACGCGCGGCCCGAGGGCATGCCCGAGGTGATGTCGGTCACGACGCAGGTCCTGGTGCTCACGAGCTGGCTCACGATCCTCGTGATCTCCGGCCTCGCGCGGCGGGGCACGCCGGTGAACGGCGCCGAGGCTGCGCTCGCCAAGCTCGATCCCCGGTCGATCTTTTATTTCGGCGTGGTCGTCCACGCGCTCGGCCTCGTGGTCACGTCGAACATGCCGCTCGCGGGCGCCATCCTCGGCGCGCGCGTGACGAGCGGCGCGCTCGCGCTCCTGCTCTTCGCGGTGGGCTTTTACGCGGCGTCGCGCTTGCCCGACGGGCTCGTGCCGCTCCGCCTCGCGGGCACGCTCCACGCGCTCGCGGACTCGATCAAGATGATGTGGAAGGAGGACTTCATCCCGCCGAACGCGGACAAGCTCCTCCACTCGCTCGCGCCGATGCTCGCGCTCTTCCCCGCGTTCGTGACGTTCGCGGTCATCCCGTTCGGCGACACGGTGTGCTTGGGCGGCAGCTCGAGCAAGCCCATCGAGTGGAGCGACCTGCAGTTCGCGCGCGCGATGACGCGCGACTTCGTCTGCAAGGGGCACGCGGTCAAGCTCCAGGTCGCCGACCTCAACGTCGGCATCTTGTACCTCTTCGCGATGGCGGGCACCGGCGTGGTCGGCGCGGCGATCGCGGGCTGGGCGAGCGACAACAAGTTCTCGCTCCTCGGCGGGCTGCGCGCGGCGAGCCAGATGGTGAGCTACGAGGTCGCGATGGGCCTTTCGCTCGTGGGCCTCTTCATCATTTACGGCTCGGTGCGGATGGCGCCGATGGTCGATTGGCAAGGCGATCACGCGTGGGGGATCTTCGTTCAGCCCTTCGCGTTCATCCTGTTCTTGACGGCGCTCGCGGCCGAGGGAAAGCGCGTGCCGTTCGATCAGCCCGAGAGCGAGAGCGAGCTCGTGTGCGGGTACTTCGTCGAGTATTCGGGCTTCAAGTTCGGCATGTTCATGACGGGCGAGTACCTGGAGCTCATCACGTCGAGCGCCATCCTCTGCACGCTCTTCTTCGGCGGCTATCACCTGCCCTTCCTCCACCGCGACGGCATGACGGTCGCGTTCGGCAAGTGGGTCCTCTACAGCTACCCGATGAAGCACGTGGCCGTGACGATCATCAGCGTCGTCGCGTTCTTCGGGAAGACGATCCTCATCGTGTGGCTCCAGATCTTCTTCCGCTGGACGCTCTCGCGCTTCCGCTACGACCAGCTCATGAAGCTCGGGTGGACCAAGCTCCTGCCGCTCTCGCTCGCCAACATGATGGTGACGGGCGTGATCGTCCTCGCGATCGACGGCGCCTCCGCGGACGTTCGCAAGACGCTCCAGCTCCTCGCCGACGTGAGCCAAGGGCTCGTGGCGTTCGGCTTCCTCGCCGCGTTCGTGATGATCGTGGTCGGGCTCTTGGAGCCGGTCGAGCGCAAGCGCTTCCTCTCGTCCACCACCGCGCGCTTCGCCCAGGCCGCCGGCGGCACCAAGGCCACCCCGCAACAGGCTTAAATTACGCTTCGAGGACGCGCATCGCGTTGCCGTGCAGGATCTTTCCGATGCGCTCCTCGCTGTAGCCCGCGGCGAGCATCGCGTCGGTGAGCAGCGGCAGGTGCGCCGCGTCGCACAGATCGTTCGTGGGCACGATGAAGCCGTCCCAGTCTGATCCGAGCGCGGGCGTGTCCTCGCCGCACACGTCGATGATGTGCGAGAGGTGCTTGATCACGGGGCCGATGCCGTCGCCGCCCAAGAACTTCGGGCAGAAGATGACGCCCACCACGCCGCCCGTCTTGGCCACGGCGCGGAGCTGCTCGTCGTCGATGTTGCGCCAGTGTTTGAAGGCCCCGATGACGCCGGTGTGGCTCACGATGACGGGCTTCTTGGCCGCGCCGCACACCTCCATGAAGCCCTTCTTGTTGATGTGCGCGAGGTCGACGATCACGTCGAGCGCCTCGCACCGCGCGAAGACGTCGCGGCCGAACTTGGTGAGCCCTTCGTGATCGCGCCGGCCTCGCCCAAAGGCCGGAAAACAAGCCTCATTCGCGCTGAAGTGGCAGAGGCCCAAGTAGCGCACGCCGCGCTTCGCGAAGCGATCGAGGTTGTCGACCTCGCCTTCGAGCGAGTGCGCGCCCTCGATGCCCAAGAGCGCCCCCATCGCGCCGCGCGCCTTCGCCGCGCGGATGTCGGCTGCGCTCCACACGCGCGCGAGCCGCTCGGGGTCGGCCGTGACCGCGCGATCGAGCGCGTCGATCTGCTCGTGGATCACCTGCGCGAGCCCGCTCCTCTGCCCGATGGGCAACGACACGAGCCCGAAGAACTGCGCGCCGAACCCGCCCTCGACGAGCCGTGGAACGTCGACGTGACCGCCGAGCGCGGCGTACGGGAGCGGCGGATCATGGCGCTTGTGGAGGTCGTAACCCACCCACCGAGACCACATGAGGCTGTCGGCGTGAAAGTCGATTGCGGGGTATTGCGCGTGGAGCGCGCGCGCCTCGTCGGAGCCGTGCATCGTGGGCAACCGTACCAGCGCGGCGCCGCCTCGCCCTAGCGCGAAAGGATCGAATTTGTGGCGGCACGATGGGGGTGATACTACGAGGGGGCAGCGCGATCCGTTCACGGGGGAGCGCCGGGGCCCGCGTCGCTCATGTCTTCGCCTACGCCATTGCCCGTCAACGTCGGCGACGTCCTCGCCGACAAATACCACGTCGAGCGTGTGCTCGGCGCGGGCGGGATGGGCATGGTCGTCGCGGCCAAGCACCTCACGCTGGGCGAGCGATACGCCATCAAGTTCCTCTTGCCGCAGGCGCTCGCGCGCGAGGACGTCGTCAAGCGCTTCAAGCAGGAGGGCCAGGCCGCCGCGCGCATCCGCAGCGAGCACGTCGCGCGCGTGTTCGACGTCGGGAGCCTCGCCGACGGGTCGCCCTACCTCGTCATGGAGTACCTCGACGGGAACGACCTCGGCGCCATCCTGCGCGACAAAGGCAGGCTCTCCGTGGAGGACACCGTCGAGTACGTCCTGCAGGCCTGTTTGGCCCTCGCGGACGCGCACACGATCGGCATCATCCATCGCGATCTCAAGCCCAGCAACCTCTTCATCGTCAAGGCGAGCGACGGGTCGCCCACGGTCAAGCTCATCGACTTCGGCATCTCCAAGGTGGTCGTGCCCGAGGGCGAGGGCGGCGCCGGCGAGATGACGCAGACCGCGGTGATGATGGGCTCGCCGCTCTACATGGCGCCCGAGCAAATGGCCTCCGCGCGCGACGTCGACGGGCGCGCCGACATCTGGTCGCTCGGCATCATCTTGCACACGCTGCTCACCGGCACGCCGCCGTTCAAGGCCGCGAGCGTGATGCAGATCTACGAGCTCATCGTCGCGGGGGCGCCGCCCATCCGCGGCATTCGCTCCGACGTGCCCGCCGGGCTCGAAGCGGCCATCCTCAAATGCCTCGAAAAAGACAGGCGAAAGCGCTTCGCGGACGTGGGCGAGCTCGCGGACGCGATCGCCGAGTTCGGCTCGACGCACGCGCGTTACCTCGCCGATCGCACGCGCCGCATCGTGCGCGCCAAGAGCGCGGCCTCGATGCCAAGCGTGCCGCCGCCCTCCGAGGCGGTCACGCCGCCCATCGAGGCGCCCGCAACGGGCGCTGAGGGCAAGCGCGCCGAGGCCGACAAACGCGACACCTCCGATCGCACGCCGCCGCCCGCGGGCCTCTCGTCGACCGGCAGCAGCGACGCGGGCGTCTCGCAATCCGGGCCCGATCCGCAGAGCACCGATGGTCCGTGGGGACAACGCACCTCGCCGCCGTCCAAGAGCCGCCGCAGCGTCGCGCTCATCGCGGCGGGGCTCGCGCTCGCGGTCGGCGCGCCGGCCGCGTTCTTCTTGCTGCGCGGCCAATCCAAAGACGCCTCACACCCCACGCCTGGCAACGAGTCTTCGGGCATCGTGCTCTCGCCTTCGGTCTCTGCGCCCGCCCCGACCTCTTCGCAGACGCCCGCGGTGGTCCCTGCGCCCGAGCCGCCTCCGTCGGTGGCGAGCGCGGCGCCGCCCCCGAGCGGAAAGCCTGCGATCAAACAGCCTATCCGGCCCCCGAGTGGGCCGTCGCCCGTCAAAAGGCCACCTTCGGGAGATGACCTGTTCAAAGATCAAGGCGTCATCCGCAAGCCTTGAGATCAAGAATCCGCTCCGTTCACTCGGCCTTCGCTGGTAGAAAGGTCCTGATGAGGATCCGCTCGTCTGCTCGCGCGCTCGCGCTCTCGGTGCTCGTCTCCACGGCCGCCGTGAGCGGCGCTGCGCTCGCCCAACCTTCGGCTTCGGATCGGGCGGCCGCCGCGGCGCTATTCGAAGATGGCAAACGCCTCAAGGCCGATGGCAAGATCGCCGAGGCGTGCATCAAGCTCGAAGAGAGCCAAAAGCTCGATCCTGGCATCGGCACGCTCTACCACTTGGCCGATTGTTACGAGCGGGCGGGCCGCACCGCGAGCGCGTGGGTGAGCTTCCGCGACACCGGGGCGATGGCGGCGCAGGCCGGCCAACCGGGGCAAGAGAAGGCCGCGAGGGCCAGGGCCGCGGAGCTCGAGCCCAAGCTCATGAAGCTCAGCATCACCGTGAAGCCCGACGCGGGGGCCATCGAGATCAAGCGCGATGGGCAGATCATCTCTCCTGCGCTCTGGGGCACGGCCATCCCCGTCGATCCGGGCAAACACGTCATCACCGCGTCCGCGGCCGGAAAAGAGCCTTGGGAGACGACGGTCTCGCTCGATCAACAAGGCGCCACCGTCACGGTCGAGGTCCCGCTGCTCGGGCCCAAGAAGGGCGGCGTCGCGCCTCCGCCAAACCAACCTCCGCCCAAGCCCAATGACAAGGTCGAGCCCCCGAAGGTCGAGCCTCCGCCCGCCGCGCCCGACACCTCATCTCC
Source organism: uncultured Polyangiaceae bacterium (assembly GCA_964437785.1). Taxonomy (GTDB): domain Bacteria; phylum Myxococcota_A; class Polyangia; order Polyangiales; family Polyangiaceae; genus CAYTJL01. The sequence goes on from CAYTJL010000019.1 coordinate 7,997, forward strand.
ACGGCCTTGGCAATTGCCGCTCGGCGGCGTGCTCCTCGGCGTGGGCGCCGTGGGGATGGGCCTCGGCATCGGGTTCGGCGTGATGGCCAAAGGCACCTTCAACGAGTCGAACGAGAAGGGGTATTGCAACGCGGAGGACCAGTGTACGGCCCAAGGCCTCACGCTGCGCGAGGACGCGGTTCAAAAGGGCAACATCGGGACTGGCGTGTTCATCGCCGGGGCGGTGCTCGGCGCCGCGGGCATCATCGTGATGATCACCGCGCCGCGCGCCAAGAAGACCTCCGGCGCGCCCGCGCTTTATCAACCTTCGATCGCGGTTGGGCCGACGGGCGCCTCGGCGCGCTTCGCGTTTTAACAGCCCTTCCCCACAAAGCGCGCGCCGTGTAAGCTCCGCGCGTGTTCCCCACGATTCGTCCTCGCCGCCTCCGTCGCACCCCAGCGATTCGCGCGCTCGTCCGCGAGAGCCACCTCGATCCGGGGGATTTGATTCTCCCGCTCTTCTTCAGCGAGACATTGACCGAGCCGAGCCCGGTCTCCACCATGCCGGGCGTCTCACAGCTCCCGGTGAGCGCGGCGGCCGAGCAGGCGCGCGCGGCCAAGAGCGCGGGCCTCGGCGGCATTATCCTGTTTGGGCTGCCCAAGACCAAAGACCCGGAGGGGTCGAGCGCGTTCGACCCGAACGGGCCGGTGCCCCGCGCGGTCATGGCCATGAAGGACGCGGCGCCCGATCTCGTGATCATGACCGACGTGTGCGTCGATGAATATACCGATCATGGCCACTGCGGCGTGCTCAGGACCGACGCGCGCGGCGTCACCGACGTCGACAACGACGCGACGCTCGCGGTGCTGCAAAAGGCGGCCATCGCGCACGCGCGGGCCGGCGCCGACGTCATCGCGCCGAGCGACATGATGGATGGCCGCGTAGGGGCCATCCGCGAGGCGCTCGACCAAGAGGGCTTCTCCGACCGGGCCATCCTCTCGTACGCCGTCAAATACGCATCTGCGTTTTATGGCCCCTTCCGCGAGGCGGCCGACTGCGCGCCTAAATTCGGCGATCGCGCGGGCTATCAAATGGATCCGGCCAACGGGCGTGAGGCGCTGCGCGAGGCCAAGCTCGACGAGGACGAGGGCGCCGACATGTTGATGGTCAAGCCCGCGCTCCCCTACCTCGACATCGTGGCCAAGGTGCGCGCGGCGAGCCCGCTGCCGCTCGGGGCGTACAACGTGAGCGGCGAATATGCGATGATCAAGGCCGCCGCCAAAGCAGGGATGATCGACGAGCGGCGGGCCGTGCTGGAGCTGCTCACCGGCATTCGTCGCGCGGGCGCCGACTTCATTCTTACGTATCACGCGCACGACGCCGCGCGCTGGCTCGGTTGAGGCCATGAGCGCAAGGGCCTTGTTGCCGCTCGCCGTGTTGGCGCTCGCGACGCTCGGGTGCGAGACGCTGGGCCCGCGCTATTGCGACCGATCCGACGAGGAGAACCCCTTCGTCCCGTACACCGAAGGCACGGTCGAGAACGGTGTTTATATGTCGTCGCCGTGGGATGGAGAGCTCTTGTTCTTCCCGGGCGGACAACACTTCGCGCTGGCCCACGGCCTCGGTGAGACCCCGCGATGGGCCGTGTCGTATCTGTCGTTCTCCAAAGACGGCGTGGCCGACGGCGGCAGCGTGGCGCAGGCCGCGGGCAATCAAGCGGTTATCGTGGGGTTGGACGCCGAGGAGATCCGCATCAAGAACGATAGCTGTGTGGACTATTGGCTGCTCGTGACGGCCGGCGCAGGCGAAGGGCCGACACCGTAAAGCCCTTTAGTTCAAGAGCTTGCGGGAGAAGTGTTTGAACGCTTGCTCCGCCGCTTGCCCCATGGCCTTCTCGACCGCTTTGGACGACGACTCTCCGCGAACGACGATAAAGGCCCCGCTCCCCGACGCGTCGAGCTCGAAGGAGGCGAGCGGTTTTTCGGGCGAAGGATCCTCCGTACGAATCGGGACGTTCACGGACTGCGAACCAACCTTGACCTGCATGTACCCCAGCAGCTCGCTCTTTGTATTGACCTGCATGATCGGAGCTTGTGTCGGCCGCCGCGCTCACGCAAGGGCCGGGCCGAAAACTTGGCACATATTTCGCGCGCACGGTGTGCGCGCATTAGCTCATTCGAGCCTTCCAAGCTCGGCAAAGCGCGCACGGAGATCGGTATAAAGCGCAACGTACGCGCGCCGCGCGTCGCGATAATAGGAGGCTGTCACGGGCTCGGGCTCCACGCGAGAGGCGATGTGAACCAGCGCGTCTGCGCCCTCTTCGACCGACGTGTAATGACCCGAAGCCACCCCGGCGAGGATCGCCGCGCCGAACGCCGGGCCTTCCGTCGATGTGGTGATGGCCACCGGCGCATCGAAGACGTCGGCCATGAGCTGCCGCCAAAAACGGCTCTTCGCGCCGCCCCCGGTGAGCCTCACCTCGCGCACGTCGCCGCGCGCGCCGCGGATGAGATCGAGCGAGTCGGCGAGGCCATACGTGATGCCTTCGAGCACGGCGCGCGACATCTCGGCCTTGCCTGTGCGCGCGGTGAGCCCTACGAACGCTCCGCGCGCTGAAGCATCGTTATGCGGTGTGCGCTCGCCCATCAGATAAGGGAGGAACACCACACCTCCCGATCCGCGCCGCGCGGTGCTCGCCGTGTCGGTGATGATGGAATAAGCATCTTCGCCGCGCAGCTCGGCCGCCATCCGCTCGCCGTCGCACAACGTGTCGCGATACCAGCGGAGCGCGCCGCCCGCCGCGAGCATCACGCCCATCGCGTACCAACGGTTCGGCACCGCGTGGCAAAACGCATGGAGCGCCGCCGTCGGATCTTCGGGGAACGCATCCGCGTGGGCGAGCACCACGCCGCTCGTCCCGATCGAGGCCATCGCGCGACCATCGCGCACCACGCCGAGCCCCACCGCGCCGGCCGCGTTGTCGGCGGCTCCGCGCGCGACCAACGTCCCTGCGGCGAGCCCCGTCTCGGCCGCCGCGCGCTCGGTGAGCGCGCCGATCAACGTGGGTGAGTCGTCGACCGGGGGCAGCAGCGACGAAGGCAAATCAAAGGCGCGAACGATGGCGTCGCTCCACACACGCGCGCGCGGATCGAACATCAGCGTGCCGCTCGCGTCGCTCATGTCCGCGCCGCGCTCGCCCGTGAGCAAGAGGCCCGCGTAGTCCTTGGGCATGAGGAGCGTGCGCGCGCGCTCCATCGACGCAGGCTCGTGCGCGCGCAGCCACAAGAGCTTGGGCAGCGTGAAGCCTTCGAGCGCGCGGTTGCCGGTCGCGCGATGGAGCCCCTCGTGGCCGAGCTTCTCGGTGATCGCGCGGCACTCCTCGGTGGTGCGCACGTCGCACCAGAGGATGGCCGGGCGCACGGGCTCGTTCGCTTCGTCGAGCAGCACGGCCGAGTGCATTTGCCCGGTGAGGCCGATGCTCGCGACGCGCCTTCGATCCGGCCCGAGGCGCGCGGAGAGCTCCGCGAGCGCGCCGAACAGGGCCTCGCGAAAGAGCGACGGGTCCTGCTCGGCCCAGCCCGCGCGCGGCACGCTGAGCGGATAATCGCGCGAGGACGACGCGATCACGCGCCCCGTCTCCGCGTCGATCGCGATGGCCTTGAGCCCGCTCGTCCCGACGTCTGCGCCGATGAGCAACGTCATCGCGCGGGCCTCAAAACACCACTTGGAGCTTCATCCCCGCGGTGCCCTTCTTCATCATCTCAATGCCGCGCTCGAGCTCCTCGATGGGCAAAGCCTCGTGGATGAGATCCTTCACCTTCACGGCGCCGTGCTCCATCAGCTTGAACGCGCGGTCGTACGTCCTGCGGATCGCGAAGCTCCCCACGATGGTGAGGTCGCGCCGGTAGATCTCGAAGGGCGAGACCTCGATGCGATCGTTCGGGCCGCACACGCCGAACACGAGGTAGCTGCCGCCGTTCTTCACGTGCTTGATCGAGCGCTGCATCACGCCCGCGACGCCCGTCGCGTCGATGACCACGTCGAAGCCGAACGGCGCGACGCGCTTGAGCTTGTCGTCGATCGCGTTGTCCGCGACCACGATCTCGGCCGCGCCGAGCTTCTTCGCGAGGTCGAGCTTGGACTCGACCCTGTCGACCATGGTCACGGCGGCGGCGCCGTTCGCGCGGCTCGCCTGCAAATGGAGCTGGCCGATGGGGCCCGCGCCGAGGATCAACACCTCGGATCCGATCTCGATTTTGGCCCTGTCTTGGCCGAAGACCACGCACGCGAGCGGCTCGCAGAACGCGGCCTCGGAGAAGCTCACGCGCTCGAAGCGGTAGCAGTTCTTCGCGGGCACGCGCACAAACTCGCCGAAGCCGCCGTCGCGCGTGACGCCCACCGCGTTCCACGCGAGGCAGTGGTTTTGCCGGTTAATCATGCAAAAGTGGCACTCTTCGCAGGTGACCGTCGGATCGACCGCGACGCGATCGCCCACCGCGAGCCCCGTCACCTCGGCGCCTACCTGGGCCACCTCGCCCGCGAGCTCGTGGCCGGGGACGAGCGGGAACGTGGGGAAGAAGTCGCCCTCGTAGATGTGCACGTCGGTGCCGCAGATGCCGCACGCCTTGGCGCGCACGAGCACGTCTTTGGGGCCGATCGCGGGGACGGGCGCGTCGTTCGCGACGCGGAGCTTCTTGACGGCTTCGAGGACGGCGGCTCTCACGCGATCACCCGCTGACCTTGCCCCAAGGCGTTTTGTGGTCGTCCTGCAAGCGCCACTTGGCGATGCTCACCGCGCCGAGCCGCTCGCGCAGGCAGTCCGAGCACGCGAACGACGAGGGGCCGACGTTCACGACCGCGTCGGTGTCGCGCGCGCAGAGATCGCACGCCGCCGCGGTTTGTGGCTCGAAGCGAAGGTCCTCGCCCGCCGCCACGCCCCTGCCTTTGACCCGGACCTCAATGCCCATCGCGACCTCCTCGGCAGCGCGCAGCGTACATCAGCGAATTAGGGCTTACCAAGCGGCTTCGAGCGTCGCGGTGCCATAAACGATGTTGCCGGAGGCGCGGTGTCGCGCGTACGGCAGGCCCAGATTGCCTTTTTCGGTCTCGCGCGGGACGAGCAGGTGGAGCTGCCCCGCGGCGTCGATGGAGAAATCGACCCCCGCGAGCTTGCCGAGGTGATATCCGCCGCCCACCGCGATAACGTGCCTCGACGCGTCGAGGAAGGTGGTAAAGCCCGTTTGCTTGGGGACGGGCGTCGGCAAGAAGGCATATCCCGCCCTCGCCGCCAGGCACCAGCCCCACGGAGGATCGATGGGAGGCCGCCACTCGACAGCGACGCGCGGCGTGAGCGTGTCGCGGAACCGTGGATCGGTGAAGTGCCCTTCGCGCAGCCCCGGCGTCGTGCCGAGCTCCAAATCGATGATGACGTCGGCCACGGGAGGGGGCGTCGCGCGGTGAAACGTATAATCGATGGAGGCCATCACGGAGATGCCTTTGACGAGGAGCGCCCGCGCGCCGAACGTGAGCACGCCCGGGTCGTACCCCGAGGTGCCATGAACACGAACCGTGGTGTTGCCGTTGAGGGGGTTATTGGCGATCGCCACGGTGGCCGCGCTGTCGAGCGCCAAATTGATGCCGATCGGCCCACGGTAGCTGAGCCCGACCGCGACACGCTTGAAGTCGGCGCGCACGCCGACGATGGGCGCGACCTTGTAAGGCAAGCTCACGTCGGCGGACGCCTCGGCCGAGACCCCTTTGGCGTCTTGGCCGACGCCAAAGCGCGTTCCATCGCCGCCCACCGAGAGCCCGAAGGCCACGCCGAGGCCCACGGAGATAGGCCCATAACGAGCGGCCACTACCACGTCGGCCGCGAGCCGTTGGAGCGGCGCCTCGTAGAGCACGAATTGAGGCTCGGTCGCGGGCCGGAACGCGACGCGTGCGAGCGCGTGATCGGGCGCGTAGAGCGAGAACGCGATGCCGACGTCGAAGCGCCCGAAGCTGCCCCCGTATTGCGCCGCGAGGTGGAGGCCGGACGCGCGCGTGACCCCCGCGCTCCGCCCGTTCATCGCGAGGTTGAGCGCGCCGTAGCCGTACCCGAGCCTCACGTGGGCGCCCGACTCGGCCGCGTTCGCCGCGTTCATCCGCGTCGCGTCGAGCGGGTCACCGTACGCGACGTCAGCGCGCGCGAGCGACGCCGATCGCGCGCCGAGCCCGAACGTCGAAGGCGCGTCGGCGCGCGCGGCGCCCGCGCCCGTGAGCGAGAGCGCCGCGAGGGCGAAGGCGAAGGTTCGCTTGGGGATCATAAATCCACCCCGATCCCAAGCGATCCCGCGACGAAGACCCCGTTGCCCGTGAGCTTGGGGAACCCGGGGTTCGAGACGCCGCGCGAAGGCCGGAGCGGATCCGGGCCCGCGAGCGAGTCGTCGGGGCAAGGCGTGCGCGCGCAGATCTTCTTGTCCTGCTCGTACGGCATGAGCGCCTGCGCGTTCACGCCAAAGCCGAAACGAAGCGCTTTTCCGATGACGCCGCGCACCTCGACCGACGCGCCCGCGCCCGCGAGCAGCTTGTTGCCGTCGACCAAGTTGGTGACGCTCTGCTGGGTGGAGCGGAGCATCGAGGGCTCGAAGCCGAGGCCCCATCGCAGCGCGACGCCCACCACGCGCCCGATGTCGACGCGATACACGCCCGCGCTGCGCAGGCTGACGGTGTCTTTGGCGAGCGAGGGCGTGATCGGCGACGCGACCGCGAGGCCCGGGAGCTCGGCTCGGACCGTGACGAACGGCCCCGCGTATTCGGACCAGCGCGCGTAGATCGCGTCGAGCTCCAGCTCGACCGACGCGAAATCGAAGCTCGCGCCGATCACCACGGTGAGCGGATCGTAGAGCGCGCTCCGCGTGTTGACGGTCACGTCGAGCGGCACGCCCGCGATGTCGGCCTTGGTGGTGACCGCGGCGGGAACGGCGAAGCGCTGGCGGAACGTCGCGCCGAGCCGCACGTGTTGCGTTACGTCGATGCGCGCCCCCACGTTGACCGCGAGCGTCGTCGTGGCCTGCAAATCGAGCCTCGACTCGGGCGCGCCCGACGCGCCGGGGATCACGGTCGCCGGGCCGCTCACGCCGCCGAGCACGTTGATGCCGACGCCGACGCCGATGCGCTTGGTGATGCGGAGGCCGAGCGCGGGGATGATCACGAGGCGCTGTGTCCGGTTGTCGTAATACGGAAAGAGGGGCTCGTCGCGCGGGCGGGCGATGAGGCGCAGCGCGGTCGTGGGCGGGAAATAAGCCGCGAGCCCGACGCGGATGCGATCTTTGAGGAGGCCCGTGAGCGGCATCGTCGCGTCGAACGTGAGCGCGATGCCGAACGGATCTTCGAGCGGCCTGTTCTTGCCCTGCGCCGAGAGCCCGGACACGCCGAGCGTCGGCGCGATCTCGATGCGGAGCCCGCGGCCGAGGCCGAGCCCGCCCGGATTTTGAAAGGCCGCTGCGCCGTCGTCCGCGCGCGCCACACGCGCGGAGATCTCGGCGATCCCCGAGGGACCGACGCCCTCGACCTCGAACGGCCCTGCGCTCGCAGGCGTCGCGGAGAGCGCCGACGCGGCGATCAGAGCGGCGGAGAGCGCTCGCCTCACCGGCCCTCGTCGGCTTCGTTGAGGCGCTTGCCGTGCGCGATGAGCGCGTCCTTGAGGCGGGTCGCCGCGCGCGTGCGATAGCGATCCGCGCGGTAGAGCAGGCTGATCACGTCGGGGATGGTAGGCAGCTCGGGGTGGAGGCGCACGAGCTTGCCGGGCTGGCCGTACGCGGCCACGCGCCTCGGCAAGATGCCGACGCCGATGCCCTCGATCGCGAGGCTCTTCACGAGCTCGAGGTCACCACACGAGAGCATGCGCGTCGACCGCAGGCTGTCCGCCGAGAGGCGACCGATGAGCTCGTGCGATTGCCCGACGCGCCCGGCGAAGATCAACGGCCCTTCGCGCAGCCGCGCGTGCGCCTCGTCGAGCGTCCGAACACCGCTCGTCCCGTCGTCCGCCGCGCGGACGAACACGTCGACCGCGTCTTTGAAGAGGTCCACGATCACGAGGTCGGGGTGAGGCGCGGGATTGACCACAAGACCAAAATCGATCCCTTGGGCGACCACGTCCTCCCATACCTGCGCGGAGGGCTTGTTTCGGAGGGCGATCTCGATGCGCGGCGCCTCGCGCAGAAAGCGGCTCATGAAGCCCGGGAGGAAATACGCGCCGAGCGACTCATAACAACCGATCGTGAAGCTCCCGACGTCTTCGGCTTCGAGGCCCGAGATGCGCGCCTCCGCGCGCTCGATCGCCGAGAACACCTCCGACGTGTGCGAGAGCAGCGCTTGGCCCATCGGGGTGAGCGTCACGCCGTTGTGGCTCCGATTCAGGAGCGTGGTCCGAAAGCGCTCCTCGAGGTTCTTCATCGCGACCGTGAGCGTGGGTTGAGTGATCTTCAATGACCTCGCAGCGGCGGTCATGCTCCCGTGACGGGCGACAGCTTGAAAGTAGCGAAGATGAAGGAGATCCACGAGCCCTCGTCGAAGGCGTATCTTAACTCTTCCTTAAAAGTGCCCATAGCCCCGCTCTATGGGGGCCGATAAATCGATTGCGATTCTCATTCGCGATCCGCGAACGTATGGTTGTACGACGCGCGATGAGCGCGTTCGTTTCTTGTTTGGTGGGGATTCGACGGAGGCCGGTATGCCTCCTTCACAGGCTTTTTTCCCTGTGCTCTGCGCGGGTGGTCGCCGCGCTTTCGCCTAATTTCCACACGAATAGGGAGATAACCTCGCATGAAACACTTGATCTCTTGGAGCGGCGCTCCGAAGCGGCGCGGCCATATCGGCAATACCGCCCTGCTCTTCGGCATCTTCGCGTCGTTCGCGATCGCCGTCGGGGCCTCGTCCGGCTGTGATGGTGACACGACGGCAACCGGCGGCTCGACGTCGTCCTCCGGCTCGGGCGCAGGCGGCGGCACGAGCACCAGCACGAGCTCGACCTCCAGCACGAGCTCGACCTCCACCTCCAGCACCTCTTCGAGCGGTGCGGGCGGCTCGGACGCGGGTCCCGTCGGCTGCACCAAGCTCGCGGCCGGCCCGTCACGCGGCTCCGCGATCGCGCTCACGCCCGACGACACGCGCCTCGTGTCGGTCAACCGCGATCTCGGCACCGTCACGGTGATGAGCATCGACTACACCGACGGCCAACCCAAGATGACCGTCGTCAGCGAGGTCACCGTGGGCGCGCCCGACAGCGAGCCCTGGCAGGTCGTGATCGACAGCTGCGGAACGACGGCCTACGTCGTCCTGCGCAAAGCGCAGAAGGTCGTCGAGATCACCGGCATCGACGGCACGCCCGCGAAGGGCGCAGAGGTCGCGGTGGGATCCGAGCCGACGAGCCTCGCGCTCACGCCTCACAACGCCAAGCTCTACGTCTCCAACTGGGTCGACGGGACGCTCACCATCATCGATCCGCTCACCATGATGGCGACGGGCGCGGTCGATCTCAACGCGACGCTCGCCGCGACCAACCTCCTCGGCGCGAACCTCGCGCCGCGCGCCGCGCTCGCCCACCCGCGCGCGCTCGCGATCACCAACAACGCCAACGCGGACGACAACGACGACTTCGTCCTCGTGACCGAGTGGCTCGCGCAGCGCACGGCGCCCGAGGCCGCCGACGGGAAGAACTCGGACACCAACAAGAAGGGCCTTGTTTACAAGGTCAAGGTGAGCGACGGCACGGCGACCACCATCGACCTGCCGCCCGTCATGGACACCGGCTTCAACGACCACAACAACAACGTCACGGGCTGCTTCCCGAACCAGGTCGCGTCGGTCTCGATCGACGGCAACTTCGCGTACGTGACGAGCACCTGCGCGTCACCCGTCGGTCCGCTCGGCGTGTTCCAACCCACCGCCGTGTGCACCGTGAACGCGGACTGCGGCGTCAAAGGCGGCGTGTGCAACGCGGGCGCGTGCGCGCCCAACACGACCGACGTCAAGACGACGACGCACCCCGGGATGAGCATCATCGACATCACCGCGGGCACCGCGACCACCGTCAACCTCGACAAGCTCTTCGACGATCCCGCGGTCGCCTCGGCGCGCATGCCGCTGCTCCAGCAGGACGTCGACTTCAAGCCGGGCTTTGCGTACACGGTCGCCGAAGGCACCGACGCGGTCTTCCGCATGAACATCGCGAACGGCGCGATCACCGGCGTGGGATCGATGGCCAACGACTTCATCGATCTGCGCGCGGACGGCGCCAAGCCCCCGCGTCTGCCGATCGGCATGGCCGCGCATCACACGCAGGCGTTCGCGTTCGTCGCGAACCACGGCACGCGCGAGGTGACCGCGCTCAACCTGAGCTCGCAGACGATCGCGGGCACCGCGCCCGACTTCCGCGTGACGGCGAGCGCGGCCCTCCCCGCCGCCGGATCCCCGCAGGACGCGGTCCTCAAGGGCCGCCGGTTCTTCGTGACCGGGCTCGGCCGCTGGTCGCTCGGCGGCCAAGGCTGGGGCTCGTGCGAGGTCTGCCACATCGACGGCCTCACCGACAACGTCTCGTGGTACTTCGCGCGCGGTCCGCGCCAATCGACGAGCCTCGACGGCTCGTACTCCAAGCTCAACCCGAACGATCGCCGCATCTTCAACTGGTCCGCGATCTTCGATGAGACGCCCGACTTCGAGCTCAACACGCGCGGCGTCTCCGGCGGCGTGGGCGCGATCGTGAGCGCGACGAGCAACCCGCCCGTCAACGCGGATCGCATCAACCTCACCACGGTCGGCGGCGTGCCCGTCGCCGTTCAGCAGGGCCTCCAAGGCTCCGCGCAGCACATCGCGACGCCGATGGCCAACGCGGACAACCACCTCGCGCACAGCGTGCTCAACGATTGGAACGAGATCGAGGAGTACATCAAGACCGTGCGCTCACCGCGCAAGCCCACGAACCTCGTGCAGGCCGACGTCACCGCGGGCAAGGCGATCTTCTCGCAGGTCGGTCAGGGCAACTGCATCGGCTGCCACAGCGGCGACAAGTGGACCATCTCGAAGGTGTTCTACACGCCGGGCGACGTCCCCAACTCCAACACCAACTGCACCGCGCTCGAGACCTCGTGCCTGTCGCAGGTCTCGTGGTCGACCAACGTGAACGGCTTCCCGGCGGCGCTCTTCCCCGTCGACGCCGCGAACTTCCCGAACAACGCCAAGATGCGCTTCGGCAACCCGCCCGGCGCAGAGCAGATCCAGTGCATCCTCCGGCCGGTGGGCACGTTCGGCGTCTCGCCGCCCGAGGTCAACACGGTCGAGCTTCGCCAAGACATGGTGACCGTCGCGCAAGGCGCCGCGGCGACCGGTCGCGGCTTCAACCCGCCGTCGCTCCTCGGCCTGCAAGTGGGCGCGCCGTTCTTCCACGGCGGCAACGCGCGCACGCTCGAAGAGGTGCTCAGCGCCGCGTTCGTCGGCCACCATCAATCGGCGATCGCGTCGGTCTTCAGCCCGACGCCGACGCAGGTGAAGCAGCTCGTCGCGTTCCTCCTGTCGATCGACGACAACGAGCCCAAGATCGCGATCCCGGCCGTCGGCGCCAACGGCGGCGACTTCTGCCACCCGTAGAACGCCCCGCCGTTCACCCCTCCTCTTTTTGCCCGCCCGACGAGGCCGCTGCCATCCGCAGCGGCCTCTCTCTTTCTGCGCGCGCGAGCCCGGTGAGGATCAAATAGCGAAGCGAGTCCGATCGCGTCGCTTCGCGCGCTCGCGTGGAGAGTCCGGGGAGGAGGCTGTCGACCTTCTCCATGGTCTCCTCGCGCAATCGAAAGGCAACGAGCCGCCACGCCATGGATGCTACTGTCAACGATGGTAACCGATGGTTATGGGTGTACAAGTGTGTAATCAAAACAAAAAGGTGTTAATCAACGTCATCGTTTAGATACTCTGTAGACGGTGAGAGTAAGAGACGAAGCGCGGTCGCTCACCGCTGAGGAGGATTGGCCGGATGGCGTTTCAACAAGTCGCGTTTCGGCTACGGGACGAGATCTTGTCCCGCGTGGACGAGCTGATGCCGGCGCTCTCGACCAAGTGGCGTGACGCTACCCGCTCGGATGTCCTGCGCGTGCTCATCCTTTCGGCGCTTGCCATCGTGGAGCGCGACGGCATCTCCGCGGGGCAACCAAAACCCCGCTTGACGTCGCCGTCGCCGTCGTCGCGAAGCGGCCGAAGGGCTAGCGGCGGACCTTCGCGCGGAGCCGCTCTACCTGCGCCAAAGCAGCGCCGCCGACCGACCAAGCGGTCCGCGCCGAAGCGAGGAGAGCCTTGAGCACGGGCTCGGGCACGCTCTTGATCAAGAGCTCCAAATCGATCGGCCCATCCATCGAAGGGCCAATACGCTCCATCAGCTCGCCGAAGAGATCGTACTTGCGCGACAGGTCCGCGAGCCGCACGCGCAGCGCGTCGGCCTCGGGGCCCTCGGCGTCGCCCAGGAGCCCGAGCGCGCGCCGTGACAGCGCTTGCTTGTCGTGCACCACGCGGCGCAGGCGCGTGATGTACGCGCCGATGATCACGTCCGGGTACTTGCCACGCAGCGTGTAGGTGTCGTGGCGGGCCCCCGTCTCGCGGCGCCGCTCGATGATGCCGGCGGCCTCCAAGCCACGCAGGTTCGCGAAGATGTTGCTCTTCGAGCGGCCGAGCTCCGCGGAGAGCTCGTCCATCGACCGCGGCCCCTCGGAGAGATAGAGCGCGGCCACCACTTGCCCGCCGAGGCGCGTGATGCCCGGAAACGAAGCGGCGATCTCGGCGCCGACGCCTTCGAGCAGCGCTTGGCGCGCGGCGGCGATGCGTGGGTCGGCTTCGCTTGGCGGAGCCAAGGCTTTTCCCGAGGAGGGCGGCGCCCGGTCGGAGGTCATCCCGAGCGCAACTTAGTGGGAATCGGCCCGAAGATCCATGCCCGTTCGCGTCCCTGCGCCCGGGCTCGTGAGCCTTTCGGCCTCGTCGCGCGCCTCATCAATGGCGGCGCCGAGGATCGGCGGGGTCGCGGAGGCGGGCTCGATCGGCGCGCCGAGCACCACGCACACGCGCGAGAAAGGAAGGGGAATCTCGAAGCGATCCCACGATCGCGCGAGGACCACGCGCGCGCGTGCGGCGGCGGCCATCGGTACGACGATCGCCCCACCGAGCGCGGCGGCGCGTGACGCGCCCTCGCTCTGAACGACGCGCGCCGGACCACGCGGGCCGTCGACCGCGAAGGCCGCGTCGAAGCCGCGCCGCACGCGCCGAATGATGTCCTTGAGCCCGCCGGCGCCTCCGCGCGACGACGATCCCCGCGCGGAGGCGACGCCGCAGATCGCGAGCGCGCGCGCAGCGAGATCGCCGTCGCGCGATCGGCTCACCAGCGCGACGAGCGGCCTACGGCGCGGCCAGCGCAACAACATGAGCTGATGGCCGTGCCAGAACGCGAGCACCCATGGGCGATCGGAGGCGATCGCGAGCGACGGGTGCGTCACGAGGCGGAGCCGCAGCGTCGCGATCCACGCGCGCACCACGAGACCGAGGAGCGTCGCGAGGATCGAGCGCACTACTTCTTGAGCTTGGCGAGCAGCTCTTTGGCGGGGGCGAGATCGCGGCTCGCGTCGAGCGCGCGATCGAGCATCTGGATGGCCTTCTTGTCGTCGCCCTGCCGGTGGCTGATGACGCCGAGGTAGTAGAAGACCTCGCCTTTGGTGATCGGCGACGAGTCGTCGAGCTTCTGCAGGAGCAGCGCTTTGAAGGTCTTTTGCGCGCGGTCGATGTGCCCGTCTTTGACCTTGCCCTCGGTCGTCTCGGCGAGATCGATCGAGAGCACGCCGAGGTCGCGGAGCACCGCGATGGAGCCGGGATCGACCTTGAACGCGACCTCGAGCTGCTCGAGCGCCTTCTCCTTCTCGCCCTCGGCGAGGTACGCCTTGGAGAGCCGGTGGAGGATGGGCGCGATCTCCTTGGATCGACGGCCTCCGTAGGAGTCGACGATCTTTTGGAGGACCTCGGCCGCCTGCTTGCCGCGGCCGGAGGCGCTGTACGCGTCGCAGAGCGCGAGGAGCAGCTCGCGATCGCTCGGCGCGAGCTCGCTCGCCTTGACGAGCAGATCCGCGGCGGTGCCGGGGTCGCTGCGCTTGGTCTGGTGGATGTCCGCGGCCTTGCGGTAGAGCCGCACCTTCTCGGCGGCCTCGGTCGCCGCCGCCGCGTCGCCCGTGATGAGGTCCGCGAGCTCGGCCCAGGCCTTTTGCTTCTCGTAGAGCGCGAGGAGCTGCTTGCGGATGTCCTGCGATTTGTCGTCGGAGCGGAGCCCGCGCTCGAGCACGCGACGGACGTCGTCCTCGCGCTTGAGCGCGGTGTAGAGGGCCGCGAGGCGCAGCGCGAGCTTGACCGCCTCCGCGCCGTCCGAGGCGCCGAGCACGGGCTCGAGCATCTCGGCGGCGTCGCTCTTCTCGCCGCGCTGCTCGTGGAGCCGCGCGAGCGCGAGGCGCGCGCCCTTGTGATCTTTGGTCCGCTCGACGACCTCTTTGTACGTCTCGATCGCCTTCGGGACGTCGTTGAGGCGCGTCTCGTAGACCTCGCCGAGCCGCACGCGGAAGCTCTGCTCCTTGGGGACGTCGCCCTGCTCCACGGCGCGCTCGATCTGCTGCGTGAGCAGCTCGGCGAGCTCTTGGTCGCGCCCCGATTTTTCGAGGAGCTGCGAGAGCATCAGCGTGGCCTTCTCGTGGCCCGCGTCCTCGTCGAGGATCGCGCGGAGATGCTCGGTCGCCTCGGTGAGCGCGTCGAGCTTCTCGACGCAGATCGACGCGCTCTCCAGGCGCAGCTCGATCCGCGACGCCGGTGACTCGGCCTGATCGATGAGCCGCGAGAGCAGCTCCAGGAGCTGCTTGTGGCGGCCCACCTTCGCGTAGAGCTCGCGGAGCGCGGACGACGCGCGCGCGTCGCCCGGCTCGTCTTCGAAGATCTGGCTGTAGAGCTCGATCGCGCGCGGGTCGTCGTTCAGCTTGTCGCGCGCGACGAGCGCCGCCGCGTGGCGAAGATCGCGGATCTCGGCGCCGTCGGCCGCGAGGTCCGCGCGGCGGACGAGCAGCTCGAAGACCTCCTTCTGATCGCCCGCGGCCTCGCGCACCTTGCCGAGCTCGGCGAGCGCCCACGCGTCGCGCTCGTCGGCCGCGATCATCTCGCGGAGGATCGCCTCGGTGAGCTCCGCGTCCTTGAGCGTGCCCTCGGCGAGGTTCTTGGCCTCGCGGCGGAGATCCGACGCGGAGCCCTGCATCCCGTCGAGCGCCGCGAGGCGCCGCAGCGTCTTGATGAGATCGCGCTCGCGCCCGGCGCCGCGCTGGAGCACCTCGATCTCGCGCAGGATGAAGTCGCTCTGCGGGTCGTGCCGGAGCGCCTCCTCGAAGGCCTCCTCCGCGCCGCGCGGATCGGAGGCTTTGTCTTTGCGCCAGCCCGCGACGCGCATCCACAGATCGCGCGCGGTCTCGGACGGGAGATCGACGCCGCGCACCGCGCGTTCGAGCGCGGACGCCGCGTTCGCCCACCCGGCGTTGATCGGCGCGAGCCGCTCGATTTCGGACAAAACGTCCTGATCGGTCGGGTCGTCCGCGAGGGCCGCTTCGAGGGCGCCCTGCGCGGCCTTCGCGTCGTTCGCCTTCTCTTCGAGCACCTTCGCGAGATCGAGGCGCAGGCGGACCCGGTCGGAGGCCGACGTCGCGTTCGCGATGCGCTTCTCGTAGAGGCGCGCGAGCGCGCCGTGATCGGCGCGCGCGCGGTACACGTTCTCGAGCGCGTCTGCGGCCTCGGAGAAGAGCTCCTTGTCGCTGGTGAGCGCCTCGAGCGCCTTGCCCGCGGCCTCGTGCTCGGGCGCGCGATCGAGCGCTTGGCGCAGCGTCGCGAGGCCCTGCGAGCGCTCGCCGAAGGACTCGATTTGGATCACGGCGAGCCGGTGCAAGAGGTCCGCTTGATCTTTGTCGGCCGCGAGCGGCACGCGCCGTTCGAGCACGTCCGCGAGCGCCTTCTTGTCGTCGAGGCGCGCGTAGAGGCGATCGAGCGCCTCGAGCAGCTCGGGCGTGTCGCCCGCGTGCTCGACGGCCTTGGCGAACGCCTCGACCGCGCGCTTGTCGTCTTTGAGCTTCTCCTCGGCCACGCGGCCGAGGCGGACGAAGAGGTCCTTCGCGATCATCGCGTCGAAGATGGCCGAGGCGCGCGTGGTGAGCGCGTCGGCGTAGCGGCCGTAGCCGTCGCTGCGATCGGCGAGGCGCTCGATGTCGGCGTGCAGCGACGCGTCGTCGGGGGTGTCCTCGAGCGCGCGGAGCAGGGCGGCGAGGGCCTCCGCGGGCCGCGCGCGCCCCTCGTCCTCGATCGACGAGATCGCGCGCAGCGTCTTCGCGCGATCGGCCGCGTCGGTCTGCGCCTTGAGGCGCAGCTCCAAGACGGCGACGAGCTCCTCGTGGCGAGACGCGGCGCGGAGCACCGGCTCGAGGATCTCGGCGGCGTCGAGGCGCAGCTCCTCGTTGGCCTCGCCGATCGCGCGGACCGCGGCGATGGCGTGGTCGCTCGCGGCGTCCTCGTCGAGGACCATGCGGTATTGTTCGAGCGCGTCGCTCGGGCTCGTGAGCTCGCCCGCGTACAGGTCACCGATCGCGGTGCGGAGCTTGACGCGGTCCTCTTTGCCCTCGGCGATGCTCGCCTGGAGCTTGAGGTTCTCGAGCAGCTCGTCCCAGAGCTTCTCGGCGCGGTAGAGCCGCTCGAGCGATCGGAGCACCGTCGGGTCGGAGGGCTTCGCGTCGAGCGCGGCGACGAGCGAGGTGATGGCCTCGCGGCGATCGTCGAGCGATTTCTCGTAGCACTCGGCCGCGCGGACGTTGAGCTCGTAGCGGAGATCGCCCTCGTCGGGCTCGGCGAGCTCGACGCGCCGCGCGAACAGCTCGACCAGCCGCTTGGCGTTCGACCCCGCGTCGTAGAGCGAGATCAGCGCGTCGACGGTGAGCGCGCTGCTCGGATCGAGCTCGAGCGCCTTCTCGTAGGCGGCGATGGCGCCGTCCACGTCCTCCATCATGTCGAGCTTGGTCTCGGCGATCCGCCGCCAAATCGAGGCGTTCTCGTCGTCGCTCGCGATCGCGCTCTTCTTCTCCAGGACCGCGATGAGCGTGGCCCAGTCGCTGAGCAGCACCGCGAGCGTGTCCATCGCGTCGAGCGGCTCCGGGTCGGTCGCGTCGATCTCGGAGAGCCTGCCGTACGCGTCGAGCGCGCGCCGCGGATCGTCGCTGCGCGTGTCGTAGACCTTCGCCAAGAGGAGCAAGAGCTCCTTCTTCGTGAGCTCGTCGCTCGTCGCGCCGATGCCCTTCTCGTAGCTCTCCGACAGCTCCTCGTACGCGCCGAGCTGCTCCGTGAGGCGCTCGAGCTCCGCGCGGGTCTCGCCGTCCTCCGGGTCGAGCTCGAACGCGAGGCGCGTCGCTTGGAAGGCGCGCAGCTCGTCGCCCCCGCGCGTCTCCCAGAGCCGCGCGGTCTCGCGCAGCACCGAGACCTTCTCGCGCGGATCCTGCGCGAGCGAGAAGCGCTCCTCGTTGAGCTTGATGAGCAGTCGCCAGTCGTCGCTGCGCTCGTAGAGCGGGCGGAGGATCTCGACGACGCGCGCTTTGTGCTCGTCGTCACGCGTGAGCGACTCGAGCTCCTTGATCGCGTCCGTGTGCCACGGCACCTCGCCCACGATCGCCTCGAGCTGATCGATCGCGCCGGTGGAGTCGTCGAGCTTGCCGCGGAGCAGCTTCGCGAGCGCGAGGCGATACGGCGCGGCCTCCTCGCCGCTCTTCGAGAGCTCGGCGCGCCGGAGGTAGAGATCCGCGAGGTCGCGATCGCGCCCGAGCTCGGCGTAGAGCTCGGTGAGCGCGTCGAGCGCGGGCGCGTCGGTGTCGCGCACGTCGAGCGCCGCCCGGTACGTCTCGATGGATTTGTCGGGCTTGCCCAGCTCCACGCGCTCGAGCCGCGCGATGGTGTGCAGGGCCGCGAGGCGCTCGTCGTCCGACCGGTAGTCGAGCGACGCGCGGTAGAGCGCGACGCGCTCCTCGTGGCGCTTCTCTTTGACGAGCAGCGCGTCGATCGCGGCGAACAGCTCGCGCGACTCGGGCTCGAACTCGTGCGCGCGGCGGTACCACGTGAGCGCGCTCGCGACCTCGCCGAGATCCGCGAAGATCTCGCCCGTGCGGCGGCAGAGCTTCGCGCTCGACGGATCGTCGGCGCTCAGCGCGCCGAGCTCGGCGGCGTAGATCTCCGCGAGCCTGCGCTCGGCGCCCGCGACCTTCGCGAGGCGCTCGAGCTCGCTCCACACGCCCTCGTCGGCGAGGTCCTCGTGGAGGAGCTTCGCCACGGTCTCGAGCGCCGCGGCGTAGTCCTCGAGCTGCTCCTCGTGCAGCGTCGCGAGGCGCTGGAGCAGGTCGCGTCGCTCGCCCGGGTCTTGGCAGGCCGCGAGCCGCGCCTCGAGCGCGAGCTTGACCTTGGCCCAATCGGCGCGGCGCAAATACACGGGCTCGAGCATCTCGCCCGCGCGCGCTTTGTGCTCCGCGTCCTCCGAGCCCAAGAGGAGCCCCTCCAGCTCGGCGACCGCGCCCTCGTGCGACGGATCGCTCGCGAGCGCCTCGCCGAGCTCGTCGAACGCGCGCGGCACGTCGTTCGTGTGTTGCCGCGCGATCTTCGCGATGCCCACGCGCAGCTCGGCCGGCGAGCCGACCTTGCCGTCGAGCTGCCGCTCGAAGAGCGCGATGAGATCTTGGTAACGGCCCGCCTCGCGGTAGAGCGCGTCGAGCGCCGTGATCGCGGTCGGCTCCAGGTTCACGTCGAGGATCGCCTCGTACGTCGCGATGGCGCCCGCCGGGTCGGCGAGCGGCCCGCGCTGGAGATCCGCTTGGCGGAAGAGCAGGCTCTTCTTCTCGTCGTCGCCGACCGCGTTCTCGACGCGCAGCTTCAGGATCTCGAGCAGGTTCGGCGCGTCGCTCGCCTCCTCGTACAGCTCCTCCAGCGCGATCATCGCGCGCCGATCGTCGCCCTTCGCGTCGAGCGCGCGCTTGTACTCCGCGACCGCGAGCGCGCGATCGCCGAGCTTCTTGCGGGACAGCTCGCCGACGCGGAGCCGTACGCGCTGTTGTACATCTCCGTCGAGGATGCCCTCGACGATCTTCTGATAGAGCGCGCACGTCTCGGCCCAACGGCCGGTCGCCTCGGCGAGGCGCTCCACGGTCTCGATCCAGTCCGAGACAACGGGCTCGCCCGCGGCGAGCTCGAGCCCACGCAGCGCGTAGCCGAAGGCGCGGCCCGGGTCGGTGAGCGGGCCCTCCGACGTGCGCAGCGCGTTCTCCAACGTGGCCAGGCGCTCGCTCGGATCATCGGTCGTCTCGACCTGGATCTCGAGCACCCGCAGGAGCCGCTCGGCGTCGCCGTCGGCCTCGTAGAGCGGGCGCAGCGTCTCGGCCGCCTCGCGCCGCGCGTCGGCCACGCCGAGCAGCGCCTCGAGCGCCCTGCGGCTTTGCTCGTGCGAGGGGTCGAGGAGCAGCGCCTGGCGGTACGCGTCGAGCGCGCCCGGCAGATCCGCGAGGTGCTCGCGCCGCACGTCGCCGAGGCGCGCGTAGAGGTTGAGCCTCGCGTCGAGCTCTTCGGCGAGCGAGAGATCCACGTCGAGCGTCTCGGCGAGATCCACCCAGCGCTCGGCCGTCTGGTAGAGCCCTTCGAGCGCGGCGAGGGTCGGGCGCTCCGGGCCGAATTCGTCGAGCACCGCGCGAAACGCGGTGATCGCCTCGGGCACGTCGCCGATCTTGGCGGAGAGGGTCTCGGCCGCCTTGACCATGGTGCGGCGCCGCTCGGCCGTGTCCGACGTGCTCTGCTCGCGCGCGCGCAGCACGCCCACGAGATCGCGGTGCGCGCCGGTCGCCTCGTAGAGCCGCTCCAACGCGCCGAGCGCCGCGCCGTCCGCGGGGTCGTCGTCGAGCCGCTTCTTCCACGCGACGATCGCCTTCGCGGGGTCTTCGAGGATCGTCTCGTAGAGGCCGCCGATGCGCTCGTACAGCTCGCGCCTCCGATCGACGTTCTCTTCGAGCCGCACTTCCATTTCGAGCGCGGAGGCGAGCGCCTCGTTGCGCCCCTTGGCGGCGTAGATCCTCCCGAGCGCCTGCGCGGCCGGGATCACGAGGGCGCCGTCCGCGGGATCGATCTCGCTGACGCGCAGGTACACCTTCTCGGCGCGCGCCTCGTCGTCGAGCAGATCCTCACAGATGCGCGCGACGCTCATCAGGATGTCGCCGCGCGTAGAGGGCACGGTGGAGACGTCGGCCGCGCGCGTGAGCACCTCGGCCACCTTCTCGTGATCGCCCAGCCGGCGGCCGATCTCGACGAAGCGCTCGCGCGCCTTCTCGTCCTCCGGCTCCATCGGCACGAGCTCGGCGAGCGCGGTGAACGCGCCGTGATCGTCGCGCAGGCGCTCGTCGCGCAGCACGCTGATGCGGCGGAGCAGCTCGCGCCGCTCCTCCTCGCCCTCGGCGCCTTCGCGCCGGATCTCGAGCACGCGCACGAGCTGGCGGATGTCGTCGCGCGCCTCGTAGACGGCCTCGAGCGTGCGCGCGGCGCGGAGCCTGAGGGCGCCGACGTCGAGCAGGCGCTCGACGAGCTGGCGCGCTTCGCCGTCGTTTTGGCGCAGGCGGAGCACGTCCTCCAGGTGGCCGATGGCCGCGGGCGGCTCCAAGAGCCGATCGAGGTAGATGCGGCCGAGCGCGAGCTTGATGTCGATCGACTCCTGCTCCGTGGCCGAGCCCAGCCTGCGCTCCAGGAGCGCCGCGAGATCCTTCCACCGCTCCTCGCGCTCGTAGAGCTTCTCCAGCGCGTCGAGCGCCGGGACGTAGAGCGGATCGAGCGAGAGGATGCGCTCGTAGTAGCTGATGGCCTTCGCCGCGTCGCCGATGATCTCCTCGGCGATCAGCGCGACCTCGTTGAGCAGCTCGATGCGATCGCGCTCGTCGGTCGTGCCCTTCGCCGCGCGATCGTAGAGCTCTTCGAGCTCGCCCCAACGCTCGGACGAGGTGAGGATCTGCTTCAGGCGGTTGAACGCGCGCGTGTTGGTCGGATCGACCGCGAGCACGCGCTCGAGGTACGGCATCGCGCCCTCGGGATCGCCGAGCTGCTCGTCGTGCAGGCTCGCCGCCCGCTCGCACAGCTCGATCTCGACGGCCTCGGGGAGCGCGCTCGGCTTGTCGCCTCGGCCCGCGACGAGGTGCATGCGATACGCCTCGGCGAGATCGGTGGGCCGGCCCGAGCGCTGCGAGAGCTCGGACGCGCGACCCCACAAATCGAGGTTGTCCGAGAACTCGTTGAGCGCGCGGAGCACGACCTCGAACGCGGTGCCCGCCGCGCGGAGCTTGTGCTCCTCGACGTCGGCGAGCTTTTGGTAGAGCGCGAGGCGGCTGCCCGCGTCCTGCTCGGCGTCGAGCCGCACGCGGATCGCCTGCGATTCGCGGCGCCCGTCGCCGATCTCGGCGTACTCGCTCTCGAGCACCGTCGCCGCGCGCACGCGCGTCTCGGGCCGATCGAGGAGCTGGCCGAGGAGCGCGATCGCGTCGGCGTCGTGCTCCGCGGCGGACAGCGCGCGGACGCACGCCTCGAAGGCGGCGACCGGGCTCTGGAGCTTGTCGATGTAGAGGCTCGCGAGCTCGACCTCGCGGCGCGCGCGGGCCTCACCCTCGGACAGATCGCGGTGCTTCGCGATCACATCGGCGGCGGACTGGTGCTCGCCCGCGCCGATCAAGAGCCGCGCGAGCGCGCGCATCGCCTCGCCGCGGGGCGTGATGTCGACGACCCGGCGGTAGAGCGTGATCGCCTGCGCCGCGTCGTTGAAGGCCTCCTCTTCGAGCGCGGCCCACTCTTCGAGCACGTCCGCGCGCTGCTCGCCCTCGGCGCGCGAGGCGCGCAGATCGAAGAGCCAGCGCAGATCGTCGCGCCGCCCGCTCGCGCGGAGCAGGGCGTCGAGCGCGGAGACCGTCTCGGCGTCGTCGGGATCGGCCTCGACGAGCGCGCGGTACGAGGCCACGGCCTCGTCGAGCTTGCCGAGCTCGCGCGCGTAGACCTCGGCCAACTTGAGGCGAAGCGCGCGGGCCTCGGGCTGCGGCATGTCGGCCGCGCTCTTGAGCCTGCCCTCGATCGCCTCGACGATCGGTCCCCACGAGCTCGCCGCGCGCGACCACGACTCGAGCAGATCGAGCCCCTCGTCGTCGGGCAAGAGGTCGTACGCGCGGCGCGCGTAGCCGAGCGCCGCGACCTTGTCGGAGAGCGGTCCGCCCGTCACGTTCGCGAGCTTCTTGAGCATCGCGACCTTCTCGGCCGTGTCCTCGGTGGCCGAGAGCAGCACCTCGTAGAGCGCCGGCAGGCGGGACCACTTCTCTTCTTTTTCGTAGATGGGGACGAGCGCGCTCGCCGCGCGCGCGTCGGTCGGCGCGACCGAGAGCACCCGCTCGTACGACCGCGTCGCGCGCTCGGGCGCGTTGAGCTTCTGCTCGAAGATGCGCGCCGCGCGGAACGAGATTTCGAGCTTGATCGCGGGCTCCGGCGCGCGATCGGCGGCCGACGAGAGGAAGTCGACGAGGCCCTCCCAGTCGCTCTGCGACGCGTACAGCTCTTCGAGGCCGTCCCAGTCGTTCGCGGCGACGTACGTGTCGCGCAGCACGCGCAGCGCCTTCGCGTGCCCCGGCGAGAGCGCGAGCACGCGCCTCCACGTGCGCGCGGCGGCGGCCGGATCCTTGAGGCGCTCGGCGTACACCGCGCCGAGCTTTTGCAGCGAGACGAGGCGCGCGGCGTCGTCGGGCGCGGCGTCGACGCGCCGCTCCAGCACCTCGGCGACGGTGCCGAAATCCTTCTCGCGCTCCGCGAGCTTCTCGAGCGTGTCGAGCACGCCCGCGGCCTTGGGATCGATCTCGAGGATCTGCTTTTGGAGCGAGATCGCGGCGGCGCCCTTGTCGAGGCGCTCGGCCGCGAGCTTCGCCATCTCGGAGAGCAGCTCGAGCTTGGCGGCGCCCTCGGCGCTCGGGAGCTGCCGCTCGTAGAGCGCGAAGAGCTGCGGCCAGCTCCGGCGCTTGAGGTACAGCTCCTTGAGCTTCTGCTGCGCCTCGGTGTCGGTCCCGTCCGCTTCGAGGAGCGCCTCGTACGCGGTGACCGCGTTCTGCACGTTGGAGAACTGATCGATCCAGCGCCGCGCGACGGCGCGGTAGAGGTTGGCCTTCTCGACCGGGTTCTTCGAGAGCTCGGCGAGCTTCTGCTGGTACGCGAGGAGATCGCGCCAGCGGCCGAGCTGCTCGTAGAGGCGCACGAGCTCGCGGATCGCGTCCGCGTCGCCCTCGTCGATCTGCACGAGCTGCGTGAGCACCGTGACGAGCGCGGCGTCGTTCTTCACGCGATCGCGGTAGATCGCGGCGATGTCGCGCAGGAGCGCGGCGCGCGTGTCGGCCTGCTGCGAGCGCTCCAGCTCCTGCCGCAAGAGCTCGACCAGCGCGTTCCAGCTCTCGGACTGCGTGTACAAACGGCGGAGCGCGTCGCGCGCCTCGCGGTTCTCGGGATCGGTGCGGAGCACCGACTTGTACTGCTCGATCGCCTTCTGCGCGTTCTCTTGGGACTCGGCGAGCTTCGCGATCTCGGTCGCGAGCGCGCGTTTGTCGGCGCCGTCGGGGAGCGCGCGCTGCGCGTCGCTCAAGATCGTCGCGAGGCGGGTCTTGTCGTTCTTGGCGCCGAGGTGCTCGCGGAAGAAGTTGAGCATGCCCGCGTGGGTCGGATCGGCGCGCCGCACGCGCTCGAAGTACGACTCGGCGGCCGAGGGCTCGCCGCGCATCCGCCAGTGGACCATCGCGATCTGCACGATGATCCCGAGCTCCTCGCCGGCCTTGACGCCGCCCCCCCTGAGCTGATCTTCGTAGAGCGCGACGAGCTCGTTCCATTGCTCGTTCGCCGAGTACGACTCGGCGAGGAAGCTCAGCGCCTCGGGCTGGCCCGGGGAGAGATCGAGCACGGCCTCGTAGGCGCGCGCCGCGCGGGCGTTGTCGCCGAGCTTCTTGGCGAGCCGCGCGAGGCGGATCCCCGCCGCGAGGCGATCGTCCTTCGCGTCGGACTCGGCGAGCACCACGCTCAGCACGCGCGCCGTGCCCTCGCGATCGCCCGCGCGCGTGTGCGCGAGCTCGCCCAGGGCGGCCGCGCGGCGGTTCTTCTTGTCGAGCGCGAGCGCGGACTCCGCGTGCTTCGCCGCGTCCGCCGCGGACTCTGCGCCGCCGTAGCGATAAGCGACCTCGGCCGCGCTCGCGTAGAGCGAGCTCTTGAAGCCCTCGTCGCCCGCCTCGGCCTCCGACACGTAGCGCGCGACGAGGTCGCGCCACTTGGGACGCTTGACCTCGTCGGCTTCGAGCGCGCCCTCGGCGGTCTCGTCGCTCGCGCGCAGCGTGAGGAGCCGCTTGTACGCGGCGACCGCGCGATCCGCGTCGAAGAGCTCGTCGTGGAGCACGCGCGCGAGCTCGGCTTGCATCGGCGCCTCGACCGGCGTGCCCGCGCAGAATTGAAGCTCGAGCTCGAGGAGGCGAGCGACCGCGGCCCACTCGCGCCGCTGCTCGTGACGCCCGCGCGCCGCTCCCAGCAAGCGCTCTACGTCGGCCTCGGCGCTCGATCCCGGCGCCGTGACGACCTCGGTCACGATGTCCGTCAGCTCATTCCAGGCCGCTTCGTTCTCCGGATCTTCCTGGAGGCGCCCGAGGGCCATTCGAATCGTCTCGACGCTCATCATCACCCCGGTATCGACACGTGTGCACCCCGGCGCGCTGCCCGAAACTGCTTGCGAAAGGGCTTATCGCGCCTTTCGTCCTCCAGAGAGAACGAGGATGTCGTGAAAATGGTTGGCTTTTTCCGCAGCTCGTCCCCGATGGGCTCGGGTCTCTGGGTGCCGAGCCACGACAGGTCGCCGGAATGTACGCCCCTCAGCGAGCCGGTTTCAACGGTGTTCGATGGCGATCGTGATCGGCCGCAGCGTGACCTCGAAGTCCTGCGCGAGGCGAGCCTTCGCTCATGACTCTACGTCTGTGTAGCCCTCGAGCCCGAGCGCCTCGGACACACGCATCATGAACTCTTTTTCGCTGATCTTGACGATGCCGTCGGCGCGGACGATCGCGGAGGCGATGTTGAGCGCGGCCTTGCGCTCGCGCTCGTCGGGCAGCCGTTCGCGGATCGACGCGAGCCGCTCCTCGCGCGCTTGGCTGTCGCGCGTAGCGGCGAGGTGGTGAAAGATCGCGTCCATCACCTCGGGCATGAGCCGGCCGCTCGTGGCCGCCTTCACGTGCTCGCGAAAGGCCCGCCGCTCGGCGTCGTTCGCCTCGCCGTCCGCGTACGCCGCGAGGATCATCAGCTCCAAGAGAGCTTCGAGCTTGTTGATCTCGAGCGTGGCGAGGGAGAGCTCGGTCGTGTCGCGCACGCGGCGACCTTATCACCGACCGCTTTACGCGGCGCGGGGCATTTGGTGTGGTGGGCGCGATGGCGACCTACTTCATCGCGACCTTGAGCTACGAGCTTCACCCCTCGACGACGCCCGACGCGCGCAAGCTCCTGCGGGCCGAGCTCGTCGGCCGGCGCTGGCAAGATCGCTTCAAAGAGGAGCGTATGCCGGCGAACACCGTGTGGATCCGGCGGAGCGCGGAGGATCACCAGACGGTCGACGACGTGATGGATCTCTGCGCGGACGATCTCCGGCGCGCGGCGGCGGCGGTCGCGGCGACGGGCCGATCGATCCAGCTCGTGCACGCGTGGGTCCAAGTGAGCGGCGCTGGGACGTATGGGCTCGTCCCTGTTGGGCCCGAAGGCGTCGATCCCGAGCGGTGATCGTTCGCCCACGCTTGGCGGCGAGGCGTGGATCCGCTTACCCTCGCGCGCTCTTTCAAGCACACGGAGGATCTCGCATGCGACGCGCGCTCTTTGGTACGGCCTTTCTTCTCTCGATCGCCTTCGGTGCCGCGGGTTGCGGCATCTCCGACGAGGACGCGCAGGAGCTCTGCGCCGCGGAGGCGAAGGCCAAGCAGGACGCCTGCTTCGACGTGTCGAGCTTCGACATGTGCGTGGACTGCTTCAAAGAGTGCGGCACGGAGTTCTGCCAGGCGGTCCAGACCTGCCCGCTCACGTACAAGTGCGCCGACGCCGAGGCGACGACGAGCAGCAGCAGCTCCGGGATGTGACGTGATTATCCGCCGCGCGCCGCGGTGATCTGCTTGACGAGCTCGGGCTTCATCACCTTGCCCATCGCGTTGCGCGGCAGCGCGTCGAGCACGATCACCTCGCGCGGGAGCTTGTACGAGGCGAGCCGGTCGCGCATCGCAGCGCGGATCGACTCGGTCGCGCACTCGCCCGCGCGGCCGGGGACAGGGACGATCGCCGCGACGACGCGCTCTCCCCACGCCTCGTCGGCGACGCCGACCACGGCGACCTCGGCGACGGCGGGGCTCTCGCGCAGCGCCTCTTCGACCTCGAGCGCGCTCAGCTTGTATCCGCCGCTCTTCAAGATGTCGACCGACGTGCGCCCGAGCAGCCGCACGTAGCCGTCGGCCGATCGCTCGGCGACGTCGCCGGTCTTGAACCAGCCGTCGCTCGTGAACGCGCTCTTCGTCGCCTCTTCGCGCCCGAAATATTCGGCGAACACGCTCGGTCCGCGGATCAATAGCTCGCCCGGCCCCGTGTCGTGATCGCGGCCCTCGTCGTCGACGATGCGCGCCTCCACCGTCGGCAGCGGGAGGCCTACGCTCCCCGGCCTCCGCGCGGAGGGATCGAGCGGGTTGCTCATGCCCACGCCGATCTCGGTCTTGCCGAAGCGCTCGAGCGGGATCGCGCCCGCGATCGCGCTCCATCGCGACGCGAGCGTGACGGGCAGCGCCGCCGATCCGCTCGTCGCGAGGCGAAGGCCGCGCGCGCCCTTCGCCCATCGATCGCGGGTGTCGGGATCGGCCGCGTCGAACGCGGCGAGGAGCTTGTGATACATCGTCGGCACCGCCATCCACACCGTTGCATCGGCGAGCCCTTCCCACACGCGCTCGGCGTCGAAGCGCGGCAACATGCGGGCCCTCGCGCCCGACGAGAGCGCGGTCAGGAGCGAGATCCCGAGCCCGTGCAGGTGGTGCAGCGGGAGGGCGTGCAGCAGCGTGTCGCGCGGGCTCATCGCCCACGCCTCGCGGAGCAGCGAGGTCTGCGCGTCGACGTTCGCGTGCGAGATCACCGCGCCCTTGGGCTTCCCAGTGGTGCCGCTCGTGTAGAGGTAAAGCGCCGGATCCGAGGGCGCGATCGCGATCGACGGCGCTGCGCTCGGCCCGCCTCGACCCGCGTCCACCGCGACGACGCGCCGGCCCTTCGCGAGATCAGCGCCGTGCGCGGCGAGATCGGGCGAGAGGATCACCGTGGACGCGCGCGCGTCGTCGCCGAACCACGCGAGCTCCGCAGGCGGATACGCGGGCGAGAGCGGCACCGCGACGCCGCCGGCCATGAGCACGCCGAGGAACGCCTCGACCCACGCCGCGCTCGGGGATGCGAGGATCGCGACCTTGGCGCCGTGGAGGCCCTCGTCGCCGCCGAGCACACGAGCCATGTGCGCAGCCCTCGTGAGGAGCTCTTCGTAGCGCACGTGGTGAGCGCCCTCATCCATCGCGGGGGCTCTCCCGTCGAGGAGCGAGAGACGTTCGAGGAACGGCGACGCGCTGGTCTCGAGGGCCATGGGAGGCCGGGAGCTTATGCGGAAGATGACAACCGGGGTAGCTCCGTGCGACCCTCTCCGATCCATGGCAAAGGAACGCGTCTTCTCGCTCGACGCGGTGCGCACCGATGGCTGGTTCGAGCGCATCGGCGATGGGATCGGCAGCTTCCAGGCCCTCTGCGACATCGTTGGGGAGGCCTTCTTTGCGTTCTCGATGATCACGGGCGCGCGCATCACCGCGCTCACCGTCGATCGACGCAACCCGGACAACACGCTCGTCGACTTCGTCATCGCGGCGCCCGGCGATGAAGAGGGCGACGCCGAGGTGCAGCGGCTCACGCTCGCGGACTTCCGTCATCGCCTCGTCGGCGCGCTGCTCACCGACGACGCGACGCCGCCCGCGCCCGAGCGCGACACCGATATCGAAGCGCTCCAGCTCCACATCGGCGTGCGCTACCTGCTGCTCGCGCCGCTCTACGGCTACAGCCTCCGCAAGCTCGTCGCCGAGGGCAAGACGTCGCGCCTCGTGCTGCTCCACGACGGTCTCGAGGAGACGTACGAGCTGAACGAGTTCCGCGCGCGGATCCGCGCGCACATCCGCGAAGAGCTCGATCGCGCGTCCGCGGGCTCGCGCTCCGCGATCGATCTCACGAAGGTCGCCGAGGCCGAGGTCGCGTCGCAAAAAGGCGATTATCCCCGCGTGATCCAGCTCCTCGGCGCGTGGCCCGCGCCGCTCGCGATCTTCCTCCGCACGCCCGAAGGACAGATGCTCACGCCCGACGCGCGCAGCCTCATCGCGAAGGGGCTCGGCCTGCTCGGCACCGCGTGCGTGAAGCTCGGCGAGGAGCAGCAAGGCGAAGAGGTGATGCGCCTCGCCGTGCAATATGCGCAGGACGGCGCCGCCGCGGCCGAGATCTTCCGCCGCCTCGGCGAGGCTCAGCTCGAAGACGGGCGCCCCGGCGAGGCCGTCGGACCGCTGCGCCGCGCGGCGAATTTGGGCGCTTCCCCCAAGGTCATCTGGCCGCTGCTCGCGCGCGCGTTCGCGCGGCGGAGGCGGTTCGTCGCGGCGCTCGCGTGCGTGCGCGAAGCGCGCATGGTCGGCGTCTCCGACGCGGACATGGTCGAAGAGATCCGCGAGATCGAGCAGAGCCTCGGCACGTCGCTCACGGCGTGGCGCGGGCTCGTCCTCTCGGCCCGTCCGTAAGAGCCCCAACGCGACGCGAGCAGCGAGACGCGAGAGCAAAGGCGCGGGCGCGGGCGACGATTCTGCGCCATCAAACGCGGCTTTTGCGCTTCCCGCGGCTGCCTCCAATAACTACCCTACGCCTCCATTTGCCTACGACCGTGCGCGAGGCGGCGAGCCGTCGCGCGGTCGAAGAGGACGCGCCGATGGATACCGAGCTCGTTTATCTCCGTCACGATGCGCTGATCGAGCCCTTGTACAACCAATGGTACGCATGGACGTACCTCCTCGCGCCGCAGACGGCGCCGATGTTCGTCGCGAACCAGCACATCAAGCTGATGCAGTCGTTCGTGGCCTCGCCGCAGGTCCACGCGACCGCGGCGCGCAACCCCGCCATGAAGGGCGGCGCGTTCCTCGACATCGACCCCGCGCGCGTGAGCGAGGTCAAGGAGCTGTGCGAGCGAACCATCAAGGCGCAGCCGCAGATGTTCGAGTTCGCCGAGGCGGTGAAGGCGCTCGATAAAATCTTGGCCGAGGAGGGCAAGGGATTTTCGCTCGAAGGGCTCTACGCGAAGGTCCCCGCCGCGCTCAAAGGCTACGTCGAGCTCGTCTACGACCTGCGTGACAACGCCTCGATCCGCTTCTTGGAGGGCCTGCTCTACGAGAGCCGCTACTACGATCGCTCGGCGCAGAGCCTCTGCATCTCCACGTCCAAGCCCGACAGCCGCGCGTTCCGGCTCACCACGCCGCGCCTCCTCGATCCAGGCGATCTGCACGTCCACGTGCCGTTCTTCACGCGCGAGCTCGACGAGATCTACCGCGCTCGCTACACGCCGATGCCCTTCGGCCGCGCCTGCGACGCGCTCCGCGTCTCGGGCGGCGAGGCCGAGCGGCTCCGCGCCTTCTTCACCACCGAGGCCCCCGCGCGCAAGCCCGGCCCCGCCTACGCGGGCGACAAACCGCGCATCCGCTACCTCGGCCACGCGTCGGTGCTCGTCGAGCACAAGGGCACGAGCATGCTCTTCGATCCGGCGGTGAGCTACGACTGGGGCGACGCGAGCAAGAACCGCTTCACCATCACCGATCTCCCCGAGACCATCGACTACGCGTTCGTCACGCACAACCACCAAGATCACGTGCTCATCGAGGCGCTCTTGGAGCTGCGCCACCGCATCAAGACGCTGGTCTTGCCGCGGAGCGCGGGCAGCACGCTCGCCGACCCGTCGCTCAAGCTCATCCTGCGCGAGATCGGCTACCCCGACGTGCGCGAGATCGACGACATGGAGACCATCGGCGTGCCCGGCGGTCACGTGCGCGCGCTGCCCTTCTTCGGCGAGCACGGCGACCTCGACGTGCGGACCAAGAACGCCTACGCGGTGCGCCTCGAAGGCCGGCAGGTGCTGCTCCTCGCCGACTCGAACAACGTCGATCCAAACCTGTACGAGCGCATCCACGAGCGCATCGGCGACGCCGAGATCGTCTTCTTGGGCATGGAGTGCGAGGGCGCGCCCGTGAGCTGGCTCTACGGCCCGCTCTTCAACCGCACGCTCGTCCGCAAGAACGATCAGTCGCGCAAATTCGACGGCTGCAACTTCGATCGCGCGATCCGCCTCGTCGATCGCTTCTCACCGAAGCAGACGTACATCTACGCGATGGGGCAGGAGCCGTGGCTCGGGCACGTGATGGGGCTCGTGTTCACGGACACGTCGTACGCGACCATCGAAGCGAACAAATTCGTCGATCAGTGCAACGCGCGGGGGATCACGTCGGAGCGCCTGCACATCACGAAGGAGCTCTTCCTCTAAAAATAGGCCGATCACCGGCCAAAACGACGAAGAAGGATGCGCGGCGAGCGCGCCGGTGAGCGGCGCCGCTCGACGCAGGGTGAGCCATGGAGACGCCGAAGACGAGCCGCACCAACATCGAGAACATCTACCCGCTGTCGCCCATGCAGCAGGGCATGTTGTTCCACACCCTGCTCGCCGCCGAGCCGGGCATGTACTTCGTCCAGATCGGCTGGACGCTGCGGGGCGCGCTCGACACCGTGGCCTTCTTCCGCGCGTGGAACGAGCTCGTCGCGCGCCACGCGATCCTGCGCACCGCGTTCGTGTGGGAGCGCCTCGAAGCGCCGACGCAGATGGTGCTCGCGAAGGTCAAGCTGCCCGTCGAAGAGCGCGATCTGCGCGGGATGAGCGCGGACGATCAGCGCGCCGCGCTCGACGCGTTCCTCGCCGAAGATCGCCGCCGCGGCTTCGATCTGACCAAGGCGCCGCTCATGCGCCTCTCGCTCCTCCGCCTCGCGGACGAGACCTACCGGCTCGTGTGGAGCCGGCACCATCTCTTGCTCGACGGCTGGTCCACGCCGATTTTGGTCAAGGAGCTGTTCGCGCTCTACGAGGCTTATTCGCGCGGCGAGGAGCCCAAGCTCGCGCGGCCCAGGCCCTTCGGCGAGTACATCGCGTGGCTCCAAAAGCAGGACCTCGGCGCGGCGCTCGCGTACTTCAAAGAGCGCCTCGGCGATCGATCGTCGCCCACGTCGCTCGGCGTCGATCACGCCGCGCGGCTCGGCGCGGAGCGCTACGAAGAGGAGCGCGTCGCGCTCGGCGAGGAGGAGACGGCGGCGCTCACCGCGCTCTCCCGCGACCTCAAGCTCACGCCGAGCACCGTCTTGCAAGCCGCGTGGGCGCTCGTGCTCTCGCGCTGCTCGGGCGAGCGCGACGTGGTCTTCGGCGTCACGGTCTCGGGCCGCAGCGCGCCCGTCGCCGGCATCGATCAGATGGTCGGCCTCTTCATCAACACGCTGCCGATCCGCGCCACGATCGACAACGCCGCGCCCGCCTCGTCGCTCCTCGCCGCGATCCAAGGCGATCTCGGCCGCATGAAGGACTACGAGCACACGCCGCTCCTCGAAGCGCAGGGCGTGAGCGGCGTGCCGCGCGGGACGCCGCTCTTCGAGAGCCTCGTGGTCTTCGAGAACTACCCCATCGAGGAGTCGCTGCGCGGCGGCGGCGGGCCCATCGCCGTCGGCGAGGCGAAGACCATCGAGGGCACCAACTACCCGCTCACGATCCTCGCGTCGCTCCGAAAAACGCTCGATTTGAGGGCTCTTTACGACGTCCGCCGCTTCGAGCGCGCGAGCGTCGAGCGGCTCCTCTCGCACCTCAAGAACGCCATCGTCGAGATGGTCCGCGGCCCGAGCCGCGCGCTCGCCGACGTGCCGATCATGGACGAGGCCGAGCGGCGCCGCGTGCTCGTCGACTTCAACCGGCACGCGCCCGAGGTGCCCGCGCCGCGCGCCGCGACCGCGATCGACGTCTTCGAGGAGGTCGCCGCGCGGCAGCCCGACGAGCGCGCGATCCTCTTCGAAGATCGGGTGATCACGTACGGCGAGCTCGACGCGCGCGCGAACGAGCTCGCGCACGAGCTGGTCCGCCTCGGCGTGGGGCCCGAGGTGATCGTGGGCATCTCGATGGACCGCGCGCCCGAGATGATCGTGAGCATGCTCGCGGCGTGGAAGGCGGGCGGCGCGTACGTGCCGCTCGATCCGAGCTACCCGCGCGATCGCCTGGAGCTGATGATCGAGGACGCGGGCGTGCGCGCGCTGCTCACCGAAGATCGCGTGCTGCCGAAGCTCCCGGTGCCCGAGGGCACGCCCGCGCTCGTGCTCGACACGGGCTGGTCCGCCATCGCGTCGCACCCCGCCACGAGGCCCGATCGATCGACGGACACGCGGTCGCTCGCGTACGTCATCTACACATCAGGATCGACCGGCAAGCCCAAGGGCGTGAGCATCGAGCACAAGGGCCTCGCGAGCCTCGCGGGGTTCGAGGGCCGCACGTACGCGCTCGGTCCGGGCGTCGTGGTGCTCCAGTTCTCGTCGATCAACTTCGACGTGTCGGTGTGGGACATCGTCGGCGCGCTGCTCAACGGCGCGACGCTCGCGCTCGCGCGCCAAGACGATCTGCTCCCGGGCCCGGATCTGCTCCGCACGATCCGCAGGCACCAAGTCAACGTCATGTCGCTCACGCCGTCGGCGCTCGCGGCGACGCCGTACGAAGAGCTGCCCTCGCTCCGCACGATCATCGTCGCGGGCGAGGCGTGCCCCGAGGAGCTGGTCACGCGGTGGCAGCCTGGCAGGCGCTTCCACAACGCGTACGGCCCGACCGAGATCACCGTCATCGCGACCGAGACCGAGTGCTTCGTGGGCGGCGGCAAGCCCACCATCGGCAAGCCCATCGACAACGTCGAGGCCTACGTGCTCGACGAGGCTCGAAATCCCGTGCCGATCGGCGTGCTCGGCGAGCTGTACGTCGGCGGCATCGGCGTCGCGCGCGGCTACTTGCACAGGCCCGAGCTGTCGGCCGAGCGCTTCTTGCCGAACCCGTTCCGGCCCGGCGAGCTGATGTACAAGACGGGCGATCTCTCGCGGTGGCTGCCCGACGGCACCGTCGATTACCTCGGCCGCATCGATCTCCAGGTGAAGGTGCGCGGCTATCGCATCGAGCTCGGCGAGATCGAGAGCGTGCTCCTCGCGCACCCCGACATCGCCGAGGCCACGGTGATCGCGCGCGAGGACACGCCCGGCGACAAACAGCTCGTCGCGTATTTCGTGCCGCGCGAGGAGGCGCCCTCGGCGAGCGAGCTGCGCGCGCACCTCCGCGACAAGCTCCCCGAGTACATGATCCCGGGCGCGTTCGTGGAGCTCTCTGCGATGCCGCTCTCGCCCGCGGGCAAGATCGATCGCCGCGCGCTGCCCGCGCCCGAGGGCCGCATCACGTCGGAGGAGCCGTACGTCGCGCCGCGCGACGCCATCGAGGAGGGCGTGGTCGCGGTCTTCTCCGAGGTGCTCCGCGTCGAGAGCGGGCGCATCGGCATCCATGATTCGTTCTTCGAGCTGGGCGGTCACTCGCTCCGCGCGACGCAGGCGACCGCGCGCCTCAAGGGCGTCTTCGGCGTCGAGGTGCCGCTCCGCGCGCTCTTCGAATCGCCCACGCCCGCGGCGCTCGCCGAGAGCGTGCGCACGTCGATCGAGCGCGATCGCGGCATCGTCGCGCCGCCGCTCGTTCGATCGAAGCGCGACGGTCACCCGCCGCTCTCGTTCGCGCAGGAGCGCTTCTGGTTCGTCGATCAGCTGGAGCCGGGCGATCCGTCGTACGTCGTCGCGCTCACGATGCGCTTCGAAGGCGCGCTCGACGTGGGCGCGCTCGAGCGCACGCTCATCGCGGTCGTGGAGCGCCACGAGGTGCTCCGCACGACGTACCAGAAGATCGAGGGCAAGCCCGCGCAGGTGGTGGGGCCCGTCGAGATGCCGCTCCACGTCACGCGGTGGCCCGATCTCTCGCTCGGCGAGCGCGAGGCCGCGGCGCGCCGCGCGATGAGCGAGGAGATGGTCCACCCGTTCGATCTCGCGCGCGGCCCCATCGCGCGCGCGCGGCTCTTCGAGCTGGGAACCGACGATCACGTGCTCTTCTGGACGATGCACCACATCGTCGCGGACGCGTGGACCAACGGCCTCATCAAGCGCGAAATCGCCTTGATTTACAGCGCGTTCGTGAAGGGTGAGCCCGCGCCGATCGCCGAGCTCCCGGTGCAATACGCCGACTACGCCGCGTGGCAGCGCGGCTGGCTCGCGGGCGAGGTGCTCGACGGTCACCTCGCGTATTGGGCGGGCAGGCTCACGGGCGCGCCGCACACGCTCGATCTGCCGACGGATCGGCCGCGCCCCGCGATGGTCTCGCCGCGCGGCGAGTGGCGCGCGGTGCGCGTGCCCGACGCGATCACCAAGGCGCTGCGCGATCTGTCGCGGCGCGAGAACGCGACGCTCTTCATGGTGCTCCTCGCCGCGTTCGACGTGCTCGTCTACCGGTACTCGAACCAGGCCGATTTCCTGATCGGATCGCCGATCGCGGGCCGCACGCGCGCCGAGCTGGAGGGCCTCGCCGGGTGCTTCGTCAACACGCTCGTGCTCCGCGCGCGCCTCTCGCCCGACATGACGTTCCGCGAGCTCGTCGCGCAGGTGCGCGAGGAGTGCTTGGGCGCGTACGCGCACCAAGATCTCCCGTTCGAGAGGCTCGTCCAGAAGCTCGATCCGACGCGCGATCGGAGCCGATCGCCGCTCTTCCAGGTGATGTTCTCGCTCCAGAACACGCCGCGCCAAGACGACGCGCCCGCCGGCCTCAAGCGCAAGAGCATGGCCGTCGAGAACGTGTGGACCAAGTTCGACATCACGTTCGCGATGCAAGAGGGGCCGACCGGCCTCACCGCGGTGCTCGAATACAAGACCGATCTCTTCGATCGCGCGACGATCGATCGGATGCTCGCGCACTACGTGGTGCTCTTGGAGAGCATCACCAAGGGGCCGCAGCGCCTCTGCGCGGAGCTCGGGATCCTCGGCGCCGAGGAGCGGAGGCGCGCGCTCGTCGAGTGGAACGACACGGGCGCGCCCGTCGCCGACAAGCGATCGGTCCACGAGCTGTTCGAGGACGAAGCCGCCAAATCCCCCGACGCGCCCGCGGTGATCGCGGGAGGCGAGGCGCTCTCGTACGGCGATCTCGATCGCCGCGCGAACAAGCTCGCGAGCTACCTGCGCGCGCTCGGCGTGGGCCCCGGCGCGCTCGTGGCGATCTGCGTCACGCGATCGATCGAGATGGTGGTCGGCATCGCGGGCGTGCTCAAGGCGGGCGGCGCGTACGTGCCGATCGACCCGACGTACCCAGCCGATCGCATCGCGTTCGTGCAAGAGGACACGGCCGCGCCCGTGCTGCTCACGCAGTCGGCGCTCCTCGACGAGCTGCCCGTGCAGGCGCCCGCCGTCATCTGCCTCGACTCGGATTGGCCGATGATCGAAGGCTTTCCCGACACGCGCCCCGAGCCCGTCGGGTCCGCCGACGATCTCGCGTACGTCATCTACACGTCGGGCTCGACGGGCAAGCCCAAGGGCGTCGCGGTCACGCGGAGGAACCTGCTCGCGTCGACGAGCGCGCGGCTCCGCTACTACACGCAGAAGGTCGAGCGCTTCCTCGTCGTCTCGTCGTTCGCGTTCGACAGCTCGGTCGCGGGCATCTTCTGGACGCTCGCGCAGGGCGGCGCCGTGGTGCTGCCGCCCGACTCGTTCCAAGACGATCCGTCCGAGCTCGTGCCCATCTTCGCGCAGCACGGCGTGACGCACCTGCTCTGCGTGCCGTCGCTCTACACGTTCCTCTTGGCCAACGCCAAAGAGGGCGATCTCGCGTCGCTCCGCACCGTGATCCTCGCGGGCGAGGCGCTGCCGATCGAGCTGTTGCGCCGGCATTTCAAGCTCTCTCCCGACGTAGCGCTCTACAACGAGTACGGCCCGACCGAGGCCACGGTGTGGTGCAGCGTCTACGCGGCGCGCGGCGACGAGCCCGGGCCGCGCGTGCCCATCGGCAAGCCCATCGCCAACACCAAGCTCTACGTGCTCGACGCGCGCATGCAGCCCGTCCCCGTGGGCGTCACGGGCGAGCTCTACGTCGGCGGCGCGGGCATCACCAAGGGCTACTGGAACCGGAGCGAGCTGACAAACGAGCGCTTCGTCCCCGATCCCTTCAGCTTGGGAGGCAGCGCAAAGCTCTACAAAACAGGCGATTTGGTGCGCCTCCTGCCCTCGGGCGACATCGACTTCTTCGGCCGCACCGATCACCAGGTCAAGATCCGCGGCTACCGCATCGAGCTCGGCGAGATCGAGGCCGCGCTCGCGCAGCACCACGGCGTCATCGAGGCCGTGGTCGCCGCGCGCGAGGATTCGCCGGGAGATAAGCGCCTCGTGGGCTACGTGGTGCCGGCCGAGGAGCCTGGGCCTTCGAGCGACGAGCTGGCTTCGTTCTTGGCCACGCGGCTCCCCGACTACATGGTGCCGCGCCTCTTCGTGAAGCTCGCGGCGCTGCCGCTCTCGCCGAACGGCAAGGTCGATCGCGCGGCGCTGCCCGCGCCCGACGGCGGCGGCGCGGAGGCCTCGTACGTCGCGCCGCGGAGCCCGATCGAGGAGGCGATCGCAGGCATTTGGGCGGACATCTTGGATCTGCCGCGCGTCGGCGCGCACGACGACTTCTTCGCGCTCGGCGGCCACTCGCTGCTCGCGACGCAGGCGATGGGCCGCATCGCGTCCGCGCTCGGCGTCGAGGTCCCGCTCGCCGCGCTCTTCGAATCGCCCACGGTCGCGGGGCTCGCCGAGCGCGTCGACGCAGCGATCCGCGCGGGCCACGGCGTCGAGGCGCCGCCGCTCGTGCCCGTCGATCGAAAGGGCGAGCTCTTGCTCTCGTTCGCGCAGGAGCGCCTCTGGTTCTTGGCGCAGCTCGAACCGGGCGACACCTCGTACAACATCCCGATCGTCCTTCGCATGGAGGGCGAGCTCGACGTCCCCGCGCTCGAACGCGCGCTCGGCGTGATCGTGCGGCGGCACGAGGTGCTGCGCACCTCGTTCGCCCAGCGCGACGGCCACGGCGTGCAGGTCATCCACCCGGATCACCCGCTGCCGCTCGTGGTCGAGCCGCTCTTCGCGGGCCCTGCGTCCGAGACCGATCGCGTCCTCGCCGCGCGCCGCGCCGTCGTCGAAGAGTCTAAACGGCCCTTTGATTTGGCCGCGGGCCCGCCTGTTCGCGCGCGGCTCTTCGGCCTCGGCGACGACGATCACGTGCTCGTGCTCAACATGCACCACATCGTCGCGGACGCGTGGTCCATGGGCATCTTGAACCGCGAGCTGACGACGCTCTACCGCGCGTTCGCTTCGGGCGAGGACGTGAGCCTGCCCGATCTCGCGGTGCAATACGCCGACTACGCCGCGTGGCAGCGCGCGTGGCTCTCGGGCGACGTGCTCGACCGGCACCTCGCGCATTTCCGCGGCGCGCTCGACGGCGCGAAGCTCGTGCTCGATCTGCCGGCCGACAAACCGCGCCCCGCGATCCGCACGAACCTCGGCCAGCGCATCGTCTTCTCGCTCTCGCCCGAGGTTTCGAAGGGCCTCGAAGCGATCGCGCAGCGCGAGGGCGCGACGCTCTACATGGTGTTGCTCTCGGCGTTCGACGTGCTCCTCCACCGCTACACCGAGGAGGAGGACATCCTCGTCGGATCGCCCATCGCGGGCCGCACGCGCGCCGAGACCGAGGGGCTCATCGGCTTCTTTCTCAACATGATCGTGATGCGCGCGAACGTCACCGGCGCGATGCGCTTTGCGGACCTCGTGCGCGAGACCAAGGCGCGGAGCCTCGCCGCGTACGCGCACCAAGATTTGCCGTTCGAGCGGCTCGTCCAAGAGATCGCGCCCGAGCGCGACATGAGCCGATCGCCCGTGTTCCAGGTGATCTTCAACCTGCAGAACACGCCCGCCGAGGCGCTCGCCCTGCCCAAGCTCAAGCTCCGCGGCATCGGCCTCGAAGGCATGAGCGTGAAGGTCGACCTCACGCTCATCATGGCCAAGGGCAAGGCCGGCGAGCTGATGGGCTGGCTCAACTACTCGACCGACATCTTCGAAGCGTCGACCGCGGAGCGCATGCTCGCGCACTTCCGCGCGCTGCTCGAAGGCATCGTCGCCGACCCGTCACGCCCCATCGGCGAGCTTGGGATCCTGCCCGACGACGAGCGCCGCCGCCTCGTCGTCGAGAACAACCACACGTCGACGCCGTGGCCCGCCGGGGAACGGCTCGACACGATGTTCGCCAACGTCGCCGATCGTTCCCCCGCGTTGACGGCGCTCGTCGCGCCGGCTCTCGCGGGCGGCGGCGATCCCGGCGCGCTCGCGCGGCTCAGCTTCGGCGATCTCGCGCAGGCGGCGAACCGCTACGCGCGCCATCTCCGCGACGCGGGCGTGGGCCCGGGATCGGTGGTGGGTCTGTGCTTGCCGCGGTCGGCCGAGCTCGTCACGGGCATGCTCGGCGTCCTCGCGGCGGGCGGCGCGTACGCGCCGATCGATCCGAGCTACCCGCCGCAGCGCATCGCGGATCTGCTCACCGAGGCGGGCTCGCGGGTGATCGTCACCACCGAGGCGATCGCGGCGTCGCTCGACGGGCTCGAAGCGAAGGTCCAAGGGCTCACCGCGGTGCGCGCCGACGCCGACGCCTGCGCGATCGCCGAGCGCTCCGCGGAGCCGCTCGATCCATCGGGGAATGAAGGCGATCTCGCGTACGTGCTCTTCACGTCGGGCTCGACCGGCAAGCCCAAGGGCGTCGCCGTCGAGCACCGCCACGCGGTCAACTACCTGCGCGGCGTGAGCGAGCGGATGAACCTCCCGCCCGGATCGAGCTACGCGCACGTCTCCACGTTCGCGGCCGATCTCGGCAACACCGTGCTCTTCCCGCCGCTCTGCCTGGGCGGCACGCTGCACCTCATCGCCGAGGAGCTGACGACCGATCCCGACGCGATCGGCGAATACTTTACACGTGAAGGGATCGACTGCCTCAAGATCGTGCCGTCGCATCTCTCGGCGCTCCTCTCGGGCGCGCGGCCCGAGCG
Source organism: uncultured Polyangiaceae bacterium (assembly GCA_964437785.1). GTDB lineage: Bacteria > Myxococcota_A > Polyangia > Polyangiales > Polyangiaceae > CAYTJL01. The sequence continues at coordinate 47,372 of CAYTJL010000019.1, forward strand.
CGCGCTTCCGAAGAAGCTGCTCGTGATGGGCGGCGAAGCGTCGACGTGGGAGCTCATCGGGCGCATCGAGCGGCTCGCGCCCGACCTCGCGATCATGAACCACTACGGCCCGACCGAGACCACGGTCGGCGTGCTGACCTTCCGCGTCGATCGGGGGAAGCGCCTCGCGACGCCGATCGTGCCGCTCGGCAGGCCGCTGCCGAACTGCCAAATCTACGTGCTCGACAAGCGCATGATGCCCGCGCCCATCGGCGTGCCGGGCGAGCTCTACATCGGCGGCGCGCAGGTCGCGCGCGGCTACCTGGGCAAGCCCGAGCTGACGGCCGAGCGCTTCGTGCCCGACCCGTTCTCGACCGATCCGAGCGCGCGGCTCTACAAGACGGGCGATCGCGCGCGCGTGCTCGCGGACAACAACGTGCTCTTCCTCGGGCGGCTCGACTTCCAGGTGAAGATCCGCGGCTACCGCGTCGAGCTCGGCGAGATCGAGGCCGCGCTCGCGTCGCTCGCTTCGGTGCGCGAGGCCGTGGTGCTGGTCCACGAGGACGCGCGCGGCGACAAGCGCTTGGTCGCGTACGTCGTCGCGAGCGGGCCGGGCGTCACGTCGAGCGAGATCGAGCGCGCGCTCGGCGAGCGATTGCCCGCGTACATGGTGCCGGCGTCGTTCGTGTTCTTGGAGGCCATCCCGCTCACGCCGAACGGCAAGATCGATCGGCGCGCGCTCGAAGCGCTGGGCCGCGGGCTCGAAGGCGACGAGTACGTCGCGCCGCGGAGCCCGGTCGAGGAGGTGCTCGCGAGCGTGTGGGCCGACGTGTTCGAGCGCGACAAGATCGGCGTCCACGAGCGCTTCGGCGATCTGGGCGGCCACTCGCTCCTCGCCATCCAGATCGTCGCGCGCACGCGCGACGCGTTCCAATGCGATCTGCCGCTCCGCGCGCTCTTCGAGGCGCCCACGATCGCGACGCTCGCCGAGCGCGTCGAGGAGGCGCTGCGCGAGGGCAGGCGCGCGCCGCCGCCGATCACGCGCGTGCCGCGCGACGGCGATCTGCCGCTCTCGTTCGGCCAAGAGCGCCTCTGGTTCCTCTCGCGGCTCGAACCGGACAGCCCGTTCTACAACGTCGCGACGAGCCATCGCATCACGGGCCCGCTCGACACGACCGCGTTCACCCGCGCGGTGCGCGAGGTCGTGCGGCGCCACGAGGTGCTGCGCACGTCGTTCAGCGAGGTCGACGGAAAGCCCACGCTGCGCGTCCACGACGACGTCGCGATCGAGATCCCCGTCGAGGATCTGCGATCGATGGCGCCCGAGGCGCGCGACGAGGCCGTGCGCCGCGAGGCGAGCTTCGAATCGCGGAGGCCCTTCGATTTGAGCCGCGCGCCGCTCGTCCGCGTGCGGCTCCTCCGCGTCGCGGACGAGGATCACGTGGTGCTCCTGACGTTGCATCACATCGTCTCGGACGCGGTGACGCGCAGCGTGTGGAACCGCGAGGTCTCGATCTTGTACCGCGCGTTCGCGGCGGGCAGGCCCTCGCCGCTCGCGGACCTCGCGGTGCAATACGTCGACTACGCCGCGTGGCAGCGCAAATGGCTGAGCGGCGACGAGCTCGATCGCCAGCTCGGCTACTGGCGCGAGCGGCTCGGCGACGCGCCCGCGGCGATCGATCTGCCGACCGACAGGCCGCGCCCCGCGCTCCAGACCTACAACGGCCGCTGGCGCAACTTCGCGCTCGGCGACGCGCGCGTGAAGGCCATCAAGGATCTGTCGCGCCGCGCCGGCGCGACCTCGTTCATGACGACGCTCGCCGCGTTCGAGGTGCTGCTCTACCGGCTCACGGGCCAGAGCGATCTCGTCGTGGGCACGCCCGCCGTGCACCGCACGCGCGCCGAGACCGAGGGGCTCATCGGCCTCTTCATGAACATGCTCGTGCTCCGCAGCGAGATCACGGGCGCGATGAGCTTCGTCGAGGCGATCGAGCGCGTGCGCGACGCGTGCCTCGGCGCGTACGCGCACCAAGATTTGCCGTTCGAGCGGCTCGTCCAGGAGCTCACGCCCGTGCGCGACATGAGCCGCGCGCCGCTCTTCCAGGTGCTCTTCGCGTTCCAGAGCGCGCCGCCCGAGGCCATGGCGCTCGGCGGGCTCTCGGTGCGCGGCATGGGCGGCGGCACGTCGACCGCCAAGTTCGACCTCACGCTCGGCGTGATCGACACGCCGCGCGGCATGGTCGGCTCGTTCGAGTACAACACCGATCTCTTCGACGCCGAGACGATCGACCGCATGGTCGAGCACTTCTTGATGTTGCTCGACGCCGCGGCCGAGGCGCCCGACGCGCCCATCGCCGACCTCTCGATGCTCCCCGGCGACGAGCGCGCGCGCGTCGTCACCGCGTTCAACGCGATGGCCCCGGCGCTCGCGCCGTCGTCCGCGCGTGTTGTACGGGATCTTGTACATGCGACGATCGACCGCGTGCCGGACGACGTCGCGGTCTCGTTCGAAGGCAAGAGCCTCACCTACCGCGCGCTCGGCGCCCGCGCGAACAAGCTCGCGCGCGAGCTCCGGGCGCACGGCGTGGGCCCGGACAAGCCCGTCGGGATCGCGCTCGATCGCTCGATCGATCTCGTCGTTGGCATCCTCGCGATCTTCGAAGCGGGCGGCGCGTACATGGCGCTCGACCCGGAGTATCCGCCCGATCGCTTGGCCTTCATGGTCGAGGACGCGAAGGCGCCCGTGATCATCACGGATCGAGCGACCCGCGAACGCGGAGTCGCGACCCACGTCGGCGACGCGCTCGCCGCGACGTTGCCCCCGCACCGCGCGCACGTGCTCCTCGTCGACGATCACGCGGCCGCGATCGACGCGCATTCGGCCGAGAGGCTCGACGCGGGCGATCTCGGCCCCGAGCACCTCGGCTACCTCATCTACACGTCGGGCTCGACGGGCAAGCCCAAGGGCGTCGCGATGACGCAGGGCCCGCTGGTCAACTTGATCCGCTGGCAGACGACCACGCGGCCCGAGCCCAAGCGCACGCTCCAGTTCGCGTCGCCCAACTTCGACGTGTGCTTCCAAGAGATCGCGACGACGTGGGCCTCGGGCGGCGAGCTCGTGCTCGTCTCGTCCGACGTGCGCCGCGACGCGGAGCGCTTGTTCGCGCACATCGCGCATGAGCGTGTCGAGCGGCTCTTCCTCCCGCCCGTCGCGCTCTACCAGCTCGCGGAGGTCGCCGCGGGCGCCGCCGACGACGCGATGCCGTTGCACCTCGGCGAGGTGATCGCCGCGGGCGAGGCGCTCAACGTGAGCCCGCGCGTCGCCGCGTTCTTCGCGCGCCTCCGCGGCGCGACGCTGTCCAATCAATACGGCCCGTCGGAGACGCACGTCGTCACCGAGCATGTGCTCGCGGGCGATCCAAAAGATTGGCCGGCGCTCCCACCGATTGGCAGGGCCATCAGCGGCGTGCGCGCGTACGTGCTCGACGCGGCGCAGAGGCCCGTGCCCATCGGCGTGCGCGGCGAGCTTTATTTCGGCGGCGCGCAGGTCGCGCGCGGCTACCTCGACAAGCCCGAGCTGACGGCCGAGCGCTTCATGGCCGATCCGTTCGCGGACGAGCCCGGCGCGCGCATGTACAAGACCGGCGATCTTGCGCGGTACAAGCCCGACGGCGCCATCGACTTCCTCGGCCGCGCGGACACGCAGGTCAAGATCCGCGGCTTCCGCGTGGAGCTCGGCGAGATCGAGGCCGTGCTCGCGTCGCACCCCGCGCTCGCGTCCGTGGTCGTGATGGTGCGCGAGGACGGCGAGGGCCAAGGCTCAAGCATCAAGCGCATCGTCGCGTACGTGGTGCCCAAGGTCGCGCCCGCGCCTTCGGCGCAGGAGATCCGCGCGTTCGTCAAAGATCGGCTCCCCGAGTACATGGTGCCCGCGGTGGTGATCGCGCTCGACAAGATGCCGCTCACCGCGAGCGGCAAGGTCGATCGCCGCGCGCTCCTCGCACGCCCCGCGCGTGATCCCAACGCGGACGCCGCGGCGCCGCACGTGGGTCCGCGCGAGCCGGTCGAGGAGGTCATCGCGAAGATCTTCGCCGAGGTCTTGATGATGGGCCCCGGCGAGGTCGGCGCGCACGACGACTTCTTCGAGCTGGGCGGTCACTCGCTCATCGCGACGCAGGCCGTCTCGCGCATTCACGCGGCGCTCGGCGCGGATCTGCCGGTGCGCGTGATCTTCGAGGCGCCCACGGTGGCCGAGCTCGCGCGGCGCGTGGAAGAGGCGCTCGGCGCGGGCGATGCGTCGGCGATGCCCAAGCTCCGCGCGACCGGGCGCGAAGGGACGCTGCCGCTCTCGTTCGCGCAGGAGCGGCTCTGGTTCATCACGCGGCTCGATCCGTCGAACCCCTCGTACGCGCTCCCGGTCGCGCTTCGCCTGCGCGGCGCGCTCGACAAAACCGCGCTCGAAAAGGCGCTCTCCGAGGTGGTCGCGCGGCACGAGGCGCTGCGCACGCGCTTCACCTCGACCGACGGCGTCCCCTCGCAGATCATCGACGATCCCGCGCCCGTGCCGCTCCCGCTCGTACAAGCGAGCGAAGACGACGCGCGCAAGGCCATGGCCGAAGAGATCCGAAGGCCCTTCGATCTGGAGCGCGGGCCGCTCTTCCGCGCGGCGCTCTACGCGATCGGCGACGGCGATCACGCGCTCCTCCTCGTGATGCACCACATCGTCGCCGACGGCTTCAGCCTCGGCGTGATCGCGCGCGAGATCAGCGCTCTTTACCCGGCGTTCGCCGCGGGTCGCGGATCGCCGCTCGACGATTTGCCGATCCAATACGCGGACTACGCGCGGTGGCAGCGGCGCTGGCTCACGGGCGACGTCGAGGCGAAGCAGCTCGCGTATTGGAAGGGCGCGCTCGCGGGCGCGCCGCAGACGATCGATCTTCCCGCGGATCGCCCGCGTCCTGCGGTGATGTCGAGCCGCGGCGCGCGGCGCCCGTTCTACTTGCCCGAAGGTTTGCCCGAGGCCATCGCGAAGCTCGCGCACGACGAGGGCGCGACGCTCTTCATGACGCTCCTCGCCTCGTTCGGGGCGCTGCTCCGGCGCGTGAGCGGCCAAGACGACGTGCTCGTGGGCACGCCGATCGCGGGCCGCACGCAGACCGAAATCGAGGGTCTGGTAGGCCTCTTCGTGAACACGCTGGTGCTGCGCGCCGACATGCGACCGCGCGACGGTGAGCGCGCGCCGAGCTTCCGCGAGCTGCTCGCGCGCACCAAAGAGGCTTGTTTGGGCGCGTACGCGCACCAAGACCTGCCCTTCGAGGCGCTCGTCCACGAGCTCGCCCCCTCGCGCGATCGCAGCCGATCGCCGCTGTTCCAAGCGATGTTCATGCTTCAGACCGCCGAGACCACGGCCGCGGGCGACGGCTCGGGCACGTGGGGTCAGGTGCAGCGATCGGGCATGGCCATCGAGGGCATCACGACCAAGTTCGATCTGTCGCTCGCGATGAGCGAGGGCTCGCGCGGGCTCATGGGCTCGTTCGAATACGCGACCGATCTCTTCGACGGATCAAGCATCGATCGGCTCGTCGAGCGCTTCCGCGCGCTGCTCGGCGCGATCGTGAAGGCGCCCGACGCGCCCATCGACACGCTCCCGATCCTCTCGGACGACGAGCGCACGACGGTGCTCACCACGTGGAACGCGACCGCGGTGAGCTACCCGCGCGACGCCTCGATCCCGGCTGTTTTTGCGGCTCAAGTCGCGCGTGCGCCCGATCGCGAAGCGCTCTGCCGGGGTGGCGCGAGCATGAGCTACCGCGACCTCGACGCGCGATCGAACAAGCTCGCGAGGCTCTTGCAAGCGAAGGGCGTCGCGCACGAGGAGCCCGTGGGCCTCGCAGCGCCGCACGACCTCGGCATGATCGTCGCGACGCTCGGCATCCTCAAAGCCGGCGGCGCGTACCTGCCCATCGACGCAGCGGCGCCGCCTGCGCGCGTGCGATCGCTCCTCGCGGACGCGGGCGCGCGCTTCGTGATCGCGATCGGTGAGGTGAGCGCCGAGGCGCTCGCGGGCGTCGAGGTGATCCGCATCGACGGTTCGCTCGACGCGATCGACGGCGGCCCTGTCGTGTCCCCCTCGGGCCCGGAGAGCCTCGCGTACGTGATGTACACCTCGGGCTCCACCGGCGTGCCCAAGGGTGTTTGCGTCGAGCATCGCAACGTGGTTCGCCTCGTGAAAGGGGCGAATTTCGCGACGCTCGATGAGCATCGGACCTTCTTGCAGCTCGCGTCGATCGCGTTCGACGCGGCCACGCTCGAGATCTGGGGCCCGCTCCTCAACGGTGGTCGCGTCGCGTTCGCGGAGAGCGAGCAGCCTTCGATCGCCGAGATCGGCGCGGCGATCAAGCAGGCCAACGTCACGTCGATGTGGCTCACCGCGGGCCTCTTCAACGCGATCATCGACACGGATCCGAGCGTGCTCGCGCCGCTCTCGGAGCTCCTCACCGGCGGCGAGGCGCTGAGCGTCTCCCACGTACGAAAGGCGCTCGCCGCGTTGCCCAACACGAGGCTCATCAACGGCTACGGCCCGACCGAGAACACCACGTTCACGGCCTGCCATCCCATCACGTCGCTCGCCGAGGACGCGACGAGCGTGCCCATCGGCAAGCCCATCGCGAACAGCACGGCGTACCTCCTCGATGCGCACCGCGAGCCCGTGCCGATCGGCGTGGTGGGCGAGCTCTACGCGGGCGGCGACGGCGTCGCGCGCGGCTACTTGAAGCGCCCGGACCTCACGGCCGAGCGTTTCCTCGCCGATCCCTTCCTCGGTAGGCCGAACGCGCGCATGTACAAGACGGGCGACCTCGTGCGCGCGACGGCGGACGGCACGTTGATCTTCGTCGGGCGCGCGGACGATCAGGTCAAGCTTCGCGGCTTCCGCGTCGAGCTCGGCGAGATCGAGGCCGCGCTCGCGGCGCACCCCGGCGTGGGCGCGGCCACCGTGGTGCTGCGCACGGACGGCGGCGAGAAGCGCGTCGTCGCGTACGTGGTGCCCAAGGCCGAAGCGCCTTCGCAGGCCGCGTTGCGCGGCTTCCTCGCCGAGCGGCTCCCGAGCTACATGGTGCCGTCGGCGTTCGTCACGCTCGCCGCGTTGCCGCTCACGCCGAACGGCAAGGTCGATCGCCGCGCGCTGCCCGCGCCGGTGATCGAAGGCGTTTCGGCCGAGGACGAGGCGCCGCGCACGGACTTGGAGAAGGCCGTCGCGGAGGTTTGGGCCGAGGTCTTGAAGCTCCCGAGCGTCGGGATTCACAGGACCTTCTTCGAGCTGGGCGGTCACTCGCTCAAGGCCACGCAGGTCATCGCGCGCATCGAGCGCAGGCTCGGCCTCCGCGTGCCGCTCGCGGCGATCTTCGACGCGCCCACGGTGGCCGAGCTGGCGAGCGTGATCACGGCGATCCAATCGGCCGCCGCGGAGCCCGAAGGGGACGGCGAGCGCGAGGAGGGCGCGATCTGAGGTAAAGTCGTCTCGATGTTGCACGAGCACGAAAAACCGAGGTCAAACGGGCACGAATCGCACGACGGGCACGAAGCCTCCGCCTACACGAACGGCGGAGAGGGGCTCGGCCTCGACGCGGGCGGGCTCGCGTCGCTGCGCGCGTCGATCGCGGCGTGGCGCGCGGGCCCCGTCGCCGACGCAGAAAAGAAGGTCCCGCCGCGCCACCAACGCTTCACCACGTGGAGCGGCATGGACGTGCCCGACCTCGTGACGCCCGCGGAGAAGGGCATCGACTACACGCGCGATCTGGGCCTGCCCGGCGAGTATCCGTTCACGCGCGGCGTCCAGCCCACGATGTACCGCGGCAAGCTCTGGACGATGCGCATGTTCGCGGGCTTCGGCACGCCCGAGCAGACGAACAAACGCTTCAAATACCTGCTCGCAGAGGGCCAAACGGGGCTCTCCACGGCCTTCGATTTCCCCACCTTGATGGGCTACGACTCGGACTCTCCGCGCGCGCTCGGCGAGGTCGGCATGTGCGGCGTGGCGGTCGACACGCTGCGCGACATGGAGGTCCTCTTCGACGGCATCCCGCTCGAACAGGTCACCACCTCGATGACCATCAACGGGCCTGCGATCGTGCTCCTGTCGTTCTACATCGCGCTCGCCGACAAACGCGGCATCTCGCGCGCCAAGATCGGCGGCACCGTGCAGAACGACTGCCTCAAGGAGTTCATCGCGCAGCACGCGTGGCTCGTCCCGCCGCGGCCCGCGATGCGCGTCGTCACCGACATGATCCAGTTCTGCGCGCGCGAGGTGCCGCGCTGGAACACGGTGTCGATCAGCGGCTATCACATCCGCGAAGCAGGGGCGACGGCGGCGCAGGAGCTCGCGTTCACGCTCGCGGACGGGCTCGCGTACGTCGAGAGCTCGCTCGCGCGCGGCATGGACGTCGACAGCTTCGCGCCGCGGCTCAGCTTCTTCTTCGACGTCCACAACGACTTCTTCGAGGAGATCGCCAAATTCCGCGCGGCGCGGCGCATGTGGGCCCGCTTCATGAAGGAGCGCTACGGCGCCAAGAAGGCCGAGAGCATGAAGCTCCGCACGCACGCGCAGACCGCGGGCGTGTCGCTCACCGCGCAGCAGCCCTACAACAACGTGGTGCGCGTGGCGCTCCAGGCCATGGCCGCGGTGCTCGGCGGCACGCAGTCGCTCCACACCAACTCGCTCGACGAGACGTACGCGCTGCCCACCGAGGAGAGCGTCACGATCGCGCTCCGCACGCAGCAGATCATCGCGCACGAGAGCGGCGCGGCGAGCAGCATCGATCCGCTCGGCGGGAGCTACTTCGTGGAGGAGATGACCGATCGCATCGAGGCCGAGGCCCTCACGTACATCGAGCGCATCAGCCAGATGGGCGGCATGGTCGACGCCATCGAGAAGGGCTATCCGCAGCGCGAGATCGCGGCGAGCGCGTACCGCTTCCAGCGCGAGGTCGACGCGGGCGAGCGCGTGATGGTGGGCGTCAACGGGTACACGAACGAGGGCGAAGACCGCAAAATCCCGCTGCTCCGCATCGACGAGGAGGTGCAGCGCGTGCAGTGCCAGAACCTCGCCGCCGTGAAGGCGAGCCGCGACGCCGACAAGGTCCGCGCGGCGCTCGCCGACGTCCGCGAGAGCGCGCGCACGACCGCCAACTTGATGCCGCCCATCATCGCGGCGGCGAGCGCGTATTGCACCGAGCAGGAGATCTGCGACGTGCTGCGCGACGTCCTCGGCACGTACTCGGATCCGGCGGAATTTTAGGGAGAAGCGGGCCAAAACCGCGCTCCGTCAACGGCGTTGACGAGCGCGGACGGAGGATGGATGGACCTCACGGGCAAAGACATCGGCGCCTACGAGGTGTGGGGGCCCATCAGCCAAGGCGGGATGAGCCGCGTGTGGCTCGCGCGCCACCGCGAGCTGTCGATGCCGGTGGTCATCAAGACGCTCATCGACGCCCCCGCGAAAGAGGCGGACAGCGAAGGCGAGATCACGAGCCCGCGCGAGCCGCCCAACACCGCGGCGTTCGCGCAGCTCCGCAACGAGGCGCGGCTCATGGCGCGCGTCCCGAACCCCGCGGTCGTGCGCGCGGTCGACGTCGGCGTGCACGCGGGGCTCCCGTATCTCGTGCAGGAGTACGTCGACGGGCTCGATCTCGCCGAGCTCGACAACCGCAGGCGCACCGCGCTCCACCGCGGCTTCCCGCTCTGGTTCGTGTGCCGCGTGATCAACCAAGTCGGCGGCGCGCTGGAGAGCGCGCACCAGATGGGCGTCCTGCACCGCGACATCAAGCCCTCGAACTTGTTCGGCGCGCCGCAGACCGGCGTTCGCCTCGGCGACTTCGGCATCGCGATGGGCCGTGACCGCGCGGGGGAAGCGTCGAGCGGCACGCTCCGCTTCATGGCGCCCGAGGCGATCGCGGGCAAGCCGCCCACCAAGCGATGTGACGTGTATTCGCTCGGCGCGACCGCGTACGACCTTTATTACGGATCGCCGCCGTTCCCGGATCTCGCGTCGATCGCGGGCGGCGAGCCCGCGCGCTTCCCCGAGGCACGATCGCCGGAGGAGGCCTATTTCCAGCACGTGCTCGCGAAGATGCTGGAGCGCGATCCCGAGCTTCGCTTCCCTTCGCTCAAGGCGCCGCGCAGGTTGCTCGCGCCGCTCGGCCGCGGGCTCCGGCCCAAGCTGCCGGGGATGAAGATCGATCAAGCGCAGTTTCAGATCGGCCCGGTTCGCGTGATCTGCCGCATGGGCGACATCGCCGACGCGGAGGTGGACGGCATCGTCAACAGCGCGCACGACGACCTGACGATGATCACGGGCGTGGGCGCGTCGCTCAAGGCCAAGGGCGGTCAGATCATCGAGGACGAGGCGCAGACCTCGGTGCGCCGCGCGCTCGGCGAGTGCTTCGCGACCACGGGCGGCGCGCTCCGCTGCAAGAAGGTGCTGCACGCGGTCTCTGCGTGGAAGGAGGCGTCGTGCATCGCGCGCGCGGCGCAGCGCGTGTTCCTGCTCGCGGACGAGCTCAACCTTCGGTCGCTCGCGATCCCCGCGCTCGGCACCGGCCGCGCGCACGTCTCGCCCGAGTCGAGCGCGTACGCGACGGCGAGCGCGCTCTATTGGCACGTGCTCGTGGGCGGCAGCAGGCTCTCGCGCATCGAGCTCGTGCTCTACGATCGCGCGATGCTCGACGTCTTCATCGAGGAGCTCTCCGACGTGCTCATCGGCGGCGTGGATCAACCCTCGGGGAGCGACGAGGCCGCGGTGTCGGAGCGCGACGTCGCGCTCGACGAGACCATCCAGCTCGACACCTTCTCGCGCTTGCGCGGGTGATCGAAATCGAGCCGGATTCAGCCTTGGTTCAGCGTGTCTGCGCGGCCCTCGCGGCGACCGAGGCCCACGCGAGCGCGGCGTCTTGGTGGCCCGCGGACGCGCTCAGCCGCGCGAGGAAGAGCGCGCACGCGTGCTCGCCGTGTGCGTCGCCCGCCTCGCGCGCGCGGGCGAGCGCGGAGAGCCCTTCGAGCAGCGCGCTCTCGGTCCTTCCGGCCCCTGCGAGCGCGACCCCGAACGCGAGCAGCGCGCGCGCCTTGACCGCGGGCTCGGTCGCGATCTCGGTCGCCGCGCGGAGCTTTCGAAGCGCGTCCGCGGTCGCGCCCCGGCTGAGCGCGGCCATGCCGCTCATGCGCTCGACCAAATCGCCGTGCTCGCCTGTCACGCGGAGCTCGGAGACGAGCCGCTCCAACGTGCTCAAATCGCCGCGCAAAAGCGCTTGTTTCGCGAGGTTCGCGAGCGCCTCCGCGACCTCCTCCGGGTCGGCCTCGCCGCCCTCGTCCGGCGGCGCCGGCGCTTCGATCACAGGCGCCGGCGCTTCGATCGCGGGCGAGGTCTCGCGACCTGCGTCGACCGCCTCGATGGGCCTCGTGTACGAGATGCGCCCCGAGGGCGGCATCACGCTCGGCGCGGATCGCTCGGCGGGATCGCTCGCGTCGTGGGCCTGCGCGCGGCGCAGATACCCATCCTCGTAGACCAAGCCGAGATCGCACAGCTCCGCGGATCGCGCCTCCGCGAGCCCGGGTTCGAGCCTCACCTCGCCGGGCAGCGCGCGCGCCGCGAGCATCTCCGCGGCGGCGAGCGACGGGCCCCAGAGCAGCTCCGCGAAGGATCCGCCTTCGCCGAGGCTCCACACCGGGCCCACGGCCACGCCCGCCGACAAGCGCCGCGCGCCGCGGACAGGATCTTCCGCGGCGAAGAGCGCGAGCGAGAGGGCCTCTTCGAACGCGTCGAGGTCGAGCGAGAACGAGAGCGTCATCGCGCTCGACGCGCAGAGCGACGCGCCGAGCGCGCCCGCGCGCCCGCGCGCGGCGATCGCTTGATCGACGTACCCCTCCGCGTTCGTGTCGTCTCGTCCGCTGCGAAAGCTGACGATCAGCCGCTCGGGCATGTTAGCCCCCGATGCGGATCTTCTTCTTGAGGGCCGCGAGCTCGTCGTCGACCGCGCTGCCGCCCTTCACCTCGTCGCTCGCGCTGCCGCCTTTGCCTTCGAGCGCGGCGAAGCGCGACTCCAAGTCCTCCGTCGACGCTTTGCCATCTTGGAGCGCCTCTTCGACCTCGCGGTGCGCGGCGACCTCGGCCACCTGGCCTTCGATGTTGTCTTCCATGCGGCGGAACTCGGCGAACGCGCTGCCGCCGGCCTTGGCGCCGAGGCCCTCCGCGCCGCCCCCTCCGCGCGCTTGGCGGATCTGCGCGGCGAGCGTGCCCTTCTTGACCTCGAGCTCTTGTTGCTTGGCTTCCATCCGCTCGAGCTCGGCCTTCATGTTGAGCACGGCCGATCGCTGCTCGGCGCGCAGCGCCTCCGCGCGATCGCGCTCGCCCACCACGCGCTTCTTTTGCACGAGCGCTTCGCGCGCGAGCTTCTCGTCGTTGGCCTTGAGCGCGAGCTCGGCGCGGCGCTCCCACTTGTTCGCGTCGGCGTCGAGGTCGTCCACCTTCTTGCGGAGGACCTTCTCGGCGGCGAGGCCCTCGACCAGCTCCTTTCGCGCCGCTTTGACCTGCTCTTTCATCTCCTCGACGATGAGATCGAGGTTTTTCTTGGGGTCCTCCGCCTTGTCGAGGACGGCGTTGACGTTGCTCGAAATGACCCTGCCGAGGCGGTCGAAGATGCCCATGGATGAGCAGGGTACACAGCCGCGCGACGGTGATCTATCCTCGCGCTCATGCGGCTCCGCACGGCCCTCTCGATCGTCGTCGCCACGTTCGCGATCCTCGCGCACGATCACTCCTTCGCGCAGTCGAAGGACGCGCCCGCGAAGAAGAACGAGGTCAAGAAGGACCCCGAGAACAAGCGCGGGATCAGCCCCTACATGGAGGCGATCGTGAAGGGCCAAGCCGCGTTCGTCGCGCGCGACATCCCGGGCGCGGTCACCGCCTTCCAAGACGCCATCAAGCTCGACACCGAGCAAATGCTCGGGTTTTACAGGCTCGCCGAGGCGCAGATGGAGACGGGCAAGCTCGACGACGCCGAGGCCACGCTCCAGACCGCGGTGGGCAAGCGCGGCCCCGACGATCTCAAGGCCAAGGTCCTGTTCCTCACGGCCGAGCTGCGCGAGCGTCAAAAGCGCTGGCAGCCCGCCAAAGACGCGTGGACCGCCTATTCCGCCTTCCTCGCGGGCAACGGCAAGGTGCATGGCTTCCCCGCGACCGCGGTCGAGCGCATCAAGCAGATCGACCGGCGCATGAAGGACGAGATCGACTACGGCGCGGTCAAGCAGCGCATCCAAAAGCGCCAAGCCGAGCTTCAAAAAGAGGCGGAAGAGAACGCCAAGAAGGACAAGCTCAACCGCTGACCCTCAACCCTCTCCTGCTCGCAGGAGAGGGTCTACGGAGTCGGCGGGCTGGCGAGGTTCTCGGGCGTCGAGGGGATGGCAGACTCGAAGTCTGCCTCGTTATCGTCGGTGTCAATGACGTTGCCCATCATGTCGGTTTTGCGCCGGATGCTGGCGTCCACCGAGCAGGTCGGGCTGGTCGTCCCGCAGTGGGGGGCGTTGCTCATGGGCCCGCCTTCGCAGACATAAGGCTTGTTGCACGTCAGCATGTCGATGAGCGATGTGTTGTCGAAATACCAACACACCGCGTCGACGACTTTGTTGTTTCGGAAGAGGTACAGATTGGCCGCGTCGCCCAGCGAGAAGCTCGGGGAGTTGTTGATGAGCATCGCGTCCGCCGGCGGCATCTGCTGGTATTCGAGCCCGACGATGAGCAAATGCCCATGCGCGGGGATGACCTGCCCCTGCCCTTGGAACCGGATCTCCTCCCCTTGTGTGCAGCCGCCCTGCGCGTTCCGATACCGGAGGAGCCATGTGTCATCGACGGTGACGGCGGTGTCGTTGGGGTTATAAATCTCGACGAATTCATCACCGTATTTGTCGCCGTCTTTGCCGTGTGAGCGGACCTCGGTGATGAGCAGCTTGATGTCGGTGAGCGTGCCGCCGTCGCCCCCGCCGCTGCCGCCGCCCCCACCGCCGCCCCCGGTGCCGCCGTCGGCGGCCTCACACGACGTCCTCATGGCGATCGAGACGGAGGCTTGCTGCGCGAGGCACTCGCTCGCGTACGTCTTGCCGTCACACCCGCAGACCTTCTTGTTGTCGGCGGGGTCGCACGTAACGGGTTTGGTTTGGCACTGGCCATACGCCATGCCCATGGCGCACACGCTGTCGGCGTATTGGCAAAACGAGCCTTCGGGGCAGGTGGTCGCGGAGGGGCCGCCGCAGGCGACTTGGCAAGGTGGGTCGCTCGCGATGGGGACGCCGGCGCGCGCGGCCTCACATGCGTTGATGAAGGTCTGGCCGTCGCACCCGCACACTTGGGAGATGACCTGCGGGCACGACTCGGGCTTGGGCTTGCAAAAGCCCAGCGCGCGAGGGCCCAAGCAGGCGCCGGTGGCGATGGAGCAATAATCGGTGTCCGGGCAGTCGCTCGTGGCCTGGCAGGTGCCTTGGCAGCCCCAGTTGATGAAGATCGGGAGGGGGGCGAGCGCCCCGATCGCTACGAGGTGCCACGCGCGGGCTCGCATCAGCATGTCTCTCCCTGTATCACAGGAAGAAGCCCCTCTGCATGCGCCACCGCCTCCTTCCCTTTGTCTTCGTCGCGGGTGTCATGACGATCGCCTGTCCCAGCCGCGATCCGCGAGGCGTCGCGCCCGACGCGTCACCGCCGGATCGCGACGCGGCGACGGCCGAGCCCGCGCCCGAGGCGACGCCGAGCGCGCCGCTGCCTGCGCCGCCGCCGCCCCCGCCGCCTCGTCTCACGTGTCCTCGCGGGATGGTGAAGGTCGAGCCCGATCCCAAGGGCTCTCCGCAGGCGCCCTATTGCATCGATCAGTGGGAGGCGTCGCTCAAGGACAAGGCCACGGGCATGACGCTCTCGGCCTATTATCCGCCCGATCGCAAGCTCGCCGTGCAGCTCGCCGAGACGTGGGACAAGCAGCGCGCCGAGATGGGCAGCGACGAGGCGCAGCAGATCCCGCTCCCGCCCTTGCCCGCGTTTCAGCGGGAGCGCGAGGTGGATCCCGTGGCCATGTCCAAGCCGGGTGTCATCCCGAACGGGTATTTGTCGGGCATCCTCGCTAAACGTGCCTGCGTCAACGCTGGCAAACGACTTTGTACGAAGGACGAGTGGCAGACCGCGTGCAAGGGGGTGCAAAAGCGGCAATTCCCTTATGGGGACAAATACGTGCAAGGCGCCTGCAACATCTTCCGCGCCATGCACCCTGCCAAGGAGCTGCACGACAACGCCTCGATTGGGCACCTCGATCCGCGGTTGAACTTGGTCAAAGACGGTAACGACCCCTTGCTCCGGCCGACCGGCGGCACGCCTCGTTGCAAGAGCGAGTGGCCGGACGGCGCGGCGCACGACATGAACGGCAACCTCGATGAGTGGGTGGAGGACGATCACGGCCTCTTCTTGGGCGGCTTTTATTCGCGCTCCAAGAAGGATGGGTGTGAGTCGCAGGTGTCCGCGCACGTCAATGCGTACCTCGATTATTCGACCGGGACGCGCTGCTGCGTGGAGCCGACCGCCAAGTAAATAAAAAGGCGCATGCAGAGGGATGCCGAGTCAAGCCGGTCGCGCGTACGCCGCGCTCGGGAGCTTCGTCGCTCGCGAGTCAAGAAAAAAAGCGCGCCGGCTAAGAAAGAGCGGCATGGTCACTTCCTCGCATCACTCCAAACCGGGGGAAGTCTTGACCGGAGGGCAGCCTCGGCCTAGCCCTCTCGCGCGAAGGGTGCGTCATGGAGCTGTCAGGGCGGCGGGGTCTGATAGGCGGTGCTGTTCTCGCGTTGATCACCGCCTGCGGCGGGGAAGAGCCCAAAACGACGTCGAGCAGCAGCGGAGAGGCGGGCGCTGCATCTTCAACAGCATCTTCGTCTGGCAGCGCCTCGTCCTCGACGGGCTCAATGGGCACGGGCGGCGCGCAGACCGATGGCGGCTCCATCACGTCATCGAGCAGCGGAGCGGGTGGCACCGGCCAAGACGCTGGGTTGGACGGGGCCGGCGGCGCAGGTGGCTTTGGCGGCGCAGACAGCGGGGTTGACCTGTGCACGCCTTTGCCGCTCTTGGATGATGGTAATCCGTGCACGGTGGACGCCTGCGATCCGGGCCTCGGTGCGACGCACGTCCCTGCGGCGCTCGGCGTCCCATGCGAAGACGGCGATCTTTGCAATGGTCAAGAGGCATGTGATGGTCTCGGCACATGCGAACCTGGGCCTCTGCCCGTTATCGACGATGGGAATCCAAGCACCCTCGATGCGTGTGATCCCTTGCTCGGCGTGACGCACACGCCCGCACCGCCGGTCGATCCCACGGTAACGACCACTGCGTTCGGCGCTGCCCAGTTCCTTTTGACGGGGCCAAACCCGGTACAAATCGGCGTGGCTCCAGGCGCGCTCAACGCACAGCGCACCTCGATTGTGCGCGGCAGGGTGAATGACGCGCTCGGCGCGCCGATCTCCGGCCTATCGGTGAGCGTCTTGAATCACTCGGAGCTCGGCGCCAC
>CAYTJL010000020.1:0-14812 GCA_964437785.1 uncultured Polyangiaceae bacterium
TGATTGCGACCAGACGACCACAGGTGGTAAGTGTGGGGCTTCAACAGGCCGCGATAATCGCGGCCCCAAAATTGTGGTTTCAGCCTTGTGAGTAGGGCGCTAAAGGCTCCTCACCATGGCCCACAGGAGAGCGCGGGCTGGGCCGGGACCCAGCCCGCCGGGGGGGATGGGGGGCTTCGCCCCCCATCGTGACCGGGGAAAGAAGAAGGATGAGAGCAGGCTTGGCAACTCACGCCGGCACAGCCCGCCTGCGGAGCAGCCTTCGCATTGCACCGACGAGCGCGAGCCCCATGGCCCCTGCGCCAAACCACATGCCCCTGTCACCGCCGCCGCCACCCTTCTTGTCCATCCCCGCGATGGGCGGGCCGGCCGAGGGGCAGAACCCTTCGGTGTTGGCCGCGATGGTGGCTTGGTGATAATTGCTCACCTCGGCCTGCTCCCCCGCCGGAGACACCGTGAGATCACTCCCGAGCAGCGCGCGCGGCAAATTCGCTTCGAGGCGCGTGAGCCAAACGTCTTTGGGGTGCAGCCCGTTGAGCGCGACCGCAAAATCGTCGAGCGCGCCGCACGCAAAGAGGCGCGCGTCCGTCTCGCCCGCCGCCACCGCGCCACACGAAGGATCGTCGAGCGGAACGCCGGCCGGACAAGGGTTCGTCACGCGATCGACGCTCGACGCCACGCTCGTGAACTGGGCAGCAACACCCTGGCACAAGGCGTCGAGCTCGCCGTTTCGAAGACCCTTGTCGAAGTACACGTCGGCGAGGGTGTTGAGCGCGGTGAAGTCCTCACCGAAGCCATAAGAGCCGCCGCTCAACGGGGCTTTGGGCGACGTGAAGAACGGCCTCTTGCCCGCGTACGCCGTGAGCCACGTGGCGCCGCCGTTCTGCTTCAAGAGCGCGCTCCGAAGCTCGGCGAAGTTGGACGTGTTGCTGATGAAGTCCCACGCCAAAAAGTGATCGTCGACGGTGGTGTTGGCGAAGCCGTCCGCCGCATAACGACCCTCGCTGATCACGAACAGCGTAATCGCCACCTCGGGCCCGGTGCCCGCGGCCACCATCCGAAGCGGCAACGCGGCGCTCGCCCCCTGCGAGCGCACCCGGACAGGCTTCATCTGCTGGATGCCTTGGTTGGGCTGGAGGCGGAGCGCGATGAAGTTGAAGCCCTCCGCCACGTACGCATCGATGATGGGCTGCGTGGACGCATCGACGTTGTAGCCGTGCGACGAGAGCCAGTCGTTGAGCACGCCCTGCTGGTCCGCCATCAACGTGACCGTGTCATACGGCCCGACCGTCCCCTCGTGAAGCACCGTGACGTGGCTGCCCGTGGGCGAATCCCCGCCGAAGGAGGCCTCCGAGGCGTACAGCACGCCGCACCCCAAGCCACCTCCGCTGTTCGGGCAGCTGATGGGCGGCGCGATGACGTTGGCGATGGTGCCTTGCTCCAGCGCCTCGAACCACGCGTCGGTCGACAGCTCGATGACCGCTCCGGGCTTGATCGGCAACACCCACGCGAAGTCCGCGGGGTTGCCGGAATATTGGATCTGATCCCACAACACGGTCTGCGACGTGGACACGGAGAGCGCCATCCGATGACCCGTGACCACCGTAGACTCGGCCGGCGGAGCAAAACAGCCGCCACATGCCCCCGCGTCCCCCGCGTACGAGGCGAGAGCCGCCGCGACGAGACCCGTGAGCGCGCACCCATGAAGCTTCATTGTGACCTCCAAGCAAGCAGAACAGAAAGAAGGCCCGCAGCATACTCCCAAACGCCCCCCGAGCACAATCACCGCTCGACGCCTGCGTGCGCTTTCTTTATGGGGTAGCGTCCTATGAGCGACACAACCCTCGTGATCGGAGCCGGCGCCGCGGGGGCCGCCATCGCCGCGAGAGCCACCGAAGATCCGGGCCGCCGCGTGGTGCTCGTCGAGGCAGGGCCCGATTACGAGGACCCGCGCGCCCTCCCCAAAGACCTCCGCGACGGCCGCAAGAACTCGATTCGAGCCCACGATTGGGGGTTTGTCTACCAGCCTACACCCGTACAGCCGTCGATCCTTTTGCCGCGCGGCAAGGTCACGGGCGGGTCGAGCGCCGTCAATACGTGCATCGCGCTCCGCGGCGCCCCCGAGGACTACGACGAATGGGCGAAGATCGGAGGAGCCGAGTGGGCGTGGGAGAGGTGTTTGCCAGCCTTCAAGCGCCTCGAACGCGACCTCGACGTAACGAGCGATCTCCACGGCGACGACGGCCCCATCCCCATCCGCCGGGCGCGCGACGAGGACCTCGTCCCCATCCAACGCGCCTTCTTCGAAGCCGTGGAGAGCCTCGGTTATCGGCGCTGCGAGGACCACAACGACCCTGCGACGACCGGCTATGGCCCGCACCCCATGAACGTCATCGACGGCGTTCGGATGAGCACCGCCACGGGGTATCTCGCGCCGGCGCGCGGCCGGCCGAACCTCACCATCGTCCCTCGGGCGCTCGTCCATCGCGTGATCATCGAGGGCAAACGCGCGCGCGGCGTGGTGATCGAGCGCGAGGGCCGCGTCGAGACGCTCACCGCCGATCGCGTGATCCTCGCCGCGGGATCGATCGGATCGCCTTCGATCCTCGTGCGATCCGGCGTCGGGCCAAAGCTCGTGCTCGACTATTTGGGCGTGCCCGTCATCGCGGATCTGCCGGGCGTGGGCCAAAACCTACAAGACCACCCGGGCGCGCTCATCGCGCTCGTCCCGCGCGAGGGCGCCGCGAGCTTCGAGCACCCGATGATCCAAACCACGATGCGCTACACCGCGAAGGGCAGCGCGCATTTCAATGACATGCAGCTCCAACCGCTCTCGTTCCTCCAGCGATCGGACCTGCCCTTGCTCTTCGGGATCGCGGCCGTGGTCGAGCGATCGTTCGGCGCGGGCGAGCTGGTCTTCACGAGCCGCGATCCCCACGTCCCGCCGCTCATCCGGCCCGATCTCGCGCGCCACCCCGAGGACCTCCGCCGCTTGACCGAGGGCATCACGCTCGCCCTCCGCGTGGCCGAGAGCGCGCCCGTCCGCGCGATCTCGTACGGCGTGCTCTGGCCCGCGCCCGGCGATCTCGCGAGCGAAGAGGCCATCGCCGCGTGGCTCCCCACCGCGTGCGGCTCGGGCTATCACCCGTGCGGCACCACCGCGATGGGCAGCGTGGTCGACGGCGCCGGCAAGGTCTTCGGCGTGGATGGCTTGATCGTGGCCGACGCGGGGATCATGCCCTCGATCCCGCGCGCCAACACCAACCTCCCCTCGATCATGATCGGCGAACGCTTCGGCGCGTGGCTCCGCGAAGGGCGATTGTAGAGCCGCAGCCAAGTGAGAATGGACACCGGCCGCGACGCACCGTAAGACGGGCGCGCCATGACCGCGCTCTCCCCCCGTCCCGCCGGCCTCGTCCCCTCGATCGTGCTCCCGGTGTTCATCGAGCCGCTCGTCAAAGGCAGGCGCGTCGCGATGCTCGGGGACGCGAGCACGGCCCTCGCCGACGAGCTCGTCGCGCGCGGCGCGCGGCTCGTCCACAGCTACGATCCCGATCCCGCGCGCGCGGCCGAGGTCATCGCGCGGGGCGCGGGCGCCTCGCCGAAGCCCATCAGCGTGTCGGTGCTGGCCGACGATCTCGGCGTGCGCGACGGCGCGTTCGACGTGGTCGTGGTGCCGGATCTCTCGGTCTTCACCGAGGCCCCGGACGTGATGCGCCGCGCGCGCAAGCTCGTCTCGCCGAGCGGCGCGGCGATCTTCGTCGCGCCCAACACGCGCGGCGAGGTGCGGCGCCTCCTGCCCGCGAGCCGCTTGTCATCGTCGTCGCGCTCGCGATCGCCTACGTATTACGAGCTCTACGACCTCGCGTCGCTCCAGTTCTCCAGGGTCAAGATGATCGGCCAGGCCCCGTTCGTGGGCTACACGGTCGCGGACTTCGCGCCGAACGGCGAGCCCGACGTGAGCGTCGACACGTCGCTGCTCGCGTCGTCCGAGGAGCCCGAGCACTTCATCGCCGTCGCGAGCGATCGATCGATCGCGCTCGAGCCCTTCACGGTGATCGAGCTGCCGTGGGCCGAGGTCGCGGACGCGATCGGCGTGCCCGACGCGACCCCGACCCCGCGCGGCGCTTCGTCGATGGCGGTGCCCATCACCGAGGACAGGCTCGCGATGGCCAACACCGAGCTGGAGCGGCTGCGCGCGCAGAAGGCCGAGGAGACGCGCGAGGCCGAGGAGCGCGCGGCGCGCGAGGCGTCGCTGTCGGCGCGCGTCGCCGAGCTCACGCGCGACGCGGCGCTGCGCGAGCAGCGGCTCTCGGAGGTCGAGGCGCGCGCGGGCGACAACCACGTGCGCGCCGAGCGGCTCACGCACCAGGTCCGCGAGCAGGAGGAGGAGCTCGCGCGCCAGCGCGATCGCGCGACCAAGCTCTCGAAGCAGCTCGACGACGAGCGTCGCTTCCGTCAAAAGGCCGAGCTCGAGCTCGGCATGATCCGCGGCAAGCCCGAGATCGCGGGCAGCAAAGATCGGATCGCCGAGCTGACGGGCGATCTCGACGCGAGCCGCGCGCGCATCACCGAGCTGTCGGGCGAGCTCGACGCCGCCCGCGCGCGCATCGCGACGCTGTCGATCGAGCTCGACGCGGCCGAGACCCGCATCACCGATCTGAAGGAGCAGCGCGACGCCGCGCTCTCGCGCACGGAGAGGCTCACGAGCGAGCTCGACGCGGCGCGCACGCGGCTCGCCGAATTCGAGATCGACTCGGCGACCACGCTCCGCCGCGGCGAGGCCGCGCGGCCCGCGTCCCCCGACACCAAGCTCCTCTATCGCCTCACCGAGCTGGAGGCCGCGGTGAACGCCGCGCTGCGCGAGGCCGCGGACGCAGCGTCGCAGCGCGACGCCGCGATCGAGCGCGCGCGCCGCGCCGAGGTCCGCGCCGAGCGCGCGGCCGATCTCGACAGCATGCTCGACATCGCGCGGCGCGAGAAGGCTGACCTGCTCGAGCACGCGGGGGTGCTCGAGACGCGCGCGGCCGAGGCCGAGCGCCGCGTCGCCGAGGAGCGCGCGCGCGTGCTCGAAGCCGAGCGCAAGGCCGGCGCGCTCTCGGCCAAGCTCGCGGCCGACGCCGAGCAGCGCGCCGAGATCGCCGAGCGTCGCGTGACAGAGCTCGAGGCGCGCGTCGCGCAGCTCACGGAGCGCAGCGCCGCGGCCGAAGCGCGCGCCGCGGATCTGTCGGCCGCGGCGTCGAAGAGCGAGGCCGAAGCTGCGGCGATGCAGCGCGAGCTGCTCGCGCTCCGCGGCGCCACGGGCGCCATGGCGCAGGCGTTCGAAGAGGAGCGCAAGAAGCTCGCGATCGCGCGCGAAGATCTGCGCGCGGTTGAGCAGGGCGCCGCCGCCGAGGAGATCGCCGCGCTCGAGCAGCGGCTCCTCGATCGCGGCCGGCGCATCGCCGCGCTCGAGGGCGAGATCGTCGAGAGCAGGCGGACGGGGCGCGAGCTGCTCGACGAGCTGACCGCGCTGCGCGAGGGCAGGCCGAGCCTCGATGACGACGCCGACCCGGTCGGCCTCGGCACGAACGATCCGGTCGCGCTCCGCGCCAAGCTCGACAAGCTCGCGGAGAGCGCTGCGCGCGCCGAGGCCGATCTCTTGGCCGCGCGCTGGCGCGTGTCGCAGCTCGAGCGCGAGCTGTCGCTCCGATCGTCGTCGGGCGGCGGCGATCCTTCGATCGCGCAGCGCGAGCTCGAGCAGGCGCTCGCCGCCGCGCGCGAAGAGGTCGCGCTGCTCCGCCGCGCCGCGAGCGTGTGATCAGCGCGCCGCGATCATGTGGATCGCGACGCCGATCACGACGCCGATCACGAGCGCGATCGCCGCGCTGATCCCGGCGATCGCGATCGGCGCAGGGCGCGCGGGCTCGGGGCGGATCGTGGGCGGGCCCGCGGGGTGGAGCGATCGCAGCGCGAGCTCGGCGGGATCGATCGCGCGCCCCGGGTCGATCGCGGACTCCGACGGATGGGGGCTCGCCGGCGGCGCGATCGCGGTCGGCTCATCGAGGACCACGGGCACGCCGCTCGCCGGCGCGAGATCCGGGGATCGCATCACGGTGAGCTGATCGGAGCTCGCCTCGGGCATGAGATCCGCCATGCTCATCCGCGCGGTCGGCTCGCCCGTGGGCTCGTCCTCGATCGCGCGCTCCTCGATCGCGCGCTCCTTGGTCGTCAGCTCGTCGAGCACCTCGCTCGACACGGGCGGCGCGCCGACCATCGTCGGCGCGTCGAGATCGATCGCGATCGCGCGCGCGATCTCCTTGAGCTCGTAGAGCGCGGTGAGCAGATCCTCGGCGCTCGCGTAGCGCGCGTCGGGCCTGCGCTTGATCGCCTTCGCGATCACCGCGCCGAGCCCTTTGGCCGCGCGATCGAAGCGCCCGAGCGTGGCCGGCGGCGCCTCGTTGTGGAGCTTGTGCTTCGCGTAGTCGAGGTCCGCCATCACGCCGAAGACCTGCTCGCCGGTGATCGCGCGGAACAAGATCGCGCCGATCGCGTACACGTCGCTGCGCACGGTCACGTCGCGCGAGCCGAGGAGCTGCTCGGGCGCCATGTATTGGATGGTGCCGACCGTGACGTTGGCCATCGTGATGTTGGTGACCGAGTCCTCGCCCGGCGTCTTCTGGTGCGCGAGGCGGCTCACGCCGAAGTCGACGATCACGGCGCGCGTCCGGCCCCCGGGGCGGGGCTCCAAGATCACGTTTTCGGGCTTTAAATCCCGGTGGATCACGCTCGCGCGATGGAGGTCGCCGAGGCCCACCGCGAGGTCGATGCCGAGGTCGATGGTCTCCTCGACGGTGAGCTTCTTGTTGTGGAGCTTGTCCGCGAGCAGCTCCCCCTCGACGAAGTCCATCACGAGCACGAGCCCGTGCTCGTCGTCGCTCAAGAAGTCGACGACGCGCGCGACGTGATCGCTGCGCACGCGGCCGAGGAGGTTCGCCTCGCGCCGGAAGCGCGCGACGAGCTGCCGATCGCACTTGGCCGCGGGGAGGAGCGTCTTGATGGCGACGCGCATGCCGACCGCGGTGTGCTCGCCGGCCCACACTTGGCCCATCCCGCCCTCGCCGACCTTGCGATCGACCCGATACCGGCCGGCGATGATGACGCCAGGTTGAAGCTCCATCCTCGATCTTTCTTCAGGGTGAGATCACGGCACCGAGGTGATCGCGACGTGGCTCAGGTTGTTGCCGCCCACCGCGGAGACGGCGCTCCACGCCATGCCGGTGAGGCTCATGTGCTTCGCGGACGCGGACGCGGCGTCGATGAAGACGAGCTCGGCGGTGTGGCCGCCCACGCCCTCGGCGAGCGACGGAGGCGACGGCGTCGTCGCGCCGACCGCGAGCTGGATGGGCGCCGACCACAGCGGCATCGCGCCCGGCGTGTAGCGTGACGTGTAGAGCTTCTGATCTTGTCCGCGATACACCATGAGCACCTCGCCGAGCGGCAGGGCGAGCAGCGTGACCGGGTCGTTCGTGAGCGCGTTCACGTGCACGTCGGCGGGCGCGGTCCAGTTGGCGTTGGTGTGCGCGGTGAAGCGGATCTTGGCGTTCGTGTCGACGTACGCGATGAGGAGATCCGAGACCGCGGTGGGCGCGATGATCGTGGGCGTCTTCGAGACCGTCCCGCCGATGCCGTGGCCGTTCGCGACGAGCCACGTCCCGCCTTGGCGCGTCTGATCGTAGAGGTTGTTGTCGTTGCCCGCGTACGCGATCACGAGGTCTGCGCCGAGCGCGGTGATGGACGCGGGCGACGGCCCGAAGCTGTGGACCGCGCCCGATTGCACGGCCTCGGCGGTGGGGTTCCACGCGGCCGTTCGCCGCGCGAAGTAGTGCTTGAAGTCCTCGCCGTGGAACACCACGTTCGCGGCCCCGGGCGTCGCCGTGATCCAAGGCTTCGCGCTCGTGGTCACGCCGGCGGCGACGTTGGCGAGCGCCGAGAACGCGCTGGGCGCCCACGTCGTGTAGCTGAGGTTCTTGCTCGGATTGGCGCGCAGGACGCCCACCGCCGACGTCGGGCCCGTCGCCGCGATCGCCACGCCGCCGGCGGCGGGATCGATCGCGCCCACGAGCGTCGTCGTGCTCCACGTGCTCGTCGAGGCGCTGTATTCGCCTACGAAGACACCCTGTGAGCCCGCGGCGAGGAGCACGATCGTCCCTGTGGGGCCGGCGTCGCCCGCGTCGGGATCGCCCGCGTCGATCACGTCGGGGCCTGCGTCGTCGGGCCCTCCGTCGGGCGGCGCGCCGCCCATGCCGCTCGACGTGCTGGTGCTGCTCGTGCTGCCGGTGCTGCTCGTGCTCGTGCTCCCCGCGCCGCCCATGCCGCCCATGCCGCCTGCGCCGCTCGACGACGAGCTCGTCGAAGAGGACGACGAGGACGACGATGAGGACGTGGACGACGTCGCTTCGCCGGACGAGGACGACGACGATGTCGTGAGCTCGTTTCCCGCTGCGCAGCTCGACGAGCCGGCGGCTCCAAACGAAGCCGCGGAGATCGCGAGAGCGGCCACGAACGCAGCGCTGCTGCGGCGCGGAGACCTGTCAAGCATGAGCTTTTTTTACAACGAAAAGCGCCCCTTTGGTGTAGCTTCGTCGCGTGCGTCCTTCCGTGTCTCGCGCCGCGCGTTATGCGCTGGCGGCGCCTCTCTGCACAGCGGCCTTCACAGCAGCGCTGGCGCTGCCCATCACCACTTGGGCTCAGCCTTTCCCGGCTCCGGCCCCCTCCGGCTCGGCCGAGGGGCCAAAGCAGGATCCGCCCAAACAAGAAGGTGCCCCACCGGAACAGCCAAAGCCACCTCCCGAGCCGGTTAAGCCGGCTGCGCCCGAGCCTCCTCCCAAGGAGCGTCCTCAAAGCGGGTTTGGGTTCGGGTCGTATGGAAGGATGATCGCGGCCACGGATTTCCGGGGGCGCCCTGGGAGAGACGCCGACATCGTCGCGCGCGGCTCGCGCCTCGACGAGGGCAACTACGCCGAGATCGAGCTTCACCGCTTCGATTATTGGCAAAAGACCGACTCGACCACACGCGTCGTGGCGACGCTCGCGTTCGCGAGCCCCGTCTTCCACTATAACGGAGAGTTCAAGGCCAACCTCGCGATTCGCAACCTCTACATCGAGGAGCGCGATCTCGGGCTCAAAGGCCTCTCCATCTGGGCCGGCTCGCGGATGTACCGCGGCGACGACATCTACCTCTTGGACTATTGGCCCCTCGACAACCTCAACACCATGGGCGGCGGCGCGCGGTACGACATCCGCGAGCACACGTTCGTGGCGATCCACGCGGGCGCGAACCAGCCTCGGACTCCGTTCTTCCTCCAGCAGGTCGACCGGCCCGCGGCGCTCAACCAGCTCGGCGCGACCAAGGTCGAGATCTTGAATCGCCAGCGCATCATCGGGAGCCTCAAGGTGAGCCACATCCTTTGGCTCGGCGGGGGCGCGGGGCTCAAGCTGGTCGGGTACGGCGAATTCCACCACCTGCCCGCGGGCCAGCGCGAGACCATCCCGCAAAAGTTCGAGGACGTGCCTTCGGACATCGGCTACGTGGGCGGCGCGCAGGCGACGCTCTTCTCGGGCGAGCGCGGCACGCATCTCAACCTCTACTTCAAATACGCGGGCGGGCTCGCGGCCTATGGCGAGCTCGGGACGCCCACGCAGCTCGGCCTCGACAAGAGCGCTTCGCGCGCGCGCGAGATCGTGGTCGCGCTCGGCGGCAACTACGAGGTTGGTCCGTTCGGCCTGCTCGCGGGCGCGTATTTCCGGTCGTTCCGCGACGCGAGCCCGCTGCTCGACGTGGCCGATCTCAACGAAGGTGTGGTGGTGCTCCGGCCGCAGGTCTTCTTCGGCGAGATCGGCGGCATCGGGGTCGAGGGGTCGTATCAAGCGCAGCAGCGCGCGGCGCTGCCCATCCCGGTCGAAGGTCAAAACGGCACGACGCCCATCACGTCCGGGCCCATCAGCCCGAACCTCTTTCGCATCGGCGTGATCCCGTTCCTCTCGCCCGCCGGGCGGGGGAGCTTCAGCCGCCCTCAATTCAGGCTCATTTACACCGCCACGTTCCGCAACGAGGCCGCGCGGCAGCTCTACGCCAAAGACGACGCCTTCAGCCTCCACAAGGTCGAGCATTTCTTCGGCTTCGGCGCGGAGTGGTGGTTCAACTCGTCGAGTTATGCACGTTAGGCACGGTAGGAGAGAGCAAGATGCGCAGCACGTTGACTAAGCTCTTTACGGCGCTCGGCCTCGCGGCGGTGCTCTCGTCCTCGGGCTGTCTCTCGTTCGAGGACGCCGAGCCCATCACGCTGTCGACGCACGTGGACGACTGGCGCGACGAGGTCATCTATCAGCTCCTCGTCGACCGGTTCGCGAACGGCGACGCGGGCAACGACTACAACGTCAACCTGGAGGCGCCCGGCAAGTGGCACGGCGGCGACTGGC
Source organism: uncultured Polyangiaceae bacterium (assembly GCA_964437785.1). Classification (GTDB taxonomy): domain Bacteria; phylum Myxococcota_A; class Polyangia; order Polyangiales; family Polyangiaceae; genus CAYTJL01. The sequence goes on from CAYTJL010000020.1 coordinate 10,462, forward strand.
AAGGTGTCATTGACCAGCTCGGGTATCTGGAGTCGCTCGGCGTCACGACGCTCTGGATCTCGCCCGTCGTCAAGAACGTCGACACCGACGCTGGGTTCGACGGCTACCATGGATATTGGGCGCAGGATCTCACCCAGCCGAACCCTCATTTCGGCGACATCCCCTCGCTGCGGCGGCTGGTCGCGGCGGCGCACGAGCGCAACATGAAGGTGATTTTGGACATCGTCACCAATCACCTCGGCCAGCTCTTCTTCTACGACATCAACGGCAACGGCGAGCCGGACGAGCGGGTCTCGGGCAGCGGCTCGACGTCCGAGGTCGTCCACATCAACGAGTATGATCCCGACTTCGATCCTCGCGGGGTCCAGGGCCGCACGTCGCTCGGCGAGTCGGGCCCGGCCAAGGTCGTCTTCGTGTATGACCCTGCGTCGAACCACGTGCCGCCCATGCCGGCGCTCTATCAAGACCCTTCGGTCTACAACCGCAAAGGCCGCACCTACAACTTCGACGATCCCGATCAGCTCCTCCACGGCGACTTCCCCGGCGGCCTCAAGGACGTGAACACCACGCGTTGCGACGTCAAAGCATCCATGGTGGACGCGTACACGCGGTGGGTCGAGCTGACGGATCTGGACGGCTTTCGCATCGATACGGTCAAGCACGTCGAGCGCGAGTTTTGGCGGTATTTCACCCAGAAGGTGCGCCAGCGGCTCGCGGCCCAGGGCAAGACCAAATTCTTTATGTTCGGCGAGGCGTTCGACGGCCGCGATCAGCTCGTCGGCACGTTCACCAAGAACGATTTGCCGTCGCAGCAGGAGCTCGACGCCGAGAACACGTGCGTGACCGACGGCGTCCCCATCGCGGGCGATCAGCTCGACAGCGTGTTTTACTTCCCCCAGCATTTCCAGGCGATCCGCGACGTGTTCCAGAACGCGCAGGCCACGCAGGGCATCGCCAATTTGTGGGGGCAGCGCCCTGCCAACTACGGCACCGAGCCCGCCAAAGACGGCATCGGCGTCTCGCCGCAAAAGGCGCTCGTCAACTTCCTCGACAACCACGACGTCGCGCGCTTCCTCTTCAGCGGCAAGGGGCGCGACGCGCTCCAAAACGCGCTTTTGTTCCTCTTCACCGAGGACGGTTTGCCGTGCGTCTATTACGGGACGGAGCAGGAGCTCGCGGGCGGCAACGACCCTGCGAACCGCGAGGATCTGTGGAGCACTGGATACGACACGTCCGGCCCCACGTTCCAATGGATCAAGCGGCTCGCGGACCTCCGTAAGAAGTATTCGGCGCTCCGGCGCGGCGATCAAAAGGTGGTGTGGTCCTCCGATCGCACGGGCGACGAGCCCGACGCGGGCATCTTCGCGTTCGAGCGCACGGGCGGCGACGCGGGCGCCTCGTATGCGCTCGTGGTCATCAACTCCAATCAGGTCCACCCGAGCTCACCCGCGTTCATGGGAGCGCCCATGAAGGTGTCGGCCGCGCCCGGCGCCGTGCTCGTCGACGTGCTCGACGCGGGCGGGGCGACCTACACCGTCGCGGCCGATGGTGGTTTGGTGATCACCGTGCCTCCGCAGAAGGGCGCGCTGCTCATCCCGCAAGATCAGCTGAACGGCAATTGAGCCGGCTGGGGGCCTCACCAAGCTCCCAATTGCGCCTCACGCGGATTTGATTGTCAGATCCTGAGCGCTCGACGCGAATCACCCTCGGGAGGGCGCTCGTGGCGCCGTCTGGTCCGTATGTGTTGTTCCTCGTGGGGGCGAACGGCGTGCCCTCGGCCGCCCGCTTCATCCGCGTTGGTTGACGCTCGCGCGATCGCCCTGAGCGGATCACGATCCTTTTGTGTTTCTGCCAGGGCGGTTTGGCGGTTTTGCATTTCATTCGATATCAACAAAAAGAAATCGATCACACGGTTGACAGACGCCTTTTTACGGGCATAAGCTCGTACAAAACGAGGGGAGGTCATTGTGGCTGTCGTGCTCCACATCAACAACAGCTCCGCCGTGAACGCGCGGTACGTGGGCTGGGCGCCCGCGCGGTGCCGCATTCGTCAAACCACACCGGCGACGTCGGCGCTTCGGGTCAAGCTGTCGAACGCAGGCTCCGTGGGCAAGGTCGTGTTTTATGGCACCGGGGCGACGCCGAGCGCGGCGAGCACATCGTCCCTCACGGCGTCGTTACCCGCGACGGGGGCGTGGGTGTCATTCTGGATGGGCGGCCAGTGGGGGAGCCCCAGCGTCAACGACGGGGACGCGGCGGTGAAGGTTCAAACCACCACCACCACGCCGACTACGCTGCTCACGCGCAGGCTCATGGTGCGGGTCCGCAAGAATGCCAATCTGCTCACCGCGGCGGAGCGCGATCGGTTCGTGAACGCGCTCGCCACGCTCAACAACGCGGGCGCGGGCCTGTTCCAGACCTTCCGCGACATGCACGTCTCGGCGAGCTCCCCGGAGGCGCACGGCGCGCCGGGGTTTTTGCCCTGGCACCGCGCGTACGTCCTCGATTTGGAGCGCGAGCTCCAGAACATCGACAGGAGCGTGGCGCTGCCGTATTGGCGCTTCGATCAGCCGGCGCCCAACCTGTTCACGCCGGACTTCATCGGTCAGACCCCGGCGCTCGGGACATCTGTCTCGTTCAGCCCGACGAACCCGCTCCAGTTTTGGAAGACGGACGGCGTCCCTGGCATCCAACGCAGGCCCTTCTTCAACCAAGCGACGGGCAACGCGTCTGTGATCAACGAGGCCTCCACGCTCGCGCTCGGCACCAACTACGCCGATTTCCGCGCCATGGAGGGCAACCCTCACGGCAACGCGCACGTGAGCTTCTCGGGCTGGATCTCGTCCATCCCCACCGCGGCCAAAGACCCTCTGTTCTTCTTGCTCCACTGCAACGTCGACAGGCTTTGGGCAAAGTGGCAATGGCTCGGCAGCCACTTCGATCCCGCGGCCACCGCGAGCTATGATTCCGCCAATGCGACCCGCATCGGCCATCATCTCCCCGACACGATGTGGCCTTGGAACGGCGTCACCACGCCGCCGCGGCCGGCAACCGCGCCCGGCGGCGGGCTCGCCTCATCTCCTGTAGTCAGCGCGCCCGGGGCGAGCCCCATCGTCTCTTCGCAGCTCGATTTTCAAGGTCGAATCGCGTCGGGGGCGCGGCTTGGCTTCGATTACGATGACGTCCCTTACCCCTGATGCGCGCGAGAGGTGACACCATGAAGCCCGAAGAATACCGCAAGCAGGTGGAGAAGGAAGTCGAGGAGGCGCGCGCCCAAATGAAGGCTCGTACGAGGAGCAAGCCGCGCGCGAACGACCCGGAGAGCCGAAAGGCCGCCATCGAGGCCATGGGCCCCGAGATCATCGACGACGACGACGTCTTCGAGAAGATGATGGCAGACGTCGCGGATACGTCGGTCCCCGCCACGGTCCGCGGGGCGATCGTCAATACCATGCACGCCCGGAGCTTCGCGTCGCCGAAGACCGCGGAGCGCAGGCCCGAGTGGCTCGCGGGGCTCCGCGGGCTCCTCGCCGACAAGGACGCTTCGCTGCGCGAGCGCGCCGCAGGTCTCTTGATGAACGAGAAGGACACGCACGCGCAGGACGTGTTGCTCCAGGGGCTCCGCGATCCGCAAAAGGCCATCGTGCCCGCCGAGCGGGCGCTCGAGCTGCTCGGGAACGACATTCATGCAGACGTGTTCGTCCACGCGCGCTCCGTCCTGCAGAATCCTCCCAACGAGGCAGCGCGCCTGGAGGCGATTCGCGTGCTCGCGGCCGAGCCCGAGTCGGTGCCTCTGCTGGAGTCGCTCCTCCGCGATCGCAAGGAGAATCCCGAGGTGCGGAGGCTCGCCATCGCGGGGCTCAGCGCGACGGCGCCGCTCGCGCTGCGCAAGCACGCGAGCGCGATCATCCACGACGACGCCGAAGATCCGAGCATCGTCGCGACCAGCTTGACGGCGCTCGCGCTCGACAAGTCCGCTCCTCCGGGCGACTTGGCCGAGCGCGCGGATCACCTTCGCCGCAAGGGCGATCACGCGGTCCGTTCGGCGGCCAAGCGCCTTCGTTCCAAGCTCGGTTGATTCGTCACGTGCGATGGGGGGCGTCGCCATGATCCATGAGGAGGAGCAGCCTTTTGCGGCGCTGGTCGAGGGGGCGCCCGTAGGCCCGGAGGGGCAACGGGCGCTCGTCGCGCTGCTCGCCGAGGGCGCTCCTCATTATGCCGGCAAGGGGCGCGCGGCCATCGTGCGGATGCGCGGCTTTGCGCTCGCGGCCTTCGAGCGGGTCGGGCTGCCGGACGAGGCGATCCCCTTCGTCATGGAAGAGCTGGAGTCGGGCATCGACCCTTATCTGGT
>CAYTJL010000020.1:14912-61346 GCA_964437785.1 uncultured Polyangiaceae bacterium
AGGCGATCCCCTTCGTCATGGAAGAGCTGGAGTCGGGCATCGACCCTTATCTGGTTGCCGCGGCGGCGCGCGCGGTGCGCGGGCGCTCACCCTTGGATCCTGCGTTTGCCCGCCCGTTGGTCAAGGCCGTTCGCAACATGCGTGGGGGCGACGATCTCCTATCCTTCGCCGGCTACGGCGCCTATGCATCAATGGGGGCTTCGGGTCCGGGCGAGCCGGCCCTGCGCCCCCATACCCCGGGTGCTACTTCTGCGAACGGGGTCACGTCCATCCGCGAGATCGCGGCCACGCTCGCGCAGATGGGCTCAGCCGCGGCCGTAGCCAAGGGGGATCTCGCCGAGGTGCTCGCCGAAGGCGGGTTGCCGCGCAAAGACAAAGCCGCGCTCGAAGCGTGCTTGAAGGCGCTGGATGATTCCAGCGCTCATGCCGAAGATTGTTGCAAGATCCCTCTCTTCTCCGAGGTCGGGGGGCCACGGGATCAAGCGCCGGACGCGTCGATGAGGGCGTATGCCTTCGACGATCAAGACGGCGCGCGCGTGCGCTTCGAGGACGCGCTCATGGGCCGGCCGACCGTCGTGGTCTTCTTTTACACGCGTTGCGACAACCCTCGTAAGTGCTCGCTCACCGTCTCCAAGCTGGGCGGGGTGCAGGCGATGCTCGCCGAGGAGGGTTTGCTCGACGCGATCGGCACGGCGGCCATCACCTACGATCCCGAGTACGATTTGCCCGAGCGGCTGCTCCCGTACGGCCGCGCGCGCAGGATGATTGAGCACCCGCGCCACAAGCTCCTTCGTTCGGTCGCCGATCACGAGCGGCTGCGGGGGTATTTTCAAACGGGGGTGAGCTTCCTCTCGTCGATCGTGAGCCGGCATCGTATCGAGTGCTTCGTGCTCGACGCGGAGGGCCGTGTCCGCGCGTCGTTCACGCGGACGCAATGGGACGAGGCCGAGGTCGTGCGCGCGGCCAAAGCGCTCTTGGAGGCGCCGGCGAACGAAGATAAAGAATCTCTCAAGGCACCTTCCCAAGCGCCCTCTCCGCCGCGGCCCAACGCTGCTCCGCAGGCGGCGGCGTCGATCGTCCTCTCGGTGCTCGCGGCGCTCTTCCCCAAGTGTCCTGTTTGTTGGGCCGCGTATCTCAGCATGCTGGGCGTCGCCGGGGTCGAGCGGCTGCCGCACGCGCCTTGGCTCCTCGCGGTGTTCGCGGCGCTGATGGCGGTGAATTTGGGGAGCCTGTGGATCAGGACGAGGGGGCAAGAGAGCCGCCTCGGTCTTTATCTCTCGACCGCGGGGGCGTTGGTCATCCTGCTCGGCTCGGTGTGGCTCTCGCTGCCTTATGCGTCGTTCGTGGGGATCGCGCTCACGGTGGCGGGGTCGCTCGCGGGGGTCGCCCGCGCGGGCGCGTCGTGGCTGCGCAGCGGCGACTCCTCACCTCGGGATGGTCTTCGCGTGCTCGGCGAGCGCGTCTAAGAAGGCGCGCGTCCTCTTGGGCAAGCTCTTGTTCGATGGGAAAATAGCGAAGATCTTCGACTCCGGCGTGCGCATGTTCGAAAGCAGCACGACGAGCTTGCCGGCATCGACGTCGCGTTGGACGAGCGGGGCGATGGCGACGCTCGCGCCCGCCCCCGCGAGGAGGAGCGCCCTTTGGCCTGTGCCCGTGCCCGTCGACACCGTCGGATCGACGCGGAGGGTCTTTGGATGACCGCGCTTGTCGAGCAAGCGAAATGAGGGCGGGAGCTCGCGGTGCGCGATCCAAGGTAAGCGGCTCACCGCCTCGAAGTCGTTGCGATCGATGTCTTGGACGAGCGAAGGCGCGGCGACGATGAGCTCTTTGGTGCCGGCGAGGAGGCGCACCGAAAACCCGCTCTCGCGCGGAGCGCCGATGCGCACGCCCGCGTCGAGGCCTTCGGCGACGAGGTCGCGCCGGCGATCATCGACGATGATGTCGGCGCGGAGGGCGGTGCGCGCGGTGAGCGCGGCGATGACGGGCGCGACCAAGACGTCGACCAGCGCCGACGTGCAGGTGACGCGGAGGGTGCCCGTCGGCTCGTCGGACATGTCGGTCGCCTCGCGGAGCGCGAGCGCAGCCTCGTTCATGGCCTCGTTCGCGCGCGCATAAAAGCGCTCGCCCGCTTGGGTGAGCGCGAGCTTGCGCGTGGTGCGTTCGAGGAGGCGGACGCCGAGCTCGCGCTCCAGCTCGGAGACCGCGCCGCTCACCAGCGATTTGGAGATCCCGATCTCCCTCCCGGCGGCGGCGAACGAGCCCAGCGCGACCACGCGCGTGAGGACCAACATGCGTCCGATCTGGCCCCTCGCGTCGCTCATCGCGCCTCCGATTGTTCGGCCTGGGTGAACGGTGTCGTCACGAAAAGGCAGCTTATCGAGCGGCGGTATGGGGCGCAAGATGCGGCTCATCCAAGGCTGATTGCGATCAAATCGACCTCACCTCTCACCGAAAGGACCGAACAATGAAGACCCTCCGCGCGCTCACCCTCGTCCTCGCCGCTTCGACCCTCCCTGCCTGCTCGTCCGAGAGCGTCCCCCCGGGGGAGACGCCGTTCATCGAGGAGCTCGCCGGTCATTGGGCGAGCGCCACGTGTGAGAGCGCCGGTCCGGCCGGCTTCTTGAAGCGCGATTTCGTGATCTCGACCGACGACTACAAGGTGACGGTCAACGTGTTTGGGGACGATGCTTGTTCGGTGCCGCTCATGACCGTCGAGGTCACCGGGCCGATCGAGGTGATCGGGGAGTCTTCTGCGGTGGAGGGCGCTTACGAGGTGAATTACGTCATGACCAAGCGCACGATCACGCCCCGCGCCGCCATGGTGGCCGACGGGTTGAACGGGGCCATGTGCGGCGACATGACGACGTGGGCGGTCGACGTGGCGGGCGACGTGACCGTGACCGGCTGTCCTGCGTTTGGCATCGAGCCCAACCCTCCTTGTGACAAGGAGATGGATCTCAACAAGATTGACGCGCAGGGCCTTTGGTTCGGCGATCGATCACAGAGCCTCTGCTCGGCGCGGCCGACCGCGCTCGGCCCGCTGCCGGTGGTCGCGCAGTGAACGACGCTCAGCGGCTCAAGACGACATAAGGGGCGCTCACCGCCTCCCACGCGACGATCCCCGCGAACAGCCGCGTCGATTCGAGGTCTGCGCGGCTGAACGCGAGGCGCAGGCTCTCTTCGAGGCGCTTCGGCTCGACGTCGGAGGGTTTGTTCGAGCCCCAGGTCCGGCGCAGACCGACCGAGAGGATTCGAACCAGATCATGGCCACAACATACATGCCATCGATCATGAGACGGGTCTTCGAGCGCGCGAGCGCCTTGGAGCACCTCCGCGTCGACGACGATGAGCGCTTTGGATCGGTTACGCAGCTCGCGTAACAACGCGTCGAGATCGATCGCGAGCGAGCTTTCATGGATGAAGCTCGTCATCTCCAGATCTTTGAAGAGGAGCTGCGATCCCCGTCGCTCATTGTACCAGCGCAGGTATCCAACCGGCGCGCCGAGCGCGAGGAGCTTCTCCCGCACGCCCGCGGCGCCGCCGGCAGCGCGCAGTTTGTCCTCATCTCCGCGCTCGATCAGCACTTTGTCGAGCGCGGGGGACGCCAAGAGCATCGTCTCCAAATCGTGGGTGTCTGACCGAAGGAGGTTTGGGCTCGCCACAGCGCGCTCTTCCAACGCGTCAAAATCGGTGTCGACGAGCGCCAGGAGCCCGGCAAAGCCTTCTCCCTCCAAGATCGCGAGGGCGCCTTGGACATTGGGCTTGCCGTGGCCGATCTCGATTTTGCAGGCGTCGCGGTCTACAAAGATCGAATAAAGCTTCTTCTCCTCGTGCCCTTCGACCAGCAAAAAGGAGCCCGAGTGAACATCTTTGCGAAGGATTCGAAGGCGGTTGGCGATGCCGTGGGCGTTCTGCGTCACGGCTTGGGGCCTTCGAATGAGACCACCCAGGGCCAATATTCGTCGATGATATCAGCCGAGTGCGTGGCGACGATCACGTCCACCTTGGCGAGCTCGACGATGCGCTCGAGATCGTGCAAAAACCGCTGCTGCCATTCGAGGTGGAGCGAGATCTCCGGCTCGTCGATGAGGATCAGCGTGTCCGGCGCGGTCATGAAGAGCAGATGATAAATCATCGTCAGCTCGTGCTGCTCACCCGACGAGAGCCCGGAGATGGGAAGCAGATCACCGTGAGGGGTCGTAAAGACAAATCCTTCGCGGCGCCGGACCGCGAAGCGCTTGAACGAGAAGCGGCTGTTCACCATATCGGTGAGCACGCGAATGCGCGCCGCGAGGTCGTCGAAGATCGCGAGCTTTCGCTCTGTATCATGGACATAGACCGAGAGCGCGCGCAGCGTGGAGCTGTCCGTCTCTTGGGGGACGTCCTGGATCATCTCGGTGGATGGGGACAAGATCCCGAGCCCGTACAGCTCCTCATGGCGAGCGCGCAGATCTTCCAAACGCTCTTTGATCACATCGGGCGAGAGAGATGGAGCCCCGTTGGGAGCGAGGATGCGTTTGGGAAAGGACTGGTCCAGCTCCTGCGAGAGCTCGACATAGCTGGATCGCTGTTGCTCGATTCGCAGCGTGAGCAACTCTGAATATCGTACGACCGTCGGAATTTCTCCCGACGTGTTGTCCCACGAGGTGAGCCGGGTCGTTCGAAGGAGGCGGACGCCCAGCGAGCCGCGCAGCTTGCGGAGCCATGGTGGCTCTTCCCCACGAGGAGACGAGTCGTACCGCTCCGTCTCACCTGTGGCAGAGGTCAGCTCGAAGGAGGGGAGGGCCGTGTCAGACTTTGATGTGCTGACGTCGAGCTTCGCCCCATCATCGAAGCTCACGGTGAAGCGCTCATAAGGGATGTTCGCGAGCACCTCATAATCATCGTTCCCGAGCGCCCCCGCGATCATGCGGAGCGTGATGGTCTTGCCGGTCCCGTTCCTGCCGTGCAAGATAGTGATCCGCCCCTCGTCCTGAAGAGGGATCTCGTGGTTGAACACGCCGAAGAGCCCGGCGACGGAGACGTGGCGGACGCGCATCGCGGCCGAGCGTACCCGGCTTTCCCCGCCGGATCCAGCGCGGTTCACCAAGGCCCTCGCGCGCGTGTAAGATGCGCGCGATGAGCCCGACCTCCGCTCCGAAGCGCCGCAGCCGCTGGGCGCGCAAACCCACCACCGAAGAGGACGAGGTCCGCGTCCTCGGGGCCGGATCGTCGCCCCTCGGCGACGCCTATCACCTCTTCCTCCGCGCGCGCTGGCCGTACGCGATCGGCGCCATCGTGCTCGGCTACCTCGGCCTCAACGCGTGCTTCGCGATCGCTTACCTCCTCACCGGCGGCGTCGCCAACGCGCGTCCGGGCTCGTTCGCAGATGCGTTTTACTTCAGCGTGCAGACGATGGGCACCGTGGGCTACGGCGCCATGTTCCCGCAGGGCCCCGGCGCCAACCTGCTCGTCGTCGCCGAGTCGGTGTGCGGGCTGCTCGTCACCGCCGTGGCCACCGGCCTCGTGTTCTCCAAATTCTCACTCTCCACCTCGCGCATCGTCTTCGCGCGGCGCGCCACGATCGGCCTCATGGACGGTATCCCGACCTTGATGGTGAGGCTCGGCAACGAGCGCTCCAATCGCATCATCGAGGCCGTCGTGCGCGTCTCCATCGTGAAGACCGAGCGCACCCAAGAGGGGATGCTCTTTTATCGGATGTACGATTTGGCGCTCACCCGCGAGCGCTCCCCCGCGCTCTCCCGCTCCTGGACCGCGCTTCACCCCATCACCCCGGCGAGCCCGCTCTACGGCGCGTCGCCCGCGTCCATCAAGCGTGATGAGGTGGAGCTGTTCGTCACCGTCTCGGGCACCGACGACGTCTCGCTCCAGCCGGTGCACGGCCGGCACAAATACACCGACGAAGCCATCGTGTGGGGCGCGCGCCACGCGGACGTCCTCACGATCGACGAAGGCGGCATCTTGGTGCTCGATTTGAACCGGTTTCACGAGCTCACCTACGGCGAGCCGAGCGACGCGCTGCCGTATCCCGCGCCCGCGCAGAGCGGCGATGGATTTCCACCGGACAGCCCAAAAGGCGTGTAAAAGACGGCTCTCTATGCTCCTGGTCCTCGCCACAAGGCGCTCCCAGCTCGCCCTCACCCAGTCGCGCGCGTTCGCGAGCACGCTCCTCGCCGCAGCGCGAGGCGACGATCTCTCCATCGACGAGCTGCACATCGTCACGTCGGGCGACAAAACCCAAGACAAGCCGCTTCAAGACATCGGCGGCAAAGGGCTCTTCATCAAGGAGCTGGAGGAGGCGCTGCTCGACGGCCGCGCCCACTTCGCCGTCCACTCCATCAAAGACGTGCCGGCCGAGCTCGCGCCGAACCTCGTGATCGCCTGCGTCCCCGCGCGCGAAGACCCGCGCGACGTGCTCGTCACCAAGAGCGGCGCGACGCTCGCCGAGCTGCCCGCGGGCGCGCGCGTCGGCACGTCGAGCCTCCGTCGCGCGCTCGCCGTGCGGGAGGCGCGGCCCGACCTCGTGATCGAGCCCATCCGCGGCAACGTCGACACCCGTCTTCGAAAGGTCACCGAAGGGCCGTTTGACGCGGTCGTGCTCGCGCTCGCGGGCCTCAAGCGGCTCGGCTGGGAGGCGCGCGCGACCGAGATCCTCTCGCCCGAGGTCTCGCTCCCCGCGATCGGCCAAGGCGCGCTCGGCATCGAGTGCCGCGAGGACGACGAGGCGACGCGCGCGGTGCTCGCCAAGGTCGCGCACGCCGAGACCGCGATCGCCGTCGCCGCCGAGCGCGCGGTGATGGCCAGCGTACAAGGCAATTGTCGCACGCCCGTGGCCGCGTTCGCCGTGCGCAAGGGCGATCGCATGGCGCTCCGCGCGCTCCTCGCCGAGCCCGATGGAACGCGCCTCCGCCGCGGCGCGCGCGACGTGCTCTGGCCCGCGTCCGAGGCCGAGTCCGCGCTTGTCGGGCGCGATCTCGGGCGCGAGCTCGCGACCGCGTGAGCGGCGCTGTCGCCATCGTCCTTCACGCGCACCTGCCTTGGGTGCGCCACCCCGAGCACGCGCGATCCCTTGAAGAACGTTGGCTCTTCGAAGCGATTTGGGAGACGTATCTGCCGCTCCTCGATCTCGTGGAGAGGCTCGCGAGCGAGGGCGTCCGCGCGCCCTTCACCCTCTCCATCTCGCCGACGCTCGCGGCCATGCTGCGCGATCCTCTGCTCCGCGCGAGGTTCGAAGATCACCTCCGCCGCACCGAGGCGATCGCGGCGCACCTCGCGCGGCCGGGCGTGATCGATCCTGCGTTTTATCCGGCGCTCGGCGCGCACGCCGAGAAGCTCGCGACGGCGCGGAGGACCTATGAGCGCGTCCAAGGCGATTTGCTCGCGGCGTTCGTCGCGCACCACGACGCGGGCCACATCGAGCTTTGGACCTCGGCGGCCACGCACGGATACCTGCCCTCGCTCGACACGGCCTCTGCGCGCGCGCAGCTCCTCCTCGGCAAACGTGGCTTTGCGGCGCTCGCGGGCGCGTCACCGAAGGGGCTTTGGCTACCGGAGTGCGGGTATGACGAGCGGCTCGGCGATCTCATCGCGGCGGCCTCGTTCGATCGCACGGTGCTCGACGCGCACGGCCTCCTGTTCGCGCGCCCCTCGCCCTCGTGGGGGATCCGCGCGCCCATCACGGCTCCCAGCGGCGTCTCGTTCTTTGGGCGCGATCCCGAGGCGTCGCGCGCGGTGTGGTCGCGGGCGAGCGGTTACCCGGGCGACCCTTGGTATCGTGATTTCCACAGCGACGCAGGCTTCGATTTGCCAGAGGAGCACTTGCTCGGCGAGGTCGGGCCTTATGGCGTCCGGGTGATGACGGGGATCAAGCTCCATCGCGTCTCGAACAAACACGAGGGCAAAGGCAAGGAGCCTTATCTGCCCGAGGCCGCGGGCGAGCGCGCCAACGTCCACGCCGATCACTTCCTCGCGTCGAGGGCGCGGGCGCTCTTGTCCGCGGCCGTCCCCGGGGCGCCTCCGCTCGCGGTGGTGCCCTTCGACGCCGAGCTATTTGGTCATTGGTGGTTCGAGGGGCCGCTCTTTTTGGAGCTCGTGTTGCGCAAGCTCGCTTCGTCCGACGTGCTTTGTGCGACAACGCCGGGCCTCGCGCTCAGCGCGGGCAGGGCCGAGCGCGCCGAGCCCGCGGCGTCGTCGTGGGGCGAAGGTGGGTTTGGGACGGTGTGGGCCGGGCCCGAGGCCGCGCGCCTCTTACGGCACGTCCGTCACGCCGGGCAAAAGGTGCGAGAGGCCGTGACGGCGCGGCGCGACGCAAACGGATCTCCCGGCCGTGCGCTCGATCAAGCCATTCGCGAGCTGCTCTTGGCGCAGGCGAGCGACTGGCCCTTCATGATCCGAGGCGGCGACATGGCCTCGTACGCCGAGGCGCGCGCCGAGGCGCACGTGGCGCGGGCGCTGCGCCTCGCGGACATGGCCTATCGGCCGGATTTGGATCCTGCTTCGACGGCCCTCCTCGAAGACGTCGAGCGGAGCGACAACTTCTTGAGCGGCCTCACGGCAGATGCGTTGAGGAGCGCGTACTAACTATTTGTCTTTATCGGGCTTGCCGCCCCCGCGGGACGACGGGCTGTCTTTGGAGGAGAGGCCGTGTCGCTTCAAGAACGCGCGGACGTGGTGGCGCTCCATACCGCTCCTCCGCGCCATCTCGCTCACGTTCCAGTTGGCGGCGAGGCCCAAGCTCGTAAAATAACTGCGCTCGAAGTCGGAGACGACCTTTCGCTTCGCCTCGCTGAAGGCCGACGTCGGAGGGGCGATGTTGCGGACCTCGGCGCGCGGGTGGAGGGCGTCGATCAGGTCCGATCCGGGCGGCAGACCTACGATGACGGCCACCGCGCTCGCGAGCTCGCGCACGTTCCCGGGCCAATCGTAGCTCCCAAAGGTCTCTTTGACCGCGCGGACCGCGTCGGCGGCGCGCTCGGGCTTGCCGAGCCGCTTGCTCAGCTCCTCGACCACGAGCGGGACGTCCTCGATCCGCTCGCGCAGCGGCGACAGCTCGATACGAATCTGCGCGATGCGGAAGAAGAGGTCGCTCCGAAAGCGGCCAGCGTTCATGTCGGTCCACAGATCGCGGCGCGTCGCGGCGACCAAACGGATGTCGACGGGCTCATACGCTTTGCCGCCGACGCGCTTGACCTTTCGCTCCGCGAGCGCGCGGAGGAGCTTCGGTTGGAGGTCGATCGGCAGCTCGCCGAGCTCGTCCAAAAAGAGCGTGCCTTTGTGGGCCTCTTGGAAGACTCCGTCCCTTCGCTCGTGCGCGTCGGTGAACGCGCCCTTCTCGTGGCCAAAGAGCAGGCTCTCGGCGAGCGAGGGGGAGATCGCGCCGCAGTCGAGGACGGCAAAAGGCCCCTTCCTGCGGTCGCTGTGCTCGTGGATCGCCTCGGCGACGAGCTCCTTGCCCGTGCCGCTCTCGCCCGTGACCAGCACCGACAGCTCCGACGGCGCGACCTCGCGCAACGTCCGAAAGAGCTGCCGCATGCGGGGAGAGCCGCCGACGAGCTTGCCGAAGCTCGTCACGTCGTCCACCGCGACGTGCTCCCGGTTGTGCGGCGTGAAGGTGAGGCTCGTGCCCCCGACTTGGATCGCGCAGGCATTGACGAGCAGCGCCTCGACGATGCCCGCCGGGCCGATGAAGGTGCCGTTCCTGCTCCTGAGATCGCGCACGAGCACGCCGCGCCGCTCCGCGCGCAGCTCGCAGTGGACCGCGCTCACCTGCCGATCGTCGAGGATGATGGCGCAGCTCGGATCGCGGCCGATCACGATGGGCTCGTTCCCCACGCGCACGCTCCGCGCGCCCGCGCTTATGCCCTCTCCTCGGAGCGCCTCAACGTTCAAGGTCGCGTTGTCGGGCAGCGCCAGCGTGCCGCCTCGGATGATGAGAGGTCTCCGCTCTTGGGTCGAGCTGCCGGGATCCATGGGGGCGCAGGATAACGTGGTTCCCCATGGTCGAGCACTTCTTCACACGTCGCTCGGGTTGCGTAGCATTCTCCCCGTAACTACGCTCGCGGGCATATGGCGCAGGTTCCGACGCTCGACTTCAGATCGTTCATCGAGGAGAAGAAGGCTCAACGAGCAGGAGGGGAACGGGGCGGCGGTCACGCGTACGCGTACAGCTCCGACCAGACGACGCGCGAGGCCTTCGATCGCATGAAGCCGGTCGAGCTCGCGGTGACCGCTGCGGTCCGGCTCTTCAAGGCGGTGGGCAAGAACCAGCTCCTCGGCAACGCGGTGCGCGTCGGGCCCAAGCAGTTCCCGCGCGTCCACGCGCTCGTCGTGCGCTGCGCCGAGACGCTCGGCGTGCCCCCGCCCACGCTCTACATCGTGAACAGCCCGTTCATGAACGCGATGACGTTCGGCACCAACGAGGACTCGTTCATCGTGGTCTATTCGGCGCTCATCGATCACATGACCGACGATGAGCTGCTCTACGTGATTGGCCACGAGACGGGCCACATCCACAACAGCCACGTCGTGTATCTCACCGCGCTCCACTACATCAAGACGATGGCGGCGATGTTCTTCCGGTGGATCGTGCAGCCCGCCGAGATCGCGCTGTCGAGCTGGATGCGCCGCGCCGAGATCACGTGCGACAGGGCGGGCCTCCTCTGCATCAAAGACGTCCACGTCGCGAAGCGATCCATCGCCAAGATGGCGCTCGGATCGACCAAGCTCTACGAGGAGCTCAACATCGACGAGTTCGCGGAGCAGTACAAAGAGAGCCGCGAGGGCGCGGGCCGCTACGCGGAGATCACCGCGAGCCACCCGTGGCTCGCGAAGCGGCTGCAGGCGCTCGACGCGTTCGCCGAGAGCGAGCTTTACAAGCGTCACGCTGGGCTCGGCGTGACGGGCCTCGCGATGAGCGAGGTCGACGAGAAGGTGCACGAGATCATCAAGGTGGTGGGATAAACCATGCTCGAAAGCTTTCATCAAAGGCGCGACGACGTCCTCCACGCGCTGCGCGATCTGGTCCACTTGACGGCGCGCGTCGGCGCTCAATCGCTCAGCGTTCGCCTCACGAACGACATCGTCAAGAAGCTCGAGGCCGATCGCTTTCACCTCGTGGTCGTGGGCGAGTTCAACCACGGCAAGAGCACGTTCGTGAACGCGCTGCTCGGCAAGACGGTGCTGCCCGTCGGCGTCACGCCCACCACCGCGGTGATCCATCACCTCGAATATTCGACCGAGCCGCGCGCCGAGGTCGTGTACGCGTCGGGCGAGCGTACGCCGCTCGCGTTCGATCTCGTGCGCTCGTTCTCGGTCGGCGGCGACAAGGCCCCCGCGCACTCGCCGGGCGCGGCCGTCGCGCCCGCCGCGGCCGCGGACGACGTCAAGCACCTCACGGTGGGCTACCCCGCCGAGCTGCTCCGCGAGCGCATCGTGCTCGTCGACACGCCCGGGGTGAACGATCTCTCGCTCCAGCGCGCGGACATCACGTACAGCTACATCCCGCGCTCGGACGCGGTCCTCTTCCTGCTCGACGCGGGCCAGCCCCTCAAAGAGAGCGAGCGCGTGTTCTTGCAAGAGAAGCTCCTCGGCCAGTCGCGCGACAAGATCATCTTCGTCGTCACGAAGCGCGACATCTGGGACGCCGCCGAGGAGAAAGAGGCCCTCGCGTACATCAAGACCGAGCTCGGCAAGCTCGTGAAGGCGCCCGTGCTCTTCCCGATCTCGGCCGAGAGAGCGCTCGACGGCGACGCCGCGTCGAGCGGCATGCCCGAGCTGCTCACGCACCTCACCGGGTTCCTCGCCGAGGAGCGCGGGCGCATCCTGCTCGACAACGCGCTCGGCGAAGGCATCGAGGGATCCAAGCTCCTCCGCCGCGGGATCGACGCGCGCAGGCGCGCCGCCGCGATGAGCGCCGAGGAGCTCGCGCGCCGCATCGATCGGCTCGAAAAAGATCTCGCGGGCCAGTCCAAGACCATCGAAGAGCGGCGCATGGGGATCCGCGAAGAGGTCGCGGCCATCAAGGCGTGGGTCAAGCGCGACCTCGATCGCTTCGTGGAGGACGTCGAGAAGCAGATCCCCACGGTCGTGGAGCAGGCCGACGCGTCCGAGCTCAAGACCCATCTCGGCGCGTTCCTGGAGCGCACGCTCAAGCAGTGGATCGAGGCGGAGACCAAGGAGATCGCCGAGGCGCTCGAGGCGCTCGCCGAGCGCACGATCGCGCTCGTGCGCGAGGACGCGCGCGACGTGGCGAAGCAGGTGGGTGAGACGCTCGGCGGCGTCAAAGCGCCCGACGTGTCGGTCGACACGTTCAACTACGATTTGAGCGTCGTCGCGTCGATCGTCGGCGGCATCACCGCGGGCGTCATCTTCTCGCACATCCTGCTCGGCGGCCTGCTCGGGCTCGCGGTCGCCGCGCCCATCGCGTACTTCGCCAAGCGCAAGGCCGAGGTCGAGACCAAGAAGCGCGCGATCGAGACGGCGCCCATCGTCGTGCGCGAGGCGGCCGCGCAGGTCGGGCCCAAGATGGACGAGATGATCAACGACTTTGCTTCGCGCCTCGAAGCGTGGGTCGTGAACGCGGGCGAGGAGCTGTTCCGCGAGGTCATCGAGGTGCTCCGCGCCGCGCGCACCGAGCGCGAGGCCACGCAGCCTGGCACCGAGGGCGCCATCAAGGTGTGCGATCAACAAGGCGAGGAGCTCGACGCCGTCATCGCGCGGCTCGAAGGGCTTCGCGCGGCGCTCTACACGCCGTCGAACGGCGAGGTGAAGAACGTGCCTCCGCCGCCGGCCACGCCCAACGCGCCCGGCGGATCTGCGTAAAATCAGCGGTGTACGTCAAGATCTGCGGCATCACGTCGGCCGAGGACGCCGCGCTCGCGATCGACGCGGGCGCGGCCGCGATCGGGCTGAACTTCGTGCCGAGCTCACCGCGCTTCGTCGATCGCAATCGCGCCCGGCAAATCGCGCGGTTCGCTGCGGGCAAGGCCGAGGTCGTCGCCGTGGTCGCCGATCTCGACGAGGGATCGCTCCTCGATTTGAGGCGCGATCTCAAGCTCGATCGGATCCAGCTCCACGGCGACGAGCCGCCCGATCTGATCGCCCGCCTCGCGCCGTGGGCGTTCAAGGCGCTGCGCATCGGCTCCGCGGAGGACGTGGCGCACGCCGATCTCTACGCGGGGCTCCTGCTCGTCGACGCGAAGGTCGAAGGATCGCTCGGCGGAACAGGGCGATCGATCGCGCCCTCGCTCATCGCGCCGCTCCTCGCGCGCAGGCCCGTCGTCCTCGCGGGCGGCCTCACGCCCGACAACGTCGCCGATCGCGTGCGCGCGCTGCGCCCCTTCGGCGTCGACGTCGCGAGCGGGGTCGAGCGCGCGCCGGGCCACAAAGATCCGAGCAAAGTAGCGGCGTTCATCCAGGCGGCTCAGGCCGCGTGACCGCGCCTCGCGTGCGCGACCGAGACCGCCGCGCCGAGCAAGCCCGCGAGCGGCGCGTACGCGGGCGGTAACAAGCCGAACGTCACGATCACCGATCCGAGCAGCGCGGGCCCCGCGGCGAGGAACAAGCCGAGCCGGGCCTCGATCCTCGCTTTGCGCGCGAGGGCGAGCGCGAGCGCTGCGTCGCGGACGTCGTCGGAGGCGAGCGTGACCGCGTGCTCGTCGGGCGCGGTCCCCGCGGCGCCCAGCGCGACGCCGACGTTCGCTGCCGCGAGCGCCGCGTCGTCGACGCCTCCGTGCCCGATCACCGCGACGTTCTCGCCCGCGTCCACGAGCCTGCGGACCTCGGCGCCGCGCGCGCTTGGCAGCACCTCGGGCCGGATGTGCTCGATGTCGAGCGATCGCGCGATGGCCTCGCACGTGTCGCGCGCGTCGCCCGAGAGCAGCACCGGCTCGATCTGCGCGTCGAAGAGGTGTTGCACGGCCGCGCGCGCGCCGGGGCGGAGGCCGTCGGCGAGGCCGATGAGCCCGACGAGCCGCGCGCCGAGCGCGACGAGCACCACGGTGCGGCCCAGCGCTTCGAGCTCGGTGATGCGCTCCTCCGCGACCGCGATCGAGATGCGCTGCTCGAGCATGAGCGCGCGGCTCCCGACGCAGAGCTCCTCGCCCGAGGAGCTCACCGCGGTCACGCCGAGGCCGGGGAACGCGTTCGGGTTGCGGACGCCGTCGGGCTTCACCTTGCGCGCGTACGCGGCGCGCACGATCGCGATCGCGATCGGGTGCTCCTCGCTCCGCTCCGCGCCCGCGGCGAGCGCGAGGACCTCGAGCGGATCGACGCGCTCGCCGGGGCTCTCCAGCTCGGCGATGTCGGGCTCGCCGAGGAGCAGCGTCCCTCGCGCGGCGAAGACCGCGGCCGTGACCTTGCCCGCGCGATCCCACGCGTCCGCATTTTTGTAGGCGATCCCGCGCCTCAGCGCGAGGAGCACGCCGCGCGCCGCGTGCACGCCCGCGATGGATGCGATCACCGAGGCCGCGATCGACGCGTGCACCGCGAGCGCGATCATCGCGATCTCGATCGGGCTCCGCCGCGCGATCACCGCGGAGATCGCGGCGATCGCGGCCGCCGCGAACGCCCACCGCTCGGTGAGCGCGCGGCCCGCGCGGGGCAGCGGCGCGAGGACGTCGGCGCGCCTGCGAGGATCGATGAGGACGCGCGCGAACGCGCGATCGTTGCCGGTCCACACCACGTTGCCGGTGAGCTTGCCGCGCGTGACCTCGGCGCCCGCGATCACGGGATCGCCTGCTCTTCGCCTGCGCGGCGTGCTCGCGCCGAGCCACGGCAGCACGTCGACGTCGCCTCCCGTGATCGTGAGATCCACCGGCACCACCTCGCCCGGCTCGACCTCCACGCCTTCGCCCGGCTTGAGATCGAAGACCTCGTCATCCGCGCCGTCGCTCGTCACGCGCCGCCCCGGCACCGCGAGCTGCGCGGCGATGAACGATCGCTCCGCGCTCACGTCGCGCCGCGCGATCGAGGTCAACGCGCCGCCCACCGCGGCCGCGGTGACGAGGATGCCCGAGAGCGAAGCGGCCTCCGCGGCGAGCGCCGCGTCGCGCCCGATCGCGGCCCAGATCGCGACCGCGAGCACGGCGACCGGCGCGAGGAGCGGCGGCGCAGGGTGAGGCTCCGAGGCTTCGCTCGGCGTGGTGAGCGCGCGTCCGATCAACATGCCCGCGCCCACGCCCGCGAGCGTGACGCGCGCGAGCACCACGAGGCGCGTGTCGCCCGCGAGGCCGAGCGACACCGCGAGCGCGCCCGCGACCACCGCGATGACCAGCAGGAGCGCGCCGATGTCGCGCGGCTCCTGCGCGGCGTCGTGCGCCGGATCGCGGTGGAGGATGGGCTTCGCGAACGGCTCGATCAGCGCGGGATCGTCGTCGAGCGGGGGAGGCGCGGGCGGCTCGACGTCCGGCATCGGCTCGAACGCGGGCACGATCGATCGCGCGAGGCGAGGGCGCTGCACGTCGGGCAGCGGGGGATCGCCGGCGTCGATCGCGGCCTCTGCCTCGACCTCGGGCTCGCCCAAGAAGCGCGCTCGGCAAGGGACACGCGCGCAGAAGAAATGGAACTTCTGATCGAAGATCGCGACGTGCCCCGCGCGGAGCGGGTCGATGACCTTGCCGCACCCCGAGCAGGGGATGGGATCGACGACGGGGCCCGCGGCGCGCATGGCCCGATGGATAGTCGCTCTAACGGCCCGAGGACAGATCCGCGAGCACGGCCTCGACCTCGGCCAAGGCTTCGTCGATTTGATCGCGGGTCACGACGAGCGGGGGCGCGAAGCGGAGCGCGTCCGAGCCGCCTGCGATCACGAGCACGCCTCGCTCGCGGATCGCGTTCAGCACGGCGCGCGGCTCGAGCCCGGGCGCGAGCACGAGCGCGCGGAGCAGCCCGCGCCCGCGCTCACCGCGCGCGACCTTGGGGTGCTTCGCGACGAGCGCGCGGAGGCCCGCGCTCAAGTGCTCGCCGAGATCGCGCGCTTTGTCGAGCAAGCGCTCCTCGTCGATCACGTTCATCACCGTGCGCGCGGCGGCGCAGCCGAGCGCGTTGCCGCCGAAGGTCGAGCCGTGCGTGCCCGGCGGGAGCGCGCCCGCGAGGCTCTCGGTCACGAGCATCGCGCCGAGCGGGAAGCCGCCCGCGATGCCCTTCGCGAGCGTCACCACGTCACCGCGGACGCCGTCGTGATCGCTCCCGAGCCATTTCCCCGTGCGTCCGAAGCCCGTCTGCACCTCGTCGACGATCAAGAGCGCGCCGTGCGCGTCGCAGAGGCTTCGAAGCTCCGCCAAGAATCCGGGCGGCGGGACGTTCACGCCGCCCTCGCCTTGCACGGGCTCGACGATGATCGCGGCGACGTCGGGGCCCATGGTCGCGCGCACCGCCTCGGCGTCGCCGTACGCGACGTGCGTGATGCCCGCGAGCGGAGCGCCGAAGCCCTCGCGGTACTTGGGCGTGCCGGTGAGCGCGACCGCGCCCATGGTGCGGCCGTGGAACGAGTGATCGAACGCGATGATGCGCGTGCGGTCCTTCTGTCCGATGCCCCAGAAGTGATGGCGCGCGAGCTTGAGCGCGGCCTCGTTCGCCTCCGCGCCCGAGTTGCAGAAGAACGCGCGGTCGTAGCCGAGGCGCTGGCACAGCTCGTCGGCGAAGCGGATGTTCTCGGCGTTGAAGTAGTAGTTCGACGCGTGGATGAGCCGCGCCGCTTGATCGGCCATCGCCTTGACGAGCCGCGGGTGCGCGTGGCCGAGCGACGAGACCGCGACGCCCGCGGCGAGGTCGATGTACCTGCGGCCGTCGGTGTCGAACACGATCGCGCCCTCGCCGCGATCGAGGACGATCGGCACCTGGCGATAGTTGCCGAGGAGCCGCTTTTGGCCGATCGCGAGGAGCGACTCAGCGGGGGACGTTGCTTTGGCTTGGCTCGGTGACGCGTGCGGCGTGGTGCTCATGCGGCCTCTTTACCACGGTGATCTCTTGGGGAGCACCCCATGCCCCGTCGTGATCGGGCCGAGGTCGATCCGCTCGCTTTGTTGCGCATAACCCCCGTCGAACGGGTCGCCCGCGAGGAACAGGGGCGTGTCGAGGTCCACGAACGCGAAGCCGCCGAGCCCGCCCGCGAGGCACGCGGACGCGCTCATCGCGAGGCGCGCCTCGACCATGCCGCCGACCATCAGATCGAAGCCCGCGGCGCGCGCGGCGAGCGCGATCGAGAGCGCCCCCGCGATCCCGGACTTCATGATCTTGATGTTGATCACGTGCGCGGCGCGGGCCTTCGCGATCGTGAGGACGTCCTCGGGTTTGTCGGCGCTCTCGTCCGCGGCCACGGGGACGCGCGTCCTTCGGACGATCTCGGCCATGCCGTCGAGATCGCCGCCGGGCACGGGCTGCTCGAACAAAATCGGGTGGACGCCGTGCGCGGCGAGCGCGTCGACGATCGCGATCGCGCTCTTCGCGTCGAGCCCGCCGTTGCCGTCCAGCATGATCGCGGCGCGCGGCGCGGCCGAGACGATCGCGCCGAGGCGCTCCAAATCGTGATCGATCGGCGCGCCGCCGATCTTCACTTTGAGCCTTGAAAATCCCTCTTTTTCCCATCGCGTCGCGGCCTCGCGCGCGGCGCGCACCGAGCCCGTGGTGATGGTCACGTCGGTGACGAGCGCGCGCGACGCGCCGCCGAAGAGCGTGTCGAGCGAGAGCCCTGCGCGGCGCGCGAGCGCGTCGAGGACGGCCATCTCGATCGCGCAGCGCGCCGAGCTCGCGAGGCCCGCGAGCGACGCGGCGATCTTCCTCCACGCCCGCGCGTCCTGGCCGACGACACGCGCGCGCGCCTCGTGAACGGCGCTCATCGCGTGCTCTTGGGTCTCACCGTTGAACGCGGGGAAGGGCGCGGCCTCGCCGTAGCCGCGCTCGCCGCCGTGGAGCTCGACCGAGACGAGCACGTTGGCCGCCACGTGCTGCGCGCCGCCCGCGATGCCGAACGGCTCGTGGAGCGGGATGTCGAGCGCGGCTACGTCGAGCCGTCGGATCGCGAACGGGATCAAGCGCGGTGACGCCTTCGTCGAGCCACGAGCGCCGTGACCGCGAGCGCCGCGAAGAGGCTGAAGGGCCCTTCGGATCGCGGCTCGGTGCGGCACCCGCAGCCTGAAGGCAGATCGATGTCGGTCGACGGCGGCGGGGGCTCTTCGCCGCCCGCGAGCACGCCGATGCCCACGCCTTTGACGTGGACCTTTTGCACGGGCGCGTTGGGGTCGTTCGAGGTGATGAGGAGATCGGCCTCGAACGGGCCGGGCGCCTGCGGGATGAAGCGCACGGAGGCGTCGAACGTGGCGCCGGGATCGATGTCGACGATCTGATCGAAGGCTTGGAAGTTCCCCGGGTCGGTGCTCGCGATGGTCGACGCGATCTTCGCCTCTCCCGCGTTCCAAAGGCCGTACGTGAGCAAGCGCTTTTGGCCGACCTCGACCTCGCCGAAATCGAGATCGTCATCGAGGAGCGCGAGATCCGGCAACGGCACGTGAACGCGCTTGTTGTCGAAGACCCAATCGGTGTCGGTGATGGGGAATCCGATGGGGATGTCGGCGATGGGGATCTGCCACGATTGGCCGAGCAACTCGACGTAAAATGCGGGGATCAAGTGCAAGACACCCTCGTAGTGCACGGTGCCTTCGGGGTGGATGTCGAGCTCGATGTTGGGCCCGTTCGTGTAAAGCACGTTCGAAGTGTCGGCCTCGCTCGTGAGCGGGCCTCCTTGGACGGGCACACCGTCGGTCGTCGAGATGACCACGCGATCGGTCGTGTACGTGGCTTGGAGCTCGACCGCGACGTCGAGCTCGAGCCCGCCGTCGATGCCCGGGATCGAGCCGCCGACGATGTCGCCGATGCTGACCGAGATCATCGTCTGCGGGTTGGTCTTGCCGCTGATGGTGACGCCGGGCGCGTAGCCCCACGCGTTGAACACCTGATCGGCCTTCACCTGCAGGTCGAACTGCGGCACGTACGGGATGTCGCCGGTCCACGTGAAGTGCTGGCCGAGCACGTTGATGTCGATCATGGCCTGCGCGTGGAACTCCGCGCCGTAGTGGAAGCCGAACGCGCCGCCCTCGGATTTCCCCGGCGCTTCGAGCACGAAGGCTTGCGGCCACGACGTGCGAAGCGCGCCCGCGAGGTCGACGTACGTGTTCGCGTACACGCCCGCCCAGAGATGGACTTGGAGCGGCGAGCCCTGCGGGATCCAACCCGTGTCGAAGCTCCACTCGATGGGGAGCGCGTCGACCTTCTCGAACGAGACGTCGGCGATGCCGCAGGTGAGCGGCGCGTCGCTGCAAGGGACGGCGAGGACGTCGTACGCTTGCGCGGGCGAGGAGAGCGCGAGCGTCGCCCCGAGCGCAGCGGTCGCCGTCAGCGCGGCAAAGAGAGGCGCGCGGTGATGAAGCATACGAGGCCGATGATCGGCGATCTGCGCGCCGGTGTCACCCGGTCTTGAGGAAAGGCTCCCACTCTTCGAAGGGGTTCGAGAGCCCGAGGAGGATCTGCGTGGTCATGGTCCATCGCGGCGGCGCGGGCTGGCGGAGCAGGCGCATCGACGCTTCATCGGGGGTGCGCCAGCCTTTTCGCAGGTTGCACACGCGGCACGCGGTCACGAGGTTCTCCCACGAGTCCTGGCCGCCGCGCGATCGCGGCACCACGTGATCGATGTTGAGCTCGCGGAGCGACGGGCGGCGCCCGCAATATTGGCACTGGTGCGCGTCGCGCAGCATGAGGTTCTTGCGTGTGAGCCGCACCACGGGCCTGCGCACGCGCTCGTACCGCCGGAGATGAATCACGCGCGGGACGCGGAGAGAGCCGCCGACGATGGGGACCGCGTCATCGTGCGCGCGTAGGGGGAGCGTGCGCCACGAAGGAAAATCGTAGAGCTCGCCGGCCTCGTCGATGGCGAGCGCGGAGCCCCCGTAAAGGAGGAGAAAGGCCCTCCGCGCGGTCGCGATCTGCACCGGCTGGAAGAAGCGATTGACGACCAACACCGGGAGATCGAGCGCGTCCGCCCTGCGCGGCCTCGGCGCCGGCTCGTCGAGGTCGAAGACGTCGTCGGCGCTTAAGTCGTCGTCGAGGATGTCGGGCTCGCCCTCGGCGACCGCGCTCGCCGCGTGATCGATCGGTGCGGCGCGATCGCCGGCGAGGACGGTGGTGCTTTGCGGCGACCCGGGCACGGCCGGCAGCATAGCAGACAATTTCTCCCCAGATCCCGGGCGTCTGAGCAGAATTTTCTACTCGTTGACACCTTCACTTTTTACATCGTAATAGTTCGCGTATGAAACATCTGGTCGGTCTCAGCCTGGTTTTGGTGGGCGCGGCGCTCTCGTTTGCGCCCGGATGCGGCGGCTCGGACACCTCGGCGAGCGGGGGAGGGGGGCCGGGCGGCGGAACGCCGTCGTCCTCGTCGTCCGGGAGCACGAGCTCTTCGTCCGGTGTCGGGGGGAGCGGCTCCACCTCATCGGGCATGACGAGCAGCTCCGGTATGGCGACCAGCTCGAGCTCCGGGAGCAGCGGTATGGTGGCCGATCCCAACCTGGATGGGCCTTATACGATCACCGAGATCGACGACACGAAGGCGGTGCAGGCGACGGGCGACAACGTCGCCATCCACTGCGCTTATCCCACCGCCGGGCCCACGGCGGGGCCTTATCCGGTGATCCTGTTCGGGCACGGGTTCAACCTGCCTCCGAGCCAATATTTCAGCTACGTCAAGCGCCTCGCGAGCTTTGGATACGTGGCGCTCACGGTGGATTACCCGGCCAACCTCGGATCCGGCGCCAACAACGTGAAGCAGGCTAAAGACCTCATCGCAGGGCTCGATTGGGCCGCGCAGAAGCCCGAGCTCAACGGCAAGGCCGACGTGAACAAGGCGGGCGCGAGCGGCCACTCGCTGGGCGGCAAGGTCTCGCTCCTCGCCGCGACCCTGGAGCCGCGCATCAAAGCCTCCATCGTGCTCGACCCGGTGGATGGATCGATGTTCTGCAACCCCACGGACTGCCCGGACGTCAGCAGCTTGATGCCTACGCTCACCATCCCGACGGGCATCTTGGGCGAGCTCACCGACGCTCAAGGAGGCTTTCAGCCCTGCGCGCCCGCCGCCGACAACTTCACCACGTTTTACGCGGGGGCCAATCCGCCGAGCTTCCAAGTCACCATCAACGGCGCCAATCACATGAGCTTCCTCGACGACGTCGCCGGGTGCGGCCTCACCTGCGCGTTCTGCAACGCGGCGACGGCGCCTCAAGATCAGGTGCTCGGGCTCGCGCGCTCGTACGTCGTCGCGTTTTATGAGCGGCACCTCCGCGGCGACGCGGCCTATGACACGTACCTCACCGGCGCCGAAGCGCAGATGCGTTATGTGACGCCCGGGCTCGCGACCATCGTGAGCAAGTGACCCTCACCCTCCAAACCTCTTCTCGGTGACCGACGAGGGGGAGCCCGACCGCGGCCGCGCGAACAGCCGCAAGCCCGCGGGCACGATGCCGAGCGCGACGGCGAGCCCGATCACGCTGCCCAAAGCACCCACGTAACCCAGGTCCCTGAGACCATCGAAGTCGCAGATCGCGAGCGCGATGAAGCCCGCCGCCGTGGTGAGCGCGGTCGCGGCCACGGGCGGGCCCTCGTGCCGAATCGTGTCTTCGATGCTCGCGCGGTCCCGCGCGTCGTGGAGCAGGAACATCCCCTCATCCACGGTGATGCCGAGGAGCACCGGGATCACCAAGGCATCATAGGCGTGGAGCGGCACGCGGAGGAGCTTCACCAAGAGCAGCACCGCGGCGACCTCGGCCGCGACCACCGCCGCCGCGAGCGCCACGTCACGCGCGCGCCGGAGCGAGGCCGCGAGCGCGACGGCCACGAGCGCCGCGGCGAGCGCGCCGATCTTCGGCAAATCACGCTTGAGCGAGGCGCGCAGCGACGCGTCGAGCCGGCCATATCCGGTGAGCGCAGCGGTCTTGTCCACGGCCTTGATCGCTGCGTCGATGCGATCGGCGGCGCCCTCGGCCGAAGAGGGCCGCAGGTAGATGGCCAAGGTCGTCGCGCTCGGGCGCTCGGGATCGCGGCCCAAATAACGGCGCGCGAGGATCGACGCGGGACCGCGCAGCACCGCGTCGAGATCGATGCGATCGCGCGGAGGTTGCTTCATGGCCTCGATCGCCGGCAAAAAGCGCTCTTTGGCGAAGCCCATTTGATCGAGCGCGCGCCCGAGCTCCGCCGCCGCGTCGCGATCGCGGAGCAGCGCGTCCCGCGCGTCGAGCCGCGCGCGTTGCGTCTCGTCCGCGGGCGCGATCGCGGTGAGCGTGTCGAGCGACGCGACGTCGTCCTTCATCGACGCGAGCTTCTCCGTGATGCGGTCGGCGCGCGCGCGCGTCTCCTCGCGATCGTCGCCCGTCACGAGCACCACGTGTTGGCCGTGCTTGCCGCCGAAGCGCTCGAAGATTTGCTCTTGCACCGCGAGCGGCGCGAGCTTCTTGGGCCGGAGCGCGACGAGCGCGTCCGCGAGCGAAGGCCCGCCGAGCACCGCCAAAAGAGGGATCGGCGCGATCGCGACGGCGATCACGACGAGCGCGCGGGGCTTCGTCGCGGTGAGCCACGCGACGGGGCGCGTCCACGTCGCGTCGAGCGGATCGGGCGGCGCGCCGCGCTCGAGCCGCGCGCCGATCTCCGGCGTGATCGCGACGATCGCGATCGCGGTGAGCACCTCGCCCGCCGCGCACAAAAGGCCGAGCTGCCGGATCGCTTCGATGTCCGAGAGCGCGAGCGCGCCGAACGCCGCGCCCGCGGTGACGGCCGCGGTGAGCACCGCGCGCCCGGTGCGACGCCGCGCTTCGATCGCCGCGTCGCTCGGCGAAAGGCCCGCGCGCCGCGCGTCGAGCAGCGCCGCATACACGTGGACGCCCGTGTCCACGCCCACGCCCACCACCACCGACGTGAACGCGACCGCGATCGCGCTGAGCCCGCCGGGCAGCGCGGCGGCGATGGCCGCGGTCCACAAAGTGCCGAGCGCGAGCGGCGGCATCACCGCGACGAGCGCGCGCGTGCGGCGAAAGAGCAGCACGAACGCGAGGCCCGCGAGGATCGTCGAGAGCGCGCTCGAACGCGTCAGATCGCGCACCAGCATGCGCTCGGTCGCGGCCGCGATCGCGTGGCCTCCGGTGAGCGCGGCCTTCGCCTCGGGCTCTTCACGCGTCACCTCGGCGAGCACGCGATCGACCTCGGCGACGAACGCCTTGGCCTCCGCGCCGCGCAGCGCTTGGCCCGAAGGCTCGATGAGCACGAGGCGCGCGGTGCCGTCCTCGCTCGCGAACGCGCCGTCCGCGCGCGCGCGCATGCCGCCGCCGAGGCTCGCGCGCTCCAGCACGAGCTGCGCGAGGCGCAGCGGATCGCGCGCGATCATCTCGGCGAGCGCGCCGCCTCCGGGCGCGAGCAAAAGGGCGCGTGTCTCGGCGAGCCGCGCGCGCATCCCCTCGGGCGTGAGCGCCGCGTCGACGCGCGCGATCGCCGCGCGATCCGCCCATCGGAAGCTCGTCATGGGATCGGGCAGCGCGCCCGCCTCGATCGACGTCGCCGCGCGCTTCACCACCTTGGTCGCGCGGAGGCGCGCGGCGACGGCGTTCGCGGCGCGCTCGCTCACGGCCTCGTCCGCGCTCGTCACGAGGACGATCGCGAGATCGCTCCCGCCGAACGATCGCGTGTACGTGCGGAGCGCGGCCGCGTCGCCGCGCGAAGGGAGCAGCGCCGACACGTCGGGCGAGAGCCGGAGCCCCAGCGCGACCGCGATCGCGGATGCGATCGTCACGCCGAGGAGCAGCGCGACGGCCGCGCGGCGCAGGGCAAACGAAGCGTCGGATCGGGCGCGGCTCAACGGGCCCGTCGTAGCGCAAGAGAGAGCCTTGTGTCACGCGCCGGAGGAGGCGACGATACAGCCCCTATGATGGTCCTCTTCGAGGTGCACCTCGCCCCCGGCGTTCATCAACCGCAGCTCATCACGAAGGAGACCGCGCGCGACACGCAAGCGCAGGTCATGACCCCGGCGGAGGCCGCGAAGGTCGGCTTCAAAGGGCTCCCCGAGTCACCGCCCGATCACGAGATCTATTACATCGCGACGGCCAAGCGCGACGAGCGCCGCATCCAGAACGCGCTCGAAGGCAACGACGACGTCTCGGGCTTCAAGATCCACGAGATCGATTGAGCCTCAAAACGCGCCGCCGAACGACGCGGCAGGAACCATGATGCGCGTCATCGCGAGGGTCCTGCGGCCGTCCGTCGGGATCGCGAAGCGCCTCACGGCGCCGAACGCTCGCACCTCGACGGAGCCGCGCGCGCCCTTGGATCCACCGGCGATCACCGCGCGGTAGAGCCCGCCGCTCACCCCCGAGAAGCTCGCGAGATCGCGGCCCGATCGCGACGCGCCCGGCGTCCACGGCGATCGCACGTCGCCCGCGCCGTTCACGAGCACGACCACCGGGCACTTCGAAGGCTCGTCCTCGCAGGTGACCTTGACCTCGACGTCGCCCGCATTTCCTACGGGATCGCGCGGTTTGACCGAGCCCTCGCGCGCGCTCTTGCCGAACGTGGTCATCATCGCGCTCGGCTTCTCGATCGAGGCGATCTCGGCGAGCACGCGATCGCGCTCGCCGAGCCTCGCGCGGCACCGCATCACGTCGACCTTGGCCGCGTCCGACGCGGGATCGAGCTCCGCGATCGAGCGCAGGTGCGCGCACGCGCGTGCCTCGTCGCCCGCGGCTTCGAACGCGCGCGCGGCCCGCTGATGAAGCGTGATCGAGCGCGGTGAGCCTTCGAGCATCGCGTCCACCGCGACGCACGCGCGCGGCCCTTCACCGTTCGCGGCCGCTGCGGCGGCGACCAGATCGAGCGCGCGTTGGCTGTCGGGATCGCGCTCCACGAACCGCTGCGCCACGTCGAGCGCCTCGGCGAAGCGGCCGCGCGCGAGGAGCTTTTGGACGAGCGCGTCGTAGCTCTTGCGGCTCTCGGGGTCGCGCGCGAGCGCCTCACGGAGCTTGTCGATCTCGGCCCCGCCCGCGCTCATCCAACCATCGTCGCCGTCCAGGTGTTGCGCCGAGGGGCCTTGTTGCACCCAACGCGGCCTCGCTTGCACGGGCGATGCGCCGTCGGGCGTGAACGTGACAGGGATCACCGCGGTCGCGCCGCCGCCGTCCGGCGCGGGGAATTGGAGCGATCGGAAGGTGGCTTGAACACACGACGTCACCGGCGCAGGCAACGTGGCCGATTGCGCGGTCACGCTCGTCACCTCGCCGCCGGGCCCGATACGCACGGTCACACGCACGCTCCCGCGAAGGGTGGGATCGCTCATGAGCGCTTGGTGATAACAACGCCTGAGCCTGCCGAACTGCTGGCGAATGATGCGCGTGACGACGCCCGAAGGCAGCGATCCGCCGGAGACGCTCGCGCCGCCGATGCTCGGGCCGCCGATGCTCGCGTTGCCCACGGGGCCTTTGACCGCGGGGGCGTGGCCCGCGCCGAAGCCCGATCCAAAGCCTTGTCCCCACAGGTTGCCGGAGGCGCCCTCACCGACGCCGTTCAAGCCGAGCCCGCCGGGAGATGCGCTGTCTCCCCAAGGTGCCTTGGGAGGCGCGCCGTCGCCCCCTCTGCCGATGACGCCGATGGAGCCGAGCGAGGCCGGATTGCCGAACATCGCCGCGGAGGAGTCTTTGCCTTGGGTCCGCGGGATGCCGAAGGCCGCGAACATCTGATCGTTCTCCAGCACCAAGAGCGCGGTTTGCCGGGAGAGCACGTGATGGCGCTTCGACAGCGCGATGATCGCCTCATGGGCCTTGGGATCCGAGGACGACGCGAGATCCGCCATCTTCGCCTCGGCCCAGAGCCTCGCCTGCACCGATCGCGGATCGGCCGACGCGCCTTCGAGCGCGCCCTCGACGACGGAGATCGCTTGTCCTTCGAGATCGCCTGTGAGCTTCACGTCGGCGCGCTCTCCGCCGCTCCTCTGCTTGGCGGTGATGATGATGTCTTGTCCGGCGCGGAGCCCCGGAAGCTCGCGGGGATACACGTCGATGAGGTCGGGAGGCACGGTGAGCGTCGCGCGGCGGAGCACAGGAGCGTCCAGGTCCGCCACGATCTGCGCGGCGCGCTCGGGCGAGGGGCGGCCGTCGGTGAAGCGCTCATAAGGGGCCGCGAGCCCTTGGGAGAGCGCGCGAAAGACCACGTCATCCACGCTCCGGCCTGAGCCGATGAGGCGGAGATCGAGCGATCGATCGCCGATCTCGGGCTTTACCCGGGCGAGGATGGTGGCGGGCGAGAGCTCACCCGCGGTGGGGGAGCCGTCGCCCAGATAGACAATCTGCCCGCCGGCGCTCGCGCCGAGCCGCTGCGCCGCCGCGACGAGCGCGCCCGCGAGATCCGAGGCGCCGCCGAGCTCGCGCGCGCGGAGCCACAGCGACGCGGATCTCCGCGTCTCTTCGGTCGCCTCCGACAAGCCATCTTCGGGGTACGCGGCGCACGCGCTGTCACACGCGAGGACGACGAAGCGGCTCCCGGCGGGGAGCGTCCGAAGCGACTCTTCGGCGATGGCCGCGGCGACGGACCAGGTCTCTTTGGATTGGCTGTGGCTCGCGTCGAGGACGATGGCGCGATCGCGCCGCGAGGGAGCGGCCTTTGCGCGCGGCACGGTGAGCCGAACGGCCGTGAAACGCGGCTCGTTCGAGCCCTCCGCCGCGCGGAACGAGGCGGGCATCACCATGGATGGAGCGACGATTTTGGGCGCGTCGTAGCGCACGACCCAATCGTGGTCGGCGCTCACCGAGGAGGCGCGATACGTGATCTCGGTCGCGCCCTCCTTCTCTTCGACCTTGGCGTCGACGCCTTCGAGGGAGGCTTTGACGGGAGCGCCGTTCCGGTGAGGGAGGGTGACGCGCAGCGAGAGATCGCCGATCGTCGCGGCTTTGTCGGCGCCGAGCGAGAGGGGATAAACGTAATGGCCGCTCCCGCCGTGCTCGCTCACGAGCTCGTCGTACGCGAGGAGCACGCGGCGGCTCCCGTGCGCGGGGATGGGGAACACCTTGAGCGACACCTCGGAGCCGCGCACCCATTCGAGGATCGCAGGGTCGCGGGGCCTCACGGTGTCGTCGACGATGCCGTCGAAGATGCGGCGGGCGCGATCGCGCTCGACCATCTCGCCTTCGACGAGCGTTTTGTCGACGTAGAGCGCGAGCCGCGACAAGCTCGCTCCGGGCGGCACCGGGAAGACATAACGCCCTTCGAGCACACGTGACGTATCGTTGGTCAGCTCCTCTTCGACCACGGTGCGCGCGGTCCCGGCATGAACAACCACGTTGATGGTGTGCGACGTGAGCCTCACCCCCGAGACGACCTCACGTGTCCCGGGCACCCGCGCCGTGACCGTGCCGAGCCCGCGCGGCAGCTCGTTCCCCACCGTAAAGAGGGCCTTCTGCTCGGCGGCCTTTGGGGGCGCCTCGTCGAGACACTGGTCCTCGGGAGAGCACGTTACCGACGCCTCCCATGGCTCGATCGCCGCGACGTTCGTGGTTCGAAGCGCCCACGGCGCCGCCACCGCCATGGCCAGGAGGGGGAGGCTCGTGAGGAGGAAGAGACCCTTCTTGCGAAGCACGGGCCAAGGACCGCGGAGGGCCCGAGAAGTTCCCGTGAGGTCACCAAGCTACAGGGACATAGTCCTTGAGGAACTTGCCCCACACGTGCTCACCCGAGTTGATGCCTGAAAAAATGGGATCGACGATGCGGGCGGCGCCGTCGACGATGTCGAGCGGCGGGTGAAAGCCGTGCTCTTTGACCTTGCGCGCGGCGATGACGGCGGGGTCCTCGTCGGTGACCCAGCCCGTGTCGACGCTGTTCAT
Organism: uncultured Polyangiaceae bacterium; assembly: GCA_964437785.1. Classification (GTDB taxonomy): domain Bacteria; phylum Myxococcota_A; class Polyangia; order Polyangiales; family Polyangiaceae; genus CAYTJL01. The sequence continues at coordinate 42,803 of CAYTJL010000020.1, forward strand.
GTAGATGCCGTCGCCCGCGTACTCCCGCGCTGACGTGCGGGTCATCATGTTGAGCGCGGCCTTGGCCATGTTGGTGTGAGGGTGCTTGTCGGTCTTGAACGAGCGGTAAAACTGGCCTTCCATGGCCGAGACGTTGACGATGTGCTTGTCGAACGTGCGCTCGCGGAGCATCAGGGGTTTGAGCTTGCCGTTCAGCACGAAGGGCGCGACCGCGTTGACGAGCTGCACCTCCAAGAGCTCGATCGACGGGACCTCCGCGAGCGTGAGGCGCCAACTGTTCTTGTCGCGCAGGTCGATTTGTTGGAGGTCTTGGTCCAAAGCACCTTCGGGGAACAGGTCCTCGGCCGGGGATCGATCCGCGCTCGTGAGCGCGATCTGCGACAGCTCCGCGGGCGCGGCGAGCCCCAACGCCACGCTCCCGGGGGCGAGGAGGCCGGGGCCCTTGTCCGCGCGGAGAGGCTCGTACCGCGTGAGCAAATGCCGTTCGGCGTCGGGCAAGGCGCGGTAATCGACGCGCTCTTTGTCCATCAGATGATGGTAATAGCCGGGCGGCCTGCGCACGGTCTGGCAAGCGTTGTTGAGGATGAAGTCGAGGCGGTGATACGCGGCGAGGACGTGCGTGGTGAACGCCTCGACGCTCGGTGTGTGGCGGAGGTCGAGCCCGTAAATGTCGAGCCGGTCCCGGAAGCTCTCGTAGTCCTCCTCGCGCGCGTAACGGGCCGCGGCGTCGCGGGGGAAGCGCGTCGTGACGAGGACGTGCGCGCCCGCGCGGAGGAGCTTCATCGAGGCTTGATAACCGATCTTGACGCGCGCGCCCGTGACGATGGCGACACGGCCTTTGAGGTCGGCCGTCTGGTTGCGCTTCTCCCAGTTGAGCGCGGCGCAGGGCGGGCAGAGCTGATCGTAGAACGCGTGGAGGCGCTTGTATTCGGCCTTGCAGACGTAACACTTGCGCGCCGTGAGCAGCTCGGGGCCCTCGGCGGGAGGCGCCGCGTCGGGCGGAGGATCGGAGTGGGAGTCTGGAGGAGGAGGATACGAATCGTCGAGGAGGGGAGGGGGCTTTGGGAAAGGGCCCGCCGGGAGCGCGGGTGTCGGGAAGACGGGCGCGCGCCGGAGGGTGCGGATCTCGGTCGTGTCGAGGAGCTGTTGATCCTTCTCGCGACGGAGCTCGCGCTCCTGCTTTTGGAGGGCCTTTCGGAGCTTTCGTTGCTCGTCCCGGTCCGGGCGCGAGACGCGGCCCGCGGCCTCGATGAGGCGCCGCCGCGTCGGTTGATCGAGCGAGGCGAGGACGGTCCTGTCCGCCTCCGCCTCTTCGAGGAGCGCGATGCAGGCGAGGGCCCTTTGGAGGAAGGATGTGTCGTCGCTCAAGGACCGAACTTCGCGATGAAGACGTCGCTCATGCCGGCCGACGTGAGCGTGGTTGAGCCGATGGTCATCGACCCGGAGAACGTGCCGGTGACCAAGGTGTTGTTGGACGCGTCGATGGTGACGCCCGCCGCGTCTTGGGAGGTGGCGTCGCCGAGGGCCTTGGCCCACACCTGACAACCTTTGGTGTCGAGCTTGGCGATGAAGGCGTCGAGGGTGCCAGCGCTCGTGAGCGCGCCGTCGCCGAAATCGATCATCCCGGCGAAGTTGCCGGTGACGATGGGCAAGCCGCCTTTGTCGACGACGAGCCCGCGCGTGTGTTGTGCGCTGCCATCACCATAGGAGTGCGACCAGATGTGCCCGCCTTGACCGTCGAGCTTGGTGACGAACACGTTGGATCCGATACCGGCGCTCAAAGGGTTGTTGCCGAAGTTGATGGCGCCCTCGTGATCGCCTGCGACGAGCACGTTGCCCGACCCGTCGGCGCCGATGCCGATCGCCGCGGCCTTGCTGTCGCCGAAGAGCTTGCCCCAGAGGAAGGCGCCGTTGGGGTCGTATTTGGCGACCATCGCGGCCTCTTGGCCGACGGGGGAGATCATGCCGCCGCCCATGTCGACCGTGCCGAGCGCGGTGCCGGCGACGAGCACGTTGCCCGACGCGTCGAACGCGACGCCCACGGCTTTATCGTTGTTGGCGCTGCCGATCTGCTTTTGCCACTTGAAGTTGCCGGCCGCGCTGAACATTGCGACATACGCGTCGTCCCCGCCGTTCGAGACCATGGCGGTGCCGCTGCCGAAATCGGTGTTGGTCTGGAAGGTGCCGACCATGGCGATGTCGCTGTTGGCGTTGACCGCCAGGCCAAAGGCACGTTGCGTGTTGATGTCGCCGAACGCCTTGCTCCACACGTGATTGCCTGTGTTGCCGTCGAACTTGGCGAGGAAGACGTCCTCGAAGCAGCAGCCCGGCGCGGTGAAGGTGCTGCCGCCCAGGTTGATGGTGCCGAGGAAGAAGCCCGCGACGATCACGAATCCATTCGTGTCGACGGCCACGGCGAGGGCGCTTTGAGCCTTTGCGTCGCCGAAGCGCTTGGCCCAGAGGGGGTTGCCGCTCGGGTCGAGCTTGGCGATGAACGCGTCGGCGGCGCCTGCGCTGGTGAGCGTGGTGGCGCCGAAGGTGATTGAGCCCGAGAAGGCGCCTGCTACGAACACGTTGCCTGCGGCGTCGGTCGCGACCGAGATGCCGTTTTGGCCCGACGCGTCACCGGCGGCTTTGGCCCACACCTCGGTGCCTTGGGTCGGGTTGGGATCGCACACCACCGGAGCGCCGCCCGTGCCGCCCGACGACGACGAGCTCATCGGGAAGAGGTCGCCGCCCTCACCGCCTTTACCGCTGCTCGTCCCGCTCGACGACGTCGCCGAGGCGCCTCCGTTCGACGACGAGCTCGTCGTGTCGCCCCCGCCCCCGCACGCGGCAGCGGCGGACGCGATCAGGGTGGAGATGGCAAAGAGCGAAATCCAAGCGCGGCGGGAGGTCAGCATGGCCGCGCAGCATATCCCTTTTGGTCTCGCTGGGGAATCCTCCAAATCAACATCCGCGCGGGCGAGACAGGCGCTTGGGTGCTTGACCGCGCGCCGCCGTCCTGCGATTGGTGCGCTCATGGATGTGCTCCGCACCCCCGACGATCGCTTCCGCGACCTGCCCGGCTTCCCCTTCGAGCCTAGGTATGTCGAGATCCCCACCGGCGAAGAGGGCGCGCTCCGCGTGGCGTACGTCGATGAGGGCCCGCGCGACGCAGAGACGGTGGTGCTGCTCCACGGCGAGCCCTCATGGTCGTACCTTTATCGCAAGGTGATCGCCGCGCTCACGCGGAGCGGGCTCCGCGCCGTGGCCATCGACCTCATCGGGTTCGGCCGCTCCGACAAGCCCGCTTCGCGCGAGGACTACACCTACCAGCGCCACGTGGATTGGACCAAAGCGGTCTTCGAGGCGCTCGACCTCGACGGCGTCACCCTCGTTTGCCAAGACTGGGGCGGCCTCATCGGCCTTCGCATCGTCGGCGAGGAGCCGCACCGCTTCGCGCGCGTGGTCGCGGCCAACACCTTCCTCCCCACGGGCGATCAGCCCATGCCCGATGCGTTCTTCCAATGGCAGACCTTCTCGCAGACCGTGCCTGAGCTGCCGATCGGCTTCATCATCAAGAGCGCCTGCGCGCGCGAGGTCGCGCCCGAGGTGCTCGCCGCATACGAGGCGCCCTTCCCGGAGGAGCGCTACAAAGCCGGCGCCCGCGCCTTTCCCATGCTCGTCCCCAGCTCACCCGACGACCCGGCGAGCGAGCCCAACCGCCGAGCGTGGGAGTCGCTCCGCACGTTCCAAAGGCCCTTCCTCACCGCCTTCGGCGACAGCGACCCCATCACGCGCGGCGCCGACAAGGTGCTCCAAAAGCTCATCCCAGGCGCCGCCGGGCAACCGCACACCACGTTGGCGCGCGCCGGCCACTTCCTTCAAGAGGACGACGGCGAGGCGCTCGGGCAGGTCGTCGCCGACTTCATCCGTTCGACACCGCTCCCGAGATCCGTTTAGCCCTCACCCTCCCCGACCCTCCCTCTCCCCTGCGGGGCGAGGGAGGGAGCACCGCCCCAAACAAGGCAAATCTCCCCTCTCCCCGAGAGGGGAGAGGGGCCGGGGGTGAGGGTTACGCTCGCGCGCGGTGATAGTCATTCACCCGCCGCCATTGGGCCCACGTCCTCTCGGCGAGCGATCGCATGGTCACCTCGCCAAACCCGATCATCGCAGGTTTGATGGTGTCGTGGAGCCTCCCGGCGAGCGCCTCGCCAAAGGCCCTTCGCCCGCGCGCGGCGCCCGCCATCGAGCCCACGGTGGCGCCGTTGCAGTCGGTGTCGTAGCCGCTCATCACCGCGCGCGCCATGGCCGTTTGGGTGTCCATCCGTTCGAGGATCAAGGAGAGCGCGCAGATCATGGCGTTGTTGATGGTGTGGACCGGGCTCATCCGAGGGAGCTTCGCCTCCAAACGATCGAGACAAGCCTCCATGTCCAAACCCTCGTCGATCCAGGAGAGGCAGGCGCGGACGTGCTCCGCGAGCCGGCAATGCTGGGGGATCTCGCTCAACCCGATCTCGATGACGCGGCGCGGGTCGCGCTCCACGAACGCCGCCGCCTGCGCCGCCGCGAACATCATCGCTCCATAAATGCCATTGCGCTCATGGGTCCACGAGGCGTCGCGGTAGGCGAATTCGGCCGCGAGCGCGGGCTTACCCGCGCAGACGTAGGCCCAGCCGTCCGACCGGATCTGCGCGCCGATCCACTCGCGATAAGGGTTCCTGTGCCTCCTCGTGCGCTCCTTGGTCGCCGCGCACGACCAGTCGCCCGGGCGGGTGCTCCCGGCCAAGAACGTCTCGATGGCCTGCGCCTCGGCCGTGCAGATCGAATAGATGGGGAGGTGCGCGAGCCAATACCGCGCGACGTCGTGCCACGTAAAATCGGGGCCGCTCTCTTCGATACAGCCGAGCCCGACGAGCGTATAATGGATGTCGTCGTCGGGCTCCATGTACGCGATGCGCTCGCGCTGCGACGCCGGGCACCAGGGGTAAAGGCCGTCGCCCGCGTCACGCCCGCTCACGTAGTCGCGGAGCGGATAGTCCCCTCGGTTCTGCAAATAACGTTGGACCGTGGTCCGCCCGATCACGCGCCCGTCATGGTCTGTGCGGAGGCCGAGCAGCTCCAAGGGTTTGCCGAGCGCGCAGCCGACGGCGCGGCCGGTGAAGGCGCCGTGAAGGCGATCGAGCGCCTCATCGTCGCTCGGATCCCAGCCCAAGTCGCGCGGGCCGTGGGGCCTTTGCGCGCGGATCGCGTCGAGGTCGTTGGGCTCGCGCGCGGCGAGCGCCGCGTCCTCGTCGAGCGCCATCAACGCATCGTGGAGCGGGTCTACGATCGCGCGGTCCCACGCGTGGCGCTCGGGATCGAGCGCGTCGATCTGCGCGAGGAGCGCGCTCGGGATCTGGCACCCTTCGTCGCGGCGCTGCGCGATCTCGTGTTGCAAAAGGCGGAGCGGCGTATCCCATGCCATAACGGGCCCGAGTGTAGTACAACGCGGTCTTGTCATGAGCGTTGATCGAGCGACCCGCGAACGCGGGGGCGCTACCCACGTCGAGCGCCCGCTCGGGCCTCTTCACGTCGCGGCCATCGTGGTGGGCGCGATCGTGGGCGTCGGCATCTTCTTTACGCCTGCTTCGCTCGCGCGCGCGCTCCCGAGCCCGGCGTGGATCCTCGGCGTGTGGCTCCTCGGCGGCGTGGTGTCGGCGGCGGGCGCGCTGGTGTTCGCGGATCTCGGGTCGCGCTTCCCCCGCGCGGGCGGCGTGTATGTGTTTTTGCGAGAGGGCTTTGGGCCGCTCGGGCCGGGCCTCGCCTTCTTGTACGGCTGGCTCCAGCTCCTCGTGATCCAGCCCGGATCCATGGGCGTTATCGCGATCGTGCTGGTCGATCACGTGGCCTTCTTCACGGGCCCTCTCACGACGCCGGTCAAGGCGGGCGCCGCGGTCCTCACCATCGCTCTCTTCACCATCGCCAACCTGCTCGGGCTCAAGACCGGAGGCAGGATTCAAGTGGGCATGGCGGCGCTCAAGGTGACGGCGCTCGTGCTCTTGATCGCCGGAGGCATCGCGTGGGGGAAGGCAGGATACGTATGGGCGCCCCGCACCGAGAAGGTCGCGGGCTCCATCCCATCGTGGCTCGTGCTGGGGCTCATCCCGGTTCTGTTCTCGTTCGGTGGGGCGTATCATGGCACGTACGTGGCCGGCTCGGTGCGCGATCCCGAGAGGAGCGTGCCGCGCGGCATCCTCGGCGGCGTCGCGGTGGTGTTGATTGGCTATCTCGCGGTCAACGTCGCGCTCCTCCGCGTGCTCGGCCATGATGGTTTGGCGGCGAGCGCGAGCCCCGCGGCCGAGGTCGCGGCACGCGCGCTCGGCGCGAGCGCGGGCAAGGTGGTGGCGGCCGGCATCGCGCTGTCGGCCGCGGGCATCCTCAACACGGTTTGTTTGGGCTTCCCGTTCGTGGTGTATGCCATGGCGCGCGACGGCTTGTTCTTCCGGCGAGCGGCGGAGCTGCACCCGCGCACGGGCAGGCCCGTGTTGGCCGTCGCGGCGCAGGGGGCGTTCGCGTGTGTGGCCGTGATCGTGGGGGCGTCGAGGGTGGATGTCCTGCTCACCGGGATCGCGTTCGCGGACGCGCTCTTTCAAGCGCTGGTGGCGGTGATCGTGATTCGGCGCCCAACGAGCGTAGAGGAGGGGAGGGGAGGCATCACCTCCCCCAAGGCCGCGGCGTGGATCTTCCTCTTGGTCGAGCTTGGTCTCGCGATTGGCTGCCTCGTGCAAAAGCCTCGTGAGTCGGCGGTTGGAGCGGGCATGCTCGTGGTGGGCGTCGCGGTGTGGCTCCTCTTCCGGCCCGGGCGCCGCGCAGCGGGAGATACCGAATGAGCGAAGCGCCTCTCACCCTCTCCATCCCGGGCGGCGGCGCGCTCGTCGCGACAGCCTCTCACGGATCGGCGGCGCTCGAAGAGGGCGTGGTCGTGCTCTCGGGCCGATTCCCTTCTTCGGGGCTTCACCCCGGGATCACGCTCGCGGTCACGCACCCCATCGAGGCTCCTCGTCACGTGTGGGTGCCCCATTTGACGCCGGACGAAGGGTGCGTGATGGGCGACATGGTGTTTCGATCGCCCGCGATCATCGTGACCGACGCCGAGCGTGCTTTAGCGCTGGTGCCCGACGTCGACGACGTCGCCCGCGCAGACGGGTATCGCGTGTGGATGGATTACAATCACCCCGCGCGGCAGTTCACGCTCTGCGCGGGGGGCTATCGCATCGAGGGGCACGTCTTCTTCGTGCGGGAGGACCTCGCTTGCGAAGGGCAGGTGGTCTCGATCCGGCTCCACGTGCTCGTGAGCGATCGGCCCGAGGACGTCCAGAACCCTTATGGGATGGTGGCGCGATGGATGTGGGATCGCTGGGGAGAGCGAGGGTTTTCTCGCAACAGGGAGCGACCTTTGCCGGTCGATCGGCATCTCGATCGCATCACCCGATGGGCCTTTTCGGAGCAGGGGTGGGGAGAGGAGGTGTGGCAGTCGTTCGAGGTCGGGGGAGAGCCGGTGGGAGCGCCGGTGTTCATCGTCGACGTCACGCGGCACCCCGGGGTCCCGAAGGCCGAGCGGAGGTGGCGAGAGCCGAGGAGCGTTTGGAATCAAGCGTGGTTCTCCACCCAGCGGTGCGCCAACGGTCTCTTGCGCCACGCGCGGCACACCCAATCTCCTGACCTCGCGGAGCGCGCGCGCCAAATGACACGGCTCGCGCTCCTCGCGCCGGATCGCGACGGGCTCTTCCCGTCGGTGCTGCGGTGTGACGAGCCCGGAGGGTGGGAGAGCGCGCGGTGGATGAGCTCGGATCGGAGGCCGCCTTCGGTGAGCGAGGACGCTTGTCACGTGGCTGACGCCGCCTTCACGTGTCGTATGCTCCTCGAATGGGTCGGGCTCACCGGCGACCAAGCGGCCATGGCGCGCGTGCGTGCGTTCGCGGCGAGGCTCCTCCGTTTGCAGCGGCCGAACGGCTCTTTCCCGGGCTGGGTCGAGCCGGACGGGCGCGTGGCTGCCGAGCTGGCCGAAGGGCCGGAGTCGGCGGTGGCGGTGAGCTTGCTTTGGGATTTGGCGCTCGACCACGGGCGGGGCGATCTGCGGGAGGCCGCGCTCCTCGGGACACGTTATCTCGAAGAGGTGATCGACGAGGGGCGTTGGGAGGACTTCGAGACGTATTATTCGTGCGCTCCTTGGGGCGCGCGCGATCAAATGGGAGAGCGGGTCGCGCGGAACGGGGTGTACAAGCAAAACACGCTCTCGATCGCGTGGTGCGCGGAGGCGCTGCTCCGGGCGTTCCGGGCCACGGGCGAGGCGGGGTGTCGCGATCGGGCCGTCCGGTGCGTCGATGAGCTGTCGCTCTATCAGGCGGTGTGGGATCCGCCGTTTTTGCCGGCGCCGGCGCATGGGGGCTTTGGCGTCATGAACGCGGACAGCGAGTGGAACGACGCGCGGCAGAGCCTCTTTGCGTTGCTCTATGGAGAGCTGTACGCGATGACCGGCGATCGAGCGCTCTTGGCGCGCGGCGCGAGCGCGCTCCGGGCCTCGTTCAGCATGCTCTATTGTCCCGAGAACGCGGCGCTCGCGCGGGAGTATGAGCGGCTCTTCCCGTTCTTTGGGGAGGAGAGCTATGGTTTCATGATGGAGAATCAGGGGCACGGCGCGGGCGGGGCTGTGGGGACGTTCACCATTTACACGTGGGGCAACGGGTCGGCGCTCGCGTCGGCGGCGGCGGCGCGCGATCGATTTCCCGCGATGTTCGCGCTCGCGTTCGGGTAACATCGTCCCCGAGGAGGTCTTGGGCTCATGCTTGCTCGCCGCTCCGTCGTGCTCGATCTCTCGGCGATCGCGCTGGTGATCGCGGCTTCCATGGCTGCTTGCTCGGGCGGCGTGGAGGTGCCGAGCGGCCCAACCAGCTCGGGCAGCGGGGGGAGCGCGAGCGGGTCGAGCAGCAGCTCGGGCGCGGGTGGGTGCAGCTCCGACAGCGATTGCAACGACTTTCAAGAGTGCACGGTGGACACGTGCAAAAGCGGTGAGTGCTTCTTCACTGTCGCGAGCGAAAACGAGCCTTGCACGTGGGGCGACAACCAGATCGGCTTCTGCCAGTCCGGCAAATGTGTTGCTTCGGACTGCCCCTTTGCTTGTCCCGACCCGGGGCCGTGCAACACCCTGTCGTGTGAGAACCCCGCCTTATGTACCTTCGTCCCCCTGCCCGACGGCACCGTGATCATGTTTCAGACGGCGGGGGATTGCGCCACCCTGCAATGTTTGGATGGGGAGCCAACCCCGTTCCCCGATGACACGGACGTCGCCGACGACGGCAACGATTGCACGGCCGACACGTGCGCTCAGGGGATGGCCATCTCGACGCCGCTCCCCGCGGGGGCCGCCTGCGCGTTCATGGGGAATCAACCGGGGCTCTGCGACGGAGCGGGGTTTTGCGTCGCGTGCTTGGCGGACGCTGACTGTCTTGGGTTTGCGCAGAACAACGAGTGTCAAACCACGTCATGTCAAATGGGCTCCTGCGCGACCGCGTTCGCGCCCGCGGGGACGCAGATCTCCGCGATGTATCAGTTCGCCGGGGACTGCCACGTGCTCGTGTGTGACGGCCAAGGTGGTATCGGCAACTCGATTGATGACACGGACGTCCCCAATGACAACAAGATTTGCACACAGGATTTGTGTCAGAACGGCGTCCCCACCAATCCCCTTCAGCCGCCCGGCTTTTTGTGCCCCAACGGCGCTCCCTGCGCCCTCTTCCCGGATTGTGGGTGCCTGAGCAATGCGGACTGTAGCCCCCCCGATACTTGCGGTGGCGGCGGCACGCCCTACGCCTGCGGCTGTACGGCGGGGTCATGCGCGTCGCTCGGCAAGACGTGTGGCTTTACCGCGCTTGGTTGTCTGATGTCGGCCAACTGCGACACGGGGACCAAGAACGGCTCCGAGACCGACGTCGATTGCGGCGGGCCCGTCGCGGCGTGCCCGACCCGTTGTGGGATTGGCAAGAAGTGCTCCGCCGGGAGCGACTGCGCGAGCGGCTTTTGCGCGGATGGCGTCTGTTGCGACGCCGCCTGCAACGGGCCTTGCAGCGCGTGTACGGCGGCCAAGAAGGGGGGTGGGCAAGACGGGGCGTGCGGGTTCGTCGCGGCGGGCACGGATCCAGACAACGAGTGTGCGACGAGCCCTGTCGCGACGTGCGGCACGAACGGGGTGTGCGACGGCGCGGGCGCGTGTCAGCTCTATCCGGCGGGCACGGTGTGCACGGCGCCGTCGTGCTCGGGCGGGTGGATTGCGAGCAAGGCCGACACGTGCAACGGCACGGGCACGTGCATCGATCAAGGGACCTTGAGCTGCTATCCCTTCGCCTGCTCGAACGGGGCCTGCTTCACCTCGTGCATGACCAACGCGCAATGCGCCGGCGCGCTCTCGTGTGTGGGCGGGATGTGCGTCATCCTGGATGGCGCGTGCGGCTCGGGCGCCGAATGCGCGAGCGGCTTTTGTGTCGACGGCGTGTGTTGCGCCACGAGCTGCACGGGGACCTGCCAAGCGTGCTCGTTCATCAAGAAGGGGAGTGGTCCGAATGGCACCTGCGGGAACATCGGCGCGGGGCTCGACCCGGACGACGAGTGCGCCGGCGCGATGACGTGCAATGGTATTGGAGCGTGCATGTAGCTATTGGGCTCATCCCGGCACCATGACGCCGAGCCCGAAGTGAGACCCATAGCCGATGGCGATGGGGCCCGGCACGGGCTCATCGAAGATGAGCTTGATCCCGAACGTCGCGGCGATAGGTGGCTTTTTGTACCCGTGCTTCTTGTCGCCGCGCTCCAGCTCGAAGTGCCGCCAATGCCGCGCAGCGAGCGTACCCTCCGGCACTGCCGAGATGGGGACATAACCCCCTTCGCCCTCGACATGAACCGAGGCCTGCGGCAAACTGCGCGACGTGAGCTCGGCGCTCACCTGCCCTTCGAGGCTGTTCTTGCCACGTGGCTTCAGGTATCGCGGCGGCACGAAGGGCGTGAGCGACACCCAAACCTTGCTCGCGCTCACCAAAGGCACCTTCTCCTCGAAGTCCTTGCGATCGCCGATGCCGATCAACGTCACGAAAGGATTCGTCAGGGTGTCGCTGACCTTAGGTCGCTCGTCATCCTCTCTTCGTTGATGATCCCGCTTGCGAGGATAGATCGATCGCAGGCGGTGAAGCGCGGCCAGCGCGGCATCGTCAAACCCCATCTCCGCGTGAACCAACACGTGATCGATGACGCCCCGTCGCTCCCCGTCGAGCCCGAGCGGCAGCAACATCGCATGACGATGCCCTTGGAGCGGGCTCCCCGGTTCACCATTGCCCGTAAAGCACGAAGAGGGGCTCGACAGCTTCACGAGCGCACCATGGAGCGCGTGCATGAGCCGAATCGCGTTCGTCATCTGCGGAAGCAGCTCGCCCGTCTTCTTGTCCGACGCCAGCGCCAAGAGCGCCGTCGTGGGAGGGTCGTGCTTCTGCGGAGCGATCCTCGCCTTGGGCACGGGCGCCGTGACGATCGCGCTCACCGGCCGCCAATACCCCACCTGCCGCGAGCCGGGCGGACGGCTCCACCCCTTCTCTTGCAGCCACCCCGTATCGACCGACAACGCCCCGAACAAGCCCTCGGGAAAGAGCGATTGAGCCTCCTCCTCGGCCTTTTTTGTGGCTGATTTGGGCACGGCCTTCCCCTGCGCCTCATAGCGCGAGCGCGCCGCCCCGAGCCGCGCCTCCACCTCGCGCGCAACGCCCTCTCTTCGCCAACCCTCATATTCGCTGGGCGAGAGCGGCGCGAGCAGAGGTAACCTGTCGCAACCCCGGACCTCGGCCTCGCTCGGCAAACACGTCACCAAGTCGGGCGACAAGGGCGCCCCCTCCTCCATCAAACGCGCCTCGACCCACGCCTCCGCACGACCAAGATACGCGAGGTTGTCACACAAAGACGCGAGGAGACGCGACTCAGCCTCTTCCAACGAGATGTCCCATTCGACCACCAACGCCGTCTCGCTCGCGCCCACGTTCACGAACGCGTCGAGCACCCGCGCGGTCGTGCCCATCCCAAGAGGCATGTAATGTCGCGTGTGCGCCGCCGTGGCCTCGCGCCGGAGATGATACATAGGCAGCTTCGACGCGAGCTTGTCGACGAGCGCGCGCGCCTCGGCAGGGGGCGAGACCCAACCGAGCTTGCCAAACCCCGTCGCGATCAACGCCCGAAGGAGCCGCCATGGGCTCGGCGGCCACTCGACGTCGCCCTCGTTCACGTGACGCCCCCACGGCGTCGCGTGGTATCGCCCAGCGAGGAACCGAAAGCCTACACGGATCATTTCTCGTACACCGCGGTGGTGATGCCCCCCTCGCCGCCAAACATCTTTTTCGCGGCGCACGCCTTGACGGCGCCGGGCAGCTCTTTGGCGAGCACGTCCGCGCTCGGGAGCGAGAAGCCTTGGGGCGCCGTCACGCTCGCCGCTCCCTTGGGCTCCAAGATGCACGCGGTGCGAAGGCGCAGGCCGCCCTCCAGGAACGAAGCCACCTTGAAGAGCGAGACCAAGACGAGCAGCCGCGTCGCCTCATCGCCCAAGGCGTACGCCCGAATCTGCGCCAAATCCAGGTTAAAGTAGGCTTTGATTTGCTTCGCCGTGTATTCGTCCCGCTGGAAAGGCACGTTGCCAAACCCCGTCTTGGTGTCGCCCGACGGGTCAACGTGATCGTTCTTGACCCCACCCGACGCGGCGACCCGCGCGTCGTTCGCCTCGATGAACGCCGAGAGCGCCCGCGGCACCCGGAGCCTCCCGCCCGCGAGCTCCTTTTTGGCCAAGAACACACCATGGATGAGCGAGCACGCGTCGTATTCGAAGATCACCTTGGCGAGCTTGCGCCGGTCGATCACGCCTTCGGAGAACGGATCGGTCCTGGCCTTGAGCTCGTTGAAGAAGCTCTTGTTCTTGCCTTCGAGCAAATAAGGTGAGTTGAGCCGGTGCGCCTCGGTGACGGTGCTCGTCAGATACTCACCGCCCTTCTTGGTGATGCGCACGTACGAGAGCCCGGCGAGCGCTGGGACGAGCGCTTGATTGGCCTCGTCCCAACACACGGTCTCCAAGCGATTGGCCATGCTCTGCGCGCTCTCCACGAGCAACATCCGGGAGCCGTCGGGCCCGTCGAACGCCGCCGCCCCGAGATCGGGGAAGCCGGTGGGCTGAAAACGAGAGCCCTGCACGGGCTTGAGCTCCTGCTCCACGAGGAGGCGAGGCGCGTTCGAGAGGGGGGCGAGATCGATGCTCATGCGGTCTCCTTATTGGCATTGGCCGATGAAGAATCCTCATTCGGCTCGATGGGCTTTGTTACGAACTTCAAGAGGACCCCGAGATCGGCGTGCGTGACGGGGATCGCCATGGACGCCGCGAGCCTCCGCGCGAGCTCGGGCCCCTCCGCGGCAAACCTCAGCTTGGGCGTGACGCCCTTGGCGCGCAGGCGCCGAATCGCTGCCTCGGTCGCCTCGGGGAGCCTGCCCGCGAGGAGGAGCCGAAGCGGCGTCGAATCGAGCGAGGGCGTAAACGATGCTCCCACGTCGCTCAAATGGATCTCGCCGGGGGAATACACGATACGAAAGATCGCGTGAAGCGCGCTCATGTCCTCGGCGCGGGGCCTGCCCCCGGCCTCATCGCGCCTTCGCTTGTACCATTCGAGCGCCATCAGCGCGCGCGCCAAGCGACTGATCTTCGCGTCATCGAGCGAGCCTGTCAAAAACGCCGACACCGCGGAGAGCGGCGCAAACGCCCTCCCGCGGAGCGGGAAGGAGCTGGTCTCACGTGCGGTCATCACCCGCCGCGCCGCGACCCGGCCGAGATCGTCCACCAGATCGCGCCCGTTCCACACGAGATCGCGATCGATCAAGAGGGTGTCCCCGCCCTCGTTCCGCGCGAACCGGCGATACCCGGACTCCTTGGACAAAGGCACGCAGTTGACACGAATGGGCCCCGGGTCATGCTCCTGCTGTGATCCGATTTGCGAGGCGATGGCGCGCGCGATCGCAAATTCATGGCTCCCATCGTCCGCCGCCTCCTCCCAACCAGGCGAGAGAGGAGGGATGGGATCGAGCCAAGAATCCTGGCCCGTGGCCTTGGGCCGGGAGATCAAGAGGTCTTCGGCCTCGACCATGATGCCCATGAGCCTTTGCCAGCGGGCGGCGCTGTGGCCTTGGGAGCCGTCTTTGCAGACCGCGAGCATCGCTGTTTGAAGCGCCCGCACGACGCGCCCCAACGAGGCCGGCGCGCCCTGCGCCCGCGACGCACGCGCGAGCGCGTCGACCCAACGATCGATGTCGTCGAGCAGCCCGACGCGGGGATCGTCGTGAACAAGCCACCTCCCGAGGGGCACCGCCAAGTTGGCTTGACCGTTGCGCTCGATGTACCCATACCGCACGAACGACGCCACGCCCCGCGCCGCGCCCATCCGCTGAATCGCCTTGGCCGCGTCGAGCGCCTTGTGCGCGCGCACGCGGCCCGACTGCAAACGACCCTCCGCGAACATCGAGGCGACCTCGCGCGCGGTCGCGAAGCCGCTCCAAAGAGGCATCCACTGCTCGCCCCGCCGATTGTCCTCGTCCGAAGGCGCCGCGCTCCCATAGCCGCCCGCTTGGCCCCGCACCGCAAAAGGCGCGGACGCCTGCGGCAGAGCATCGCTGTCGAGCCTGCGCACCGCGGCCACACGAAAGGTGACGGCGCCCTCCAACATCAAGACGAAGTCCCATGGATTGACGAACGCCTGCCCGTCGACTCCGCTCGTCTGGTTGGGCCCACCCACGCTCCCCGGGAGGAACTGGCCAATCGCAACGTCGATGAGCCCGGGCGCCGCGTCCCCGAAGAGCGACGCGCGCAGCAACGTCTCGGCGCCGGGCTTGGGCGCCCCCGTCTTCACGTCGAAGAGCGACGCGAGGCGCCTCATTTGGTTGTTGGCAAAGTCGAGCCTCCCATCGTTGCCGCCCGTGCCGAGCAGCGCAGGATACGCGGCCTCGTCGTCGCCCGTGATCACCACCGCGGCCGAGAGCCACGTGAGCGCGCCGCCCTGCCACCGCCGCCGCGCTTCTTGAAGGAGCTTGATCTTCTCCTCCTTTTTAGGGCTCTCCGGCCGCCCCCCGGCGAGCGCCACGCCCTCGGCGATGGCCTCGCGGTACGCCGAGAAGCGCGGCGCCTCCGCGGTGCGGAGCGCGTCAAAGCCCTCTTTGTTGTCTTTGGGATAAAAGCCGCTCCCGCCGTTCCACGGCGTGAGGAGCGGTGTCGGCGCGTAGCCGTGCAAAAAGAAGTCGAGGAGCGCCGCCTCGTCGAGCGACGAGACCAACGTGAGGACGTCGCCCTTCCACGCGGCGCGCGCGGCCGGATCCCGCTGCTCGGCGACCAAACGCAGCACGCCGAGGGCCTTGAGGTACGAGGCCAAAGGCTCGGGCGAGGCGCCCGCGATCGCGATCGCTCTCATAACTCGTTGTCCTCCGTGTCCAAGGATGAAGCGCGCCAGTCCGCGGCGCGGGTGAGCGCCTCCAGATACGCGATGGTGAACGGCCCGAACGCGTCGAGCAGGCGCTCCACGCGCTCTCCCCACGAGGGGCCATAACGCGCCGAGAGGCCCATTTGCGCGAGGTCGAGCGAGAGGGTGATCGCCGGGATGGGCGCGCGCAAACCACCTTTGCCGGCGAGATCGAACGAGGGGATCGGATCGCCCTCTCCCACCCCTGCGATGGTGCCTTTGCCGTGCTCTTGATCGAGCGGGGTGCTCACGAGCCTCGCGCGCACCTTTCCATGGTGGGTGGCGACGAGCCACAAAGCGAGGTTGAGCCCGTCCTCGTCGAGCGCGGCGAGCTCGGCGGCGAGCGGGTGATCCGCGGCGACAACCTCGCTCGGCAGGACCGCCAAAGGCGCCTCGCCCATGGCCGCGTACAACGCCCCTCGACCGCCGGTGAGCGCGGGGTGATCGGGCCTTGCGCGCCGGAGCAGCTCGATGAGCGCGAGCGCGCTCGCGAGCTCGTGCCGAAACCCCGGCCGCTGCGGGTAAAGGGGCTTGCGCCAACAATCCTTGGGGGCCTTGGCCAAGTCAGGCCTCTTCGCGACGTTCGACGGCTCCTCGTCGCGCTCGATCGCATGTTGAAACACCTCATGTGCTTTGCCCGCGTCGTGCCAGCGACCCACCACGTCGAGCATGGATGTCAGCGGGCCGGGGAGCCCGAGCGCTGTCGCGATGGCCGTCAGCGCCTCTCCGGCCTCGCGGCCGTGCGTGGCGATGGTCTTCCACGCGCGCGCCCGCGAGAGGCTGTCGTCCTCGGCGGCCGAGGCGCTCTGATCCATCGAGAGGGCTTGTTCGTCCAAGATGGTCGCAGGCGGCCCGATGGGCGGGACCTCGCTCTTGGCAGCGAGGGACCAGCCGAGTGACGTATCGTATCCACCCGCGGCGCTCGGCAAGAGCAGCGTCATCCCGGGCACGATGCGGCGCGCGTCCTGCTCTCTGCGGCCGAGGCGCTCCCACCTCCCATCGAGGTAGTTGAGCGCGTACGCGACGCGCGCCCCACCCTCTTTGATGAAGTCGCGCAGGTCGCCCACCGGCACAGCGCAG
Organism: uncultured Polyangiaceae bacterium; assembly: GCA_964437785.1. GTDB lineage: Bacteria > Myxococcota_A > Polyangia > Polyangiales > Polyangiaceae > CAYTJL01. Next base: position 59,419 of record CAYTJL010000020.1, read on the forward strand.
AGCTCTTCACGGCGCACGGGCGCGACGTGCGCGCGATCGATGTGATCAGGGAGCCTCGGCTCGACCTCGATGGACCGCCACGCGACGCGGACGTCGCGCTCGTCGCCCCCCCGAACGTAGCGGCTCACGTCGAGGTCGACGCCGGAGAGATCGGGAGAGGTGTCGAAGAGATCGTCGACGTCGTGGCGGCGGATGACGTGGGCTGGGAGATAAGGATAGAGGAGCGCGCGGGCCTCGGCCGAGAGCGCCTCTTCGAAGGCGAGGAGCGCGCGCGGCGAGGCGTCGCCGTGATCGGTTTGCAACCGGGTGATGGCCTCGACCGCCGCAGCGACCTCGGCCCCCTCGTACGGAGCGCTCTTTTGCGGGTCCCACCCGGCGACGACGACGGTGCCTCGTTCATCCTTGTAACGCGCGCACCTGCCGAAGCGCTGCACGAGGCTCGACCAAGGCGCCGGATCGGTGATGAGCAGAGATGCGGAGAGGTCGACGCCGGCCTCCACCACTTGGGTCGCGACGACGACGCGCCCCTCGGGCGGCAAAGGCGCGTCACGGCACAAGAACGCTTCGCGGAACGAGGCGCGCTCGGCGGCGCGAAACCGGCTGTGGACGAGGCGGAGCTCAGGCCCCTTCTTGAGCTTCTTGTGGAGGGCTTGAAAGACGTCGACGGCGCGCTTGACCGTGTTGACGATGATCAGCGTGAGCGTGCCCGGGGTGTGCCGTGTCTGGGCCAACGCGGCGATGGCGTCCGGGGTGATGGCGTCGGGCGCGCGCTCCAACACCTTTTGCACCTCCCAGAGCCCGCCGCTCCGCGCCCCGGCGGGGATGGAGACCACCTCGCGCGCGAGGCTGTTCAAGCGGGCTTGGTGATCGACGGTGGCGAGCCAAGAGGGTTGGAGCGTGGCGCTCATCCACCATGTGAAGGTGGGCCGGAGCGGGGCGCGGCGCGCGCTCTCCGCCCATCGAAAGGCAGAGAGCTGAGCGCTCGTGGCGAGGCCGACCCCCATGAGCTGAACCTCGTCGAGGATCCAAAGAGCGTCGGTGTGGAGCAGGCCAAAGGCCATGGGCCACCGGGCGCGCCCCGCGCCGTAACCGCGGTTGAGCGCGCGGGAGAGCAGCATGTCTTGTGTGCCGATGAGCACCGCCGGCCGCTCCGGCCACGCCTCCCAAGCGCCGGCCTCGACGCCGCCCATCAACATGTGAACAGAAGGCCTTTGCGCGTCGGGCAGATCGAGCGCGCCGACGAAGCTCCGCACCTCGTCGTGGGTCTGCTCGACCAAGGTGCGCATCGGCAGGCAATAGACCAGCCGTGTTGGCCAAGGGCTGCCCGGTCCGTCGCGGACGACGCGGTGATAGAGCCAGGGTAAGACGGCGCCCGCGGTCTTGCCAAAGCCGGTGGGGACGTGAAGGAGCCTGTCCCGGCAAACTGGATCGTCGCCGAGGGCGGCTTGCCAACGATAAGGGGTGCTCGGCCCGCGTTTGGGCCCGTGCGTGACGGCCTGAAACCAAGCCTCGTAATCGAGGGGAGACGCCATGGGCCGGGAGGGTACGCCGCGCCGGACTGTGTTGGCAAGAGGATAATCGTGGCGCGCACCGACAAAACGAGCGGAGTGTGGGACCTTGCCCCCTACCTCATTTTGCGTATGTCGCCTGCTTTGGAGAGAGAGTAAGGGGGGCTCATGGGCCAAGAGGACGTCAAAGGGAGTGACGCCGTGACACCGTCGCTCGCGGGGGATCCGCCGGCGCTCGTGCCGGCGCGGATGGTGAACGAGGTGCTCTATTGCGAGCGCTTGGTGTATTTGGAGTGGGCGCAGGGCGAATTCGACGACAACGTGTTCACGATCGACGGCCGCGCGGTCCACCGCCGCGCGGATCAGCCGGGAGGTGAGCTGCCCAAGTCGGGCGCGGCGCGGCCAAGGGGGATGAGGGAG
>CAYTJL010000020.1:61446-63510 GCA_964437785.1 uncultured Polyangiaceae bacterium
GCCGGGAGGTGAGCTGCCCAAGTCGGGCGCGGCGCGGCCAAGGGGGATGAGGGAGGGGAGGGGGAGGACGAGCGTCCTTATGAAGCGAGGAGCGTTTGGCTCTCGTCCGAGGCGCTCGGGCTGACAGCCAAGATTGATGTCGTCGAGGGGGACGGGAGCGGGCGTGTCCTCCCTATCGAGTACAAGCGCGGGAGCGTGCCAGACGTCCCGCATCAGGCGTATCCGCCCGAGCGGGCGCAGATCTGCGCGCAGGCGCTCCTGCTCCGGGAGCATGGATATGCGTGTGACGAGGGGGCGATTTACTTCGCGGGCTCGAAGCAGCGCGTCCCGGTGGTGATCGACGAAGCGCTCGTCGCGGAGACCACGCGGGCGATCGCGCGGGCGCGGGAGGTCGTGGCCCTTCCGGTGATCCCGCCGCCGCTCACCGGCAGCCCCAAGTGCAACGGTTGTTCGCTCGTCGGGATATGCCTGCCGGATGAGACCAACCTCTTACGCAGGCTCGATGGGGGACCGGCCTTTACAAAGGAGCCTGAGCCCGAGGACGTGCTCGATACGTTGATCGCGCCGGGCGAGGAGGACCCTTGGGATCTCGTCGGGCCGCCCCCGCCCGAGCCGCTCAGGAGGCTTCATCCGGCGAGGGACGATCGGGTGCCGCTCTACGTGCAAGATCAGGGAGGACGGGTGTCGCTCGAAGGGGAGCGGCTCGTCATCACAGGTCGCAAGGAGGGGCGGGCCGAGGCGCGGCTCGCCAACACCTCCCACGTGGTCTTGATGGGCAACGTCCAAGTGAGCACGCAGGCGCTGCGGGAGCTTATTTCACGAGGGATCCCCGTGTCGTTCTTTACGATGGGGGGATATTACATCGGCCGGGCCGTGGGGCAGGAGCACAACAACGTCGAGCTGCGGGTCGCCCAGCACAAGGCGGCCGCCGATCCAGCGCGGTGTCTGGACCTCGCGCGGGGGTTCGTCGCCTCCAAGGTGCGCAACGGGCGGACGCTGCTCCGTCGCAACATGGTGCAAACGGACGGCACGTTGCTCGGATCGTTGGAGCAGCTCGCCAAGAAGGCCGAGGAGGCCACGTCGATCGCGACGCTCTTGGGGGTGGAGGGGGCCGCGGCGCGCACGTACTTTGGCGCGTTCTCAGGGATGCTCAAGGGGGAGGATCACGTCTTGACGACCTTTGACATGGAGGGGAGAAACAGGCGCCCGCCGCGCGATCCCGTGAACGCCCTCCTCTCGCTCGCCTACGCGCTCTTGGCCAAAGACATGGCCATTACCCTCGGCGCTGTGGGGCTCGACGCGATGCTCGGCTTCTATCACCGCCCCCGGTTCGGACGCCCCGCGCTGGCGCTCGATTTGATGGAAGAGCTCCGCCCGATCCTGGCAGATTCGGTGGTCATCGGCGTCATCAACAATGGTGTGGTGGGACGGGATGATTTTGTGTTTGCCGCAGGGGCAGCGGCGCTCAAGCCCGCTGCGCGGAGGAGGTTCTTGCTCGCGTACGAACGGAGAATGGATCAGCTCGTGACACACCCGGTGTTCGGATATCGAATCAGCTACCGACGCGTGCTCGAGGTGCAGGCGCGCCTGCTCGGGCGGTTTTTGTTGGGGGAGATTGAGGGGTACCCGGAGTTTCGAACGCGGTAAGGCGAGGGCGAGGGCGGGCGAGGGCGGGCGAGGGCTGGCGAGGAGCGAGAGAGGTGAAAAGGCGATGCGACACACGTACGTGGTCAGTTACGACATCAGCGATCCTAAACGACTCCGTAAGGTGTATCGCTTGATGCTGGGGTACGGTGAGCACCTCCAACTCTCGGTGTTTCGATGCGACGTGAGCGAACGAGAGCTCGTGACGCTCCGGGCCGAGCTGCGGGCGCTCATCCATCATGGACAGGATCAGGTGCTCTTCGTGAACGTGGGGCCCGCAGATGGAAGGGCGGGGATGGCGTTCAGCGCGATGGGGAGGCCATACGTTGATACGGAGAGGGAGGCGATCGTGGTTTGATGGGGAGGCGAGGGATCGACGGCGAGGGATCGACGGCGAGGGATCGACGGCGAGGGATCGAC
>CAYTJL010000021.1:0-18720 GCA_964437785.1 uncultured Polyangiaceae bacterium
GTCTCGAAGCCGTCATGAACCTCCAGATCGGCAAGCCCGAGAAGAAGGTCCTCTCGGGCGGCCAGCGCAAGCGCGTCAACATCGCGCTCGAGCTCGTCACCGACCCCGCGCTCATGTTCCTCGACGAGCCGACGAGCGGCCTCGCCGCCGACGACACGGTGGCGCTCATCGATCTGCTCGCGAACCTCGCCAAGAAGCAGGGCAAGACCATCATCGTCACCATTCACCAGCCCGCGCGCGAGGAGTACGAGAAGTTCAACCTCGCGCTCATCATGGGGTTCGGCGGCGAGCCTGTGTATTACGGGCCGAGCGGCAAAGAGAGCTACGACTTCTTCGGCCGGCACCTCGCGCAGAAGGGCGGGCAGCCGATCGACAACCCGCGCGACATGTTCGACCAGCTCAAGCAGCGCGAGGAGGACTTCGCGAAGAGCGGCCAATACCCCGACAAACCGTCGGCTCGTTTGGCCGCCGCGCAGGCGTGGCGCACCGAGTATTACCGGCCCGAGAACCCGACGTACCAAAAAATGTACACGGGTTCGAGGCAGCCCGGGACACCGAGCCAGAGCCGCGCTCCATCGCGCGGCAAGGTGCCGCTCATCCGGCAGTTCTGGCTGCTCCTCACGCGCTACTCCATCGTCAAGCGGCGCGACAAAGCGGGCACGATCATCCTGCTCGCGCAGGCCCCCATCATCGGCGCGCTGCTCGCGCTCGTGTTCGGGAGCCCGGCCAAGATGCCGAACCTCTGGTGCCAGAACTTCCTCCAGGGCGTCGAGAACGCGGCGGCGAAGAAGGGCGCGATGGTGTCGCCCCAGTGCATGCAGGACTTCACGCGCTTCACCAAGGTCGCGGACTTCGGCGGCGCCGTCTTCTTCCTCGCCATCGCCTCGCTCTGGTTCGGCACGAGCAACGCGGCGCGCGAGATCGTGAGCGAGCAGGCCATCTACCGGCGCGAGCGGATGGTGAACCTGTCGATCTTCAACTACGTGATGAGCAAGTTCTCGCTGCTCGCGCTGCTCTGCGTCGTGCAGTGCACCGTGCTCCTCATCATCGTGTTCCTCTCGCTCGGGCTCGGCGACTACCAGCCGGAGGCCTTCTTCACGATGCTCATGTTCATGATCATGACGTCGATGTGCGCGGCCTCGATCGGCCTGCTCCTCTCGACGGTCGTGACGAGCTCCGAGGCCGCGATGGCGCTCACGCCGATCGCGCTCATCCCGCAGGTCGTGCTCGGCGGGCGCATGGTGCCGATGACCAATAAATCGTGGCTCGAATACGTGATGGCGCTCATGCCGTCGCGCTGGTCCTTCGAGGGCCTCATCGCGGCCGAGCGCTCCGAGCTCGTCAAGCCGTGGGAGATCAAGGCGTGCATCGCCTCGGGCGAGGGCGTCAGTAACCACAAGTTCAACTGCGCCATCCACGAGATCGCGGCGACGGCCGAGGGCTCCGGCGGCTGGGGCTTCGACACGCACGATCAGCCGTTCATCTCGTTCGGCGTGCTCGCCGGCATCACGTTCACGATGGTCATCCTGGTGATGATCCTTTTGCGCCGGCGCGACTCGGTCTGACCCGCGTCCGATTGATGCGATGACCCCGGTCCTCGAAGCGCGCGACGTCGAGCGGTCGTTCCGCGGGACGCGCGCGCTTCGAGGGGTGAGCTTGTCGGCGCGCGCGGGCGAGGTCCACGCGCTCGCGGGCGCGAACGGCGCGGGCAAGAGCACGCTGCTCAAGATCCTCTCGGGCGCCGAGACCACCTTCGAGGGACAGCTCCTCCTCGGCGGCGAGCGCGTCACGCTCCGGGGCCCCGCGCACGCGCGCGCGCTCGGCGTCGCGATGATCCACCAAGAGCTGTCGCTCGTCGGCCCGATGAGCGTCTGCGACAACCTCCTGCTCGGCGCCGAGGACGCCGGCCCGCTCGGCTTTCTACGTGACCGGGCGAGGCGCGCGCGCTCCCAAAGCCTGCTCGCGCAGGTGGGCCTCGATGTACCGTTGGATGTACAAGTCGAGGCGCTCAGCGTCGCGGACAAGCAGCGCGTCGAGCTCGGCAAGGCGCTCGCGCGCTCCTCCCGCGTGCTGATCCTCGACGAGCCCACGAGCGCGCTCGGCGACGCGGAGGCGCGCGCGCTCTTCGCGGTGGTGCGGAGGCTCGTCGCGAACGGCGTCGCGGCCGTCTTCGTCTCGCACCGGCTCGACGAGGTCTACGCGATCGCCGATCGCATCACGGTGCTGCGCGACGGCGAGGTGGTCGCGTCGGCGCCCGCGGCCGCGCTGTCGCGCGAGGCGCTGGTGCGGCACATCTCGGGCGATCGCGCTGTCCTCGATCCTCCGCGATCGGATCGCGCTCGGGTCCGCGAGGGCCGCTCGCACGTGATCGCGGGCGCGCGCGGCGCCTCGCTCACCGTGGCCGCGGGATCGATCACGGCCCTCTACGGGCTCGCGGGCGCGGGCGCGGGCGAGCTGCTCCGCGAAGCGTTCGGGGACCCCGCGCGATCGATCGCGCGCGGCGTCGCCTATCTCTCCGCCGATCGCCGCGCCGAGGGGATCATCCCAGACCGCGACGCGATCGAGAACGCGACGCTCTGCGCGCTCTCTCGGCTCGCGCGCATGGGCTTCACGCGGCCCGAGGCCGAGCGCGCGGAGTCTCGACGGCGCTTCGCCGAGGTGGGGTATCGGGGGGACGGGCGCGCGCTCATGGCGTCGCTCTCGGGCGGCAACCAGCAGAAGGTGTTGATCGCGCGCGCGCTCTCCGGCGAGCCTTCGCTGCTCCTGCTCGACGAGCCCACGCGCGGCGTCGACGTGGCCGGCAAGAGCGAGATCCACCGCGCGCTCGCGGCGATCGCGGATCGCGGCGCGGCCGTCGTGGTCGGCTGCTCCGAGCTCGACGAGGTCCTCGCGATCGCCGATCGCGTCGTCGTGATGCACCGGGGCGCGATCACGCTCGACGCGCCGCGGGGCGAGGTGAGCCGCGATCGCGTGACCGCCGCGGCGCTCGGGGTGAGGAGCGCGGCGTGATCCGCGAGATCGCCGAGAGGCCGTGGGCCAAGGCCCTCTCGTCCTTCGCGGCGATGATCGTGGTCGGCCTTGTTTTCCCGGGCAACGGCGCGTTTTATCGCGCGGCGACGCACCGCGATCTGCTCCGTGATCTGTCGGTGCAGGGCGTGCTCGCGGCGGGGATGACGCTCGTGATCCTCACGGGCGGCATCGACCTCGCGGTCGCGAGCGTGCTCGCGCTCGGCGCGGTGGTGTTCGCCAAGCTCGTGATCACGGCGGGGATGAGCGCCTTTTCGGCGATCGCGCTCGTGCTCGCGCTCGGCGCGGCGATGGGCGCGGCGATGGGCGGCGTGATCGCGCGGCTCTCGCTCCAGCCGTTCATCGTGACGCTCGCCGGGATGGCGATCGCGCGCGGGCTCGCCAAGCGTATCGCCGGGGGGCAGAAGGTGACGCCGTTCGCCGAGGGATCCGCGGGGGTCCCGCCGATCTTCGAGCGCATCGACGCGACCCTCCTGGGCGGCGCGATCCCGATCCCGGCGATCGTCTTCGCGCTCTCGCTCGCGATCGTGGCGGTGATCCTGCGCTTTACGACGCTCGGCCGGTACATCTACGCGATCGGCGGGAGCCGCGAGGCCGCGCGGCTCTCGGGTGTGCCCGTTCAAAGGACCTTGGTGGCGGTGTACGCGATCTCGGGTTTGTTCGCGGCGCTCGCGGGCATCTGCCAAGCCGCGCAGGAGACGCACGGCGACCCCGAGACCGCGGCGGGCTTCGAGCTCGACGCGATCGCGATGGTGGTGATCGGCGGCACGAGCCTCGCGGGCGGGCGCGGCGGCGCGGCGCTGACGCTCATCGGCGCGCTGACGATCGGTTATCTGCGAAAGATCTTGAGCATCAACGCCTATTCGACCGAGACTCGATTGATGCTCACCGGGGCTATCATCGTCGGCGCGGCGCTGCTCCAGCGCGGTCACCAAGGTCAAGGGATCTCGTAAAGGGCCTTGAACCAAGCCACGAAGGGGCCGGCATGAGGTGACGACGGGTCGAGCATCTTCTGTTTGATCGCGTCGTGAAGCTGGCGGCCCGGTGGATCTTGCCACGCGAGCCACGTATGGATGAGCGCCTTGTCGCGATGATGCTCGGAGAAAGGCGCGCCATGAGCCTCGCGGGCAGCGTCCGCTGCGCTCTTTGCATGATTGAGGAGGGAGGAGCCCTCGGCCGGTCGAAGGGCCAAAAGGAAGGTCTCCATCATTCCCCGCGAAGCGTTGTCGGGCATCATCCATACACCAAGGCGCTTGCCCGAGGCCGTCCTCGGCGCGACGAACCCATGGGGAGGAGGTGCGAGGGGCAACTCACATTCAGCCGCGATCATCCGTTGGAGAGAACGCCATCGCACCGCGGGATCCGTGTTCGCGTCGACGATGACGCCCATGCGCGAGAGGCCGGCGTTCTTGAGCTGAGCCGTAAACTGCAAGGCCATCTTCTCGTAGCCGTCTGTCTCGTGGATCCTGACGATCTCGGCGCCGCGCGACCCCCAGGAGACACCGGCCTTCTCGATGAGCTCGGGGACGATGCGTTGATCGTCTTTTCCTTCGACCAAGAGGAGGTTGTCGCGGAGGCCCATCAGCGTGCCTCGATGCGCCACTCGACGAGGTTGCTGATCTCCGCTTCGGTGAAGTGAACACCCTTGGGGTTGTCCCGCTCTACGCGCACGAGCGACACCTCGCCGCCCTCGCCGATGTCGGGCCGCGCGATGGCCGTGAGGGCGTGGACACAATCATAACTGTGGGTGGTCGCGAAGACCGTGACATCGAGGCGTTTGGCAGTCTCGAAGACGAGGCGCCACATGCGTTGCATGACCGTGTGATGGAGCCCGGTGTCGATCTCGTCCACGAAGAGGTAGCCGCCGCGGGCGGCGACGAGGCAAAGCGCGATCGCGAGCATGCGATGAACGCCATCACCAAGGCTTCCAAGGGGGATAGGTTGGGAGGAGCCTTCCATCGCGACTACGAAGTCGCGCAGCTCTTCGTAGTCGTCGAACAGCCCCGTTTGCCGTGTGGCCAATCGCTCGATCCCGTGCTCCACGCTGCGGAGCGCCTCGACCACCGCCGCTTCTTCGGGCGTGAGGACAATCTGATCGTAGAGGCGCGCCAGGCTGACCGTTGGGATCCCTGTCGTGGGCACGAAGACGATACGCGTCTTCGATTGTCCGGCGCCCGCCAGCTCCGAGGAGAGCAGCCCGCGCGGTCGAAGCGCGATGTGAGCGTCACTCCCCGAGGCCTCCACCCTCAAATAACGAGGCGCCCGATCCCGATCGGCGCCCTCGATGTCGTTCAGACCTGTCAGGTCGGGAGGGCTCAGCTCTCGGCTCATCGCGCTTTGCCACGCTGCCAATGTCTCCCCTTCCGCGCGCGGCGTAGACAATCGGAGCGTGATCTCGGCGCCGGACGCAGTGACCATCGCGACCTTGGCAAAGGTGTCGTCACCGATCGTACGCCCATAGAAGATGTGTCGAATATCCACGGCCGCGCGGTCACCGCTCTTTGCGGCGCCATCATAAACGGCTCGCTCTCTTCGACCCACGAGGGTCGCATAGATCCTCCGCAGGTCGCCCTCCGAGGCGAGGAACGAGACCGCTTCGAGGACAGATGTCTTGCCGGAGTTGTTCGCGCCGACGAGCAGGTTCACGCGGCCGAGCCCAACGAGGTGAAGCTCGCGGAGAGCGCGAAAATTCTCGATCGTGAGCGATCTGATCATGACCCGCTTAGGCGAATCAAAGACCCAACCTCGTGTCAAGCGCGAAACGTGCGAGGCAGAAGAAGTCTCACGCTTTTTTCGGCGAAGTGATACCCTAGACGGCACCATGCGGACAGGCTCGGTCAACCCGAAGGGTGCTCGTTGGGGCGTCTCGCTGCTCATCTCCACGCTCGCCGTCGCACAAGGCTGCTCTTCGAGCGGAGCCAAGAAGCACGCGGGCACCCTCGCCGACCCGTTCGTCATCGGCATGAGCCAATGTAACCTCGGCGAGCCGTGGCGCGCGCAGATGAACAAGGATCTGGAGAGCGCCGCCGCCGCGCACAAGAACATCAAGATGGTGTTCAAAGACGCGCAGAACGAGTCGCTCACGCAACGCGCGCAGGTCGAGGAGCTGGTGGCGCAGGGCATCGATCTGCTCATCGTGAGCCCCAAAGAGTCCGCCCCGCTCACGAAGCCCGTGGCCGAGGCGTATAAAAAAGGCATCCCCGTCATCGTGCTCGATCGCGCGGTGGAGGGCGACGCTTATACGGTGTTCATCGGCGCGGACAACAAGAAGATCGGGCGCGAGGCTGGCGCGTGGGTGCAAAAGACGCTCGGCGGAAAGGGCAAGATCGTCGAGCTCAAAGGGCTCATGACGTCGACGCCCGGGCAAGACCGGCACACGGGCTTCCTCGAAGGCCTCGCGCTCGACAAGCACCCTGATCTCACGATCGTGTTCGAGGCCGACATGAAGTGGCTGGAGCCGAACGCCCGCGCCGAGATGGAGTCGGCGCTCGCGCGCGAGAAGGAGATTGACCTCGTGTATGCCCACAACGACCCGGGCGCGCACGGGGCCTACCTCGCGGCCAAGGCCCAGAACCGGAGCATGAAATTCGTGGGCATCGACGCCTTGCCCCACGAAGGGGTCGAATACGTGAGGCGCGGGATCTTGGACGCCACGTTCCTTTATCCGACGGGCGGCAAAGAGGCCATCGCCACGGCGATGGACCTCCTCGGAGGCAAACAAGCGCCCAAGAAGATCGTGCTCGGCACCAAGATTTACACCAAAGAGAACGTCGGCAAAGGCGGAGACGACATCCCTTAGTCCAGAGGACGATTCAGCAGGACAACCCATGATGAGACAAGCCCCCAAGATCGCGCTGTATTGGCCCGGCGACGCGCGGCGCAAGCCGAACGAGCTCGCCCTGTCGCTCATCGAAGAGACCACGGCGCAGATCGAGCGCGCCCTGCAGAAGCTCGGCCGCGCGAGCTATCGTATCGAGGGCTTCCTCGAAAAGCCCCATGAAGCCATCGAGAAGCTCGGCCCGGTCGGCGACCCGATCATCGGCGTGTGCGTCCATTGGTTCTACGGCCCGCACACGACCGACGGCGTGGTGGGCAAAGACAATCCGCTCCTCCTCGCGTCGAACTTTTCGGGCCGGTTCCCCGGGCTCGTGGGGCTGCTCAACACCGGAGCATGCCTGCAGAGCTTGAACCGGCCGTTCTCGCGCGCGTGGACCGCATCGCCCGACATGAGCCAAGACGAGGGCTTCATGGATCGGCTCGCGGAGTGGTGCACCACGGGCAAGATCCGGTATCCCGAGGACGAGATCAGTTATTCTGCGCCTGTCTCGGCCGCGGCGCTCGCGCGGGCCAAGCGGGTGGCCGACGGCATCAAGGCGCGCCGCGTGCTCGTGATGATGCTCGGCGACACGTCGATGGGCATGATCAACGGCTACTTTGGCCCAAGGCTCTTGAACCGTCATGGCTTCACCGAGCACAAGATCGATCAAGCGTGGATCATCGATCGCGGCCGCAGGATCGAGGAGAAGCGCATCGACGCGGCCATGGCGTTCGTCAAAGAGAAGGGCGTGACCTTCCATTGGGGCGAGGGCGGCAACACGGACTTCACCGAGGCGGCGACGCGCGAGCAGCTCCGTGATTATTTGGCGGTGCTCGACATGGTGGGCGAATTCAAGGCCGATTGCATCGGCTGGCAATACCAGCTCGGGCTCATCCCGCTGCGCGCGCCGTCGGACTTCGCCGAGGGCTTGTTCAACTCCGCGTGTCGCCCCGAGTCGAACGGCGACACCATCGTTTGCTCCACCGAGGCGGATCAGGGCAACGTGGTGCCGATGGAGATGATGAAGCGGCTCCTCAAAGACAAGGGCCTTCATCAAGCGGTGATGTTCCACGACGTGCGGTGGGGGGCCGAGCACGACGGCCGGTTTTTGTGGGTGCTGCTCAACTCGGGATCGTGCGGGGCATACGCCTTCAACCACGATCCCGACACGCTCCGCGGCGTTCACACCTACCGGCAACCCTCGCTCTACTTCCCCACGCCGGGCGGCACCTTCGCGGGGGAGAGCCTGCCGGGCGAGATGACGTGGGCGCGCTCCTACATCAAAGACAATGTCCTTTGGATGGATGTCGGCAAAGGCGAGGTGGTGAAGCTCCCGCCCGAGGTGCGCGACGCGTGGTGGAACGGCACCACGCGCGAGTGGCCCTTCATGGCCGCGGACATGGGTATCTCGCAACAGACCTTGATGGCCCATTACCTCTCGAACCACGTGGCCGTGGCCTACGGCGACATTTTTGAAGAGATGGTGGCGCTCTCCTTGGAGCTCGGCTTCAAGGTGAGGGTGCTCGGCGAGCGGTAAAGGCTCACCGCGCGTCACCTCGTCGCGCGACATCATGTCGCATCCTGCGCCCCGAGCACACGTGCTAAACGCGCTCTCCCAACCCATCACGCGGAGATGATCCTTCATGCGCTTTTCCTTGTATCGATCGGCGATGATCGCGGTGTGCTCGTCCCTCTCGCTCGCGGCGATCGGCTGTGGCGGCGAAGAGCCTCCGCCCGAGCCCGAGCCGACGGCCTTTACGCTCGCGTTCATGGCCGCTGCGAGCGGCGCCGAGGTCGGCTGCACCGATACGATCACGGGCGTGGGCCCCGCGGGCAAACACGCGATCGGCCTCAGTGATCTGCGGTTTTACGTGAGCAACCTCGTGCTCAAAGACGCAGACGGCAACGCCGTCGAGGTGACGCTCGACAAGAACGACTTCCAATACCAGAGCGCCCAAGGCTCGGTGGCGCTCATCGACTTTACGAGCAACACCGACGGGACCTGCAAAGACACCTCCGTCGCCTTCGCCGAGGGGACCGCGAGGACCAACACCAGCGTCACCGGCAAGACGCTGGTCGACAAGGTAGCGTCGATCTCGTTCGACGTAGGCGTCCCTCAAGCCGTGATGAAGGACGTGATCGCCAATCAAACGGCGGAGGGAGCGCCGTCTCCGCTCAACGAGATGTATTGGTCGTGGGCCAGCGGTTACCGCCACTTCGTGATGAATTTCACCGTCGATGACGGCGAGGGCGGCGCCGGTGAGGGATACGTGCACATCGGGAGCCGAGATTGTGGCCCCGCGGACGGCAAGGCGCTCGAGGACAGGGACACCTGCGATTTCGTCAACACACCTACGGTCTCGCTCTCGGGCTTCGACCTCGCCTCGAACGTGGTGATGGTGGACCTGACCAAGGTCGTCACGAGCCTCGATTTCGTGTCTCCGATTTATGACATGATGACCTTCGAGGTCATCGGTGAGGGCCCCGGCGTCGAGTGCCACTCTTCGCCCATGCAGCCCGACTGCGCCCCCATCCTCGGCAACTTTGGGATCGACGCCTCGACCGGCGCCGCGCTCGCGGCGCAAAACGGCGTCTTCTCGGTGAAGTGACGTGGCCGCTCGACGTTCGGCGGCTCTGCTCTCGGCGGCGGCGCTGATCGCGCTCGGGTGTGCGGACGAGGCGCCCCCTCCCGCGCCGAGCGACGAGGCCAAGCTGAGGGCGCTCCTCGGGATCTCCGATCGCTTGGAGCTCCCGGCGATCCCCGCGAAGAACCCGCCGACGCTCGAGAAGATCGAGCTCGGCCGGCACCTCTTTTACGACAAGCGCCTCTCCGGCAATCAAAGTCAGTCGTGCGAGAGCTGCCACCTCCAAGCGATGGCGTTCGCCGATGGCAAGAAGACGCCCACGGGCTCGACGGGGGATGTGTTGTTCCGCAACAGCCCCGGCCTTCAAAACGCGTTTTATCACGCGACGTTGACGTGGGCGAACAACGGTTTGATCGATCTCGAAGATCAGCTCCCCGTGCCCATCCGCGGGGACAACCCCGTCGAGCTCGGCGTCTCCGACGGCCTGCACGACGAGGTGATCGCGCGGTTCGACGCTGATCCGAGCTACGCGAAGATGTTCGCGGACGCCTTCCCGGAGAGCGCCTCGGGGGCGACCATCAACAAGATCGTGTTCGCGCTCGCGAGCTTCTGCCGCACGCTCGTGGGCGCGGACAGCCCTTATGATCGCTACGTCTGGGGCGACAAAGGCGCGCTCAGCGAGGCGCAGCGGCGCGGCCTCGCGCTCTTCAACGGCGAGCGGTTCGAGTGCTTTCATTGCCATCGAGGGGTGAACCTCACGGCCTCGTATCGCGACGCGAACACCACCCAAGGCACGGCGAGCGCCCCGTTCTTCAACAACGGACTTTACAACGTTGGGGGTGACGGGAGCTACCCGCCCTACGATCAAGGCCTCTACGACCTGACGCTCGACCCCGACGATCGAGGCTTGTTCCGGCCGCCGAGCCTGCGCAACGTGGCCTTGACGGCGCCGTACATGCACGATGGGAGCATCGCGACGCTGCGTGAGGTGGTGGAGCACTACGCGGCCGGCGGGCGGCTCATCGAGTCCGGCCCGTACGCGGGGGACGGGCGTAAGAACCCGCTCAAATCTGGGCTCGTCCGTGGCTTTCAAGCCACCGATCAAGAGATCGACGACGTGGTCGCTTTCTTGGAGTCGCTCACCGACGAGACGTTCGTGAGCGATCCGCGCTTCTGGAGCCCTTTCTTGGAGAGCCCTTGATCGTGCGGCTCAGTACACGTCCGCATGAGTCCGTTACCCATTTCTGCGGGCGTGTGCTCAGGGACGGTGCCTCGCCCTGAGCTTCTCCAAGAGGCTCGCCATGAGCTCCCGCGAGGGCCTCTCGTTCGGCAGCTCTACCTGCAGCTCATGGAGCAGGGTGACCGTGCTCTCGAACCCTTCTTTATAACGGCGGCACGGCCCGCAGACGTGACGGTGCTCGTCGAAATGAGTCTTCTCCCATGACGGCAAAGCGCCCTCCGCGTCAGCGGTGATGATCTCGACGAACCTCCGGCACGTGACAATCACGACGCCCGCTCCTCTCCGAGCTTGCGCGCGAGGGCGGCGCGGAGCCGCATCCTCCCGCGGTGCAACAGCACCCTCTGATTGGTCTCGCTGAGGCCGAGGACGTTACAGACTTCGTCGGAGCTCCACTCGGAGACGTCGCGGAGCGTGAGGACGACACGTTGGTTGTCGGGGAGCTGCTCGATTTCGGCGGCGAGCAGCTCGCGGGCGCGCTTTCTGGCGAGGGCGTCGTCCGGCAAAAGGACGACGGGCGGCCCCTCGGCCCAAAACCCGATCGCGTTCATCTTGCCCTCTTCGATCACCATCTCTTGATCGGCGTCGAAGATGGTTTGCTCGCGCCGGTCTTTGGCGCGGCGCGTCCGCGCGCGGTTCACGAGGATGCTGCCGATCCAGGTGCGGAGCGACGAGCGACCCTCGAAGCGATCGAGCCCTTCGAGCACGGCGAGCCACGTGTCTTGAACGACCTCCTCGGCGGCGGCGCCGCGCCCCACGAAGTGCTCGGCGAGCCGCACGAGCGTGCCATGGAGCTTCTCGACGAGCGCCGAGAACGTGGCCTCGTCGCCCGCGCGCAGGCGCGCCAAAAGCTCCGCCTCTCGCTCCATGGATCCTCGATATCCGAGGGGCTCCGGCGTGTAAAGCGCGGGGGGAGGGCCTGGAACGATTTCTTGTAACCGATTTCTTGTAACGCGCCGCCGCGCGCCGCGACTAAGCCCGGCAACCGATCAACGTTGGTCGCGACGCCGCGTGATCTCGCGCCGGCGGTCGCTCGATCGATCCCGAGGAGGGACCATGAAGCTCTATACCTTCCCGCTCTCGACCTACTCGCAAAAGACCCTCGTCGCGCTCTACGAGAAGGGCATTGATCTCACGCAGGAGCTGGTGAATTTCCGCGAGCCCGAGAGCCGCGCCGCCTACAAGAAGATTTACCCCCTCGGCAAGGTGCCGCTCCTCGTGCGGGACGACGGCTGGCTCATCCCCGAGTCGAGCATCATTATCGAATACCTCGACGGCCTGAGCGACTCGGGCCCTCGGCTCATCCCGGACGACAAAGAGCTCGGGCGCAGGGTGCGGTGCTACGACCGGCAATTCGACCTCTACGTCAACGACTCTGCCACGGCGATCTTCTTCGACGGCCGCAAGCCCGAGAGCGAGCGGAGCCCCTCGGCGGTCAAGGCCGCGCGGGAGCGGCTCGACACCGTTTATCCCATGATCGACAAGATGGTCGAGAAGGGGCCTTGGGTGCTCGGCGACACGTTCACCATGGCCGATTGCGCGGCGGCGCCCGCGCTCGCCCTCGCCCGGATGATGCACCCGTTCGACAAGTACGAGAACCTCACGCGGTATTTCGGGCGCCTCGTGGAGCGGCCGAGCTTCGCGCGGGTGCTCACCGAGGTGAAGCCCTATGTCGCGGCGCTGATGGGGTGAGATTTACACTTCTTCGCTTGGGCCCACCGCCGGGCGCGGTTAAAAGCCCTTGCCATGCGATACAAGCTCCTTGGCAAGAGTGGTCTCCGTGTCTCCGAGCTCGCGCTCGGCACCATGACGTTCGGCGAAGAGTGGGGCTTCGGCGCTCCGCGCGAAGAGTGCAAGAAGCAGATCGAAGCGTTCGTCGAGCGCGGCGGCAACTTCGTCGACACCGCCATCAACTACACCAACGGTTCATCCGAGGCGATCCTCGGCGAGCTCATCGCTCATGACCGAGAGCGCTTCGTCCTCGCCACCAAGTATTCGCTCAACACGCGCGCCCAAGACCCGAACGCGGGCGGCAACCAGCGCAAGAACATGATGCGTTCGGTCGAGACGAGCCTCAAGCGCCTCGGCACCGACTACATCGATCTGTATTGGGTCCACTACCACGACGCCTTCACGCCCATCGAAGAGACCATGCGCGGGCTCGACGATCTGGTGCGCTCGGGCAAGGTGCTTTACGTCGGCATCAGCGACGCGCCCGCGTGGATCGTGTCGCAGGCCAACACGCTCGCGGAGCTGCGCGGCTGGAGCCGCTTCGTGGGGCTCCAGGTCGCGTGGAGCCTGATCCAGCGCGACGTCGAGCGCGACCTGCTCCCGATGGCGCGCGCGTTCGACATCGGCGTGACGCCCTGGGGCGTGCTCGGCGCGGGCTTCTTGACGGGCAAATACGCGAGCGGAAAGGCCCCGGAGGACACGCGCCGCGCGTCGTGGACGCAGAACCGGCTCACCGAGAAGAACTTCGCCATCGCCGCCGAGGTCGACACGATCGCGCGCGAGGTCGACCGATCCTCGTCGCAAGTGGCGATCGCGTGGCTCCGTCAAAAGGGCCCGAACGTCATCCCCATCTTGGGCGCGCGCAAGCTCGATCAGCTCATCGACAACCTCGCCTCGGCGACGCTCACGCTCTCCGACGATCAAATGCAGCGCCTCGACAAAGTCAGCGCGATCCCGCTCGGCTTCCCGCACGAGTTCCTCGCGAGCGACTCCATCCGCACCATCGCGTACGGCGGCCTGTACGACAAGATCGTCGATCACCGTCGATCGTGACGAAGCGGGCTGCTTGACCCGCGCTTGCCGGGTGGGTATCGCCTGTCCTTCCATTCCGAGGCTCGCCCCCACCCGGCTCAAGTCATGAACGAAGGCGTCATCGAGGACCGCTACCCGCTCTCGCCGATGCAGGAGGGGATGCTGTTCCACAGCCTCCTCGACGCAGGATCCGGCGTCGACATCGAGCAGATGATCATCGACACGGAGGCCCTCGACGCGGGCGCCTTCGAGCGCGCGTGGCGCCGCGTGGTCGCGCACCACCCGATCCTTCGGACCTCGTTCGAGACCACGGGCACGCCGATGCAGCGCGTGCACCGCGAGGTCGCGCTGCCGTTCTCGCTCCACGACCTCGCGGGCCTCCCCGACGACGCGGTCGACGAGCGCTTTCAGAGCTTCTTGCGCGCGGATCGGCGCCGCGGCTTCGACCTCGATCGCCCGCCGCTCCTGCGCGTCGCGGTCTTCCCGCTCGGCGCCCTGCGCGCGCGGGTGGTCTTCACGTTCCACCACATCCTGCTCGACGGCCGCTCGTTCCCCGTCGTGATCGGCGACGTCTTCGACGCGTACGAGGCCGAGCTCCGGGGCGCGGAGATCGCGCTCGCGCCGCGCCGCCCGTACCGCGACTACATCGGCTGGCTCGCGTCGATCGATCGCGAGGCTTCGGCGCGCTTCTTCCGCGACGCGCTCGCGGGCGTCACCGGACCGACGCCGCTCCCGGGCGGGAGACACGCGCCGCAGAAGGGCGAGCCCGCGGACTACGCCGAGCGAACGAGCGTGATCGGGCCAAACGCGACCCGCGCGATCCGCGACGGCGCCGCGCTCGCGGGCATCGCGCTCGGCACGCTCGTGATGGGCGCATGGGCGCTCGTGATCGCGCGGCACGCGGGCGAAGACGAGGCGATCCTCGGCGTGACGCGCGCGTGCAGGCGCACGGCGCTCGGCGGCGAAGGCACGAACGACATGGCCGGCATGCTCATCAACACGCTGCCGCTGCGCGTGCCGATCGCGAACGACGTGGAGGTCGGCGCGTGGCTCCGCGACGTGCGCGATCGCTTCCGCGCGCTGCGCGATCACGAGCACACGCCGCTCGTCGAGATCCGAAAGAGCGCGGGGCTCGGCCCCGAAATCGACCTCTTTCACAACCTGCTCGTCTACGAGGACTACCTGCTCGACGAGGTGATGCGCGCGCGCGGCGGCGCGTGGGAGGGCCGCCGCATCCGGCTCGCGGAGCAGACGAGCCTGCCGCTCAACCTGGAGGTGTACGGAGGCTCCTCGATCACGATCAAGATCGGCCACGATCGCCGCGTGATCAGCGACGATCAGGCAGCGATCCTGAGCGCCGCGATCGAGGGCGTGCTCGCGTCGCTCGCGGCCGATCCATCCGCGAAGCTCGGGAGCGTGAGCGTGCTCGCGCCCGAGGAGCGCGCGCGGATCGCGCGCTTCAACGCGACCGCCGCGCCGTACCCGAGCGATCGCACGGTGCCGGATCTCATCGAGGCGCAGGCCCTCCGCACGCCCGACGCGATCGCGGTGATCGACGGTGATTCGCGGCTCACGTACCGCGAGCTCGACGCGCGCGCCGACGCGCTCGCGCGGGCGCTCCGCGCACGCGGGGTGGGGCCCGACGTGCCCGCGGGCGTGTCGCTCAGGCGGAGCGCGCACCTCGTCGTCGCGATCGTCGCGATCCTCAAGGCGGGCGGCGCGTACGTGTCGCTCGACCCCGAATACCCGCGCGATCGGCTCGCGTTCATGCTCGAGGACACGCGCCTGCCGGTGATCGTCACCGAGCGCGGGATCGCTCCGATCCTGCCTCCGTCGAGCGCGTCGTCGATCCTCGTCGAGGAGCCGCTCGGCGACCATCCGCCGATCGAGAGGAGCGCGCTCACCCCGGAAAATCTCGCGTATCTCATCTACACGTCGGGCTCGACCGGCAAGCCCAAGGGCGTCGCGATGACGCACCGGCCGCTCGTGAACCTCGTCGCGTGGCAGCTCGCGACGCGGTCCGAGGGCGCGTCACCATCGCCGCGCACGCTTCAATTTGCGTCGCCGAGCTTCGACGTGTGCTTCCAAGAGATCGCGACGACGCTCGCGTCGGGCGGCGCGCTCGTGATGATCGGCGAGGACGATCGGCGCGATCCCGAGCGGTTGCTCGCGCACCTGATCATCCACGACGTCGAGCGGCTCTTCCTCCCGCCGGTCGCGCTCTACCAGCTCGCCGAGATCGCAAAAGATCGCGATTTGCCCAAGAATTTGCGGGAGATCATCGTCGCAGGCGAAGCCCTCAGGATCACGCCTGCGGTCGCCGCGATGGTCGCGCGCCTCCCCGGCGCGGTCGTGAAGAACCACTACGGCCCTTCGGAGACGCACGTGGTGACCGAGGAGGTGCTCGCGGGCGATCCCCTCGCGTGGCCCGCGCTCCCCGCGATCGGAAGGCCCATTTCCAACGTGCGCGCGCACGTGCTCGACGCGAGCGGATCACCGGCGCCCATCGGCGCGCGTGGCGAGCTGTTCCTCGGCGGCGTCGCGCTCGCGCGCGGTTACCTCCAGAGGCCCGCGCTCACGGCCGAGCGGTTCCTCCCCGATCCGTTCAGCGGTCAGGGTGGGGGGCGCGAGAGGCTCTACAAAACAGGCGATCTCGTGCGGTGGCTGCCCGACGGCCGGCTCGAGTTTTTGGGCCGCGCGGACACGCAGGTCAAGGTGCGCGGCTTCCGCGTCGAGCTCGGTGAGATCGAGGTCGCGCTCGGCGCATTCGAAGGCGTGCGTGAGGCGGTCGCGATCGTGCGCGGCGAAGGCCAAGACAGCCAAAACAAGAGGCTCGTCGCGTACGTGGTGCCGAAGCGCGCGGACGCGCCTCCGTCGATCGCGGATCTGCGCGCGCACCTCGGCGCGCGCTTGCCCGAGCACATGATCCCGCAGGCGTTCGTGCTGCTCGACGCGCTGCCGCTCACCGCGACGGGCAAGGTCGATCGGCGCAGGCTCCCCGAGCCCGAAGGCGGCGCGCGCACGGGCCGCATCGCGGTGCCGCCGCGCGGCCCCGAAGAGCAGGCGATCGCGTCGATCTTCGCCGAGGTGCTGCGCATCCCGGTCGCCGAGGTGGGCGCCCACGACAGCTTCTTCGAGCTCGGCGGCCACTCGCTCCTCGGCGCGCAGGTGATGGGCCGGCTCAGGCGCGCGCTCGGCGTGGATCTCCCGCTCAAGGCGCTCTTCGAGGCGAAGACGGTCGCCGCGCTCGCGGCGCTGAGAGCCTCGTCGAAGGGCGAAGGCGCGCTCGACCCCATCCCGCGCGTCGATCGCGGCGCGCCGCTCGCGCTCTCGTTCGCGCAGGAGCGGCTCTGGTTCTTGGCCCAGCTCGATCCGGGCGACCCTTCGTACAACGTGCCGATCGCGCTGCGCCTCCAAGGCGCGATCGACGAGGCGAGGCTCCGCGACGCGTTCGCGAAGCTCGCGGCGCGGCACGAGCCGCTCCGCACCACGTTCCGATCCGAAGGCGATCACCCTGTCGCGGTGATCCACGACGAGCTCCCGCTCGCCTTCACCGTGACGAGGCCGAGCGGTCGCGACGCCGGCGAGCGGCTCGACGCCGCGCTGCGCGACGCGGCGATCGAAGCGCGCGCGCCCTTTGATTTGGCTACCGGACCGCTCCTCCGCGCGCGGCTCTTGGTGGTGGACGATCGCGATCACCTGCTCGTCGTCACGATGCACCACATCGTCGTGGACGCGTGGGCGCTCTCGGTGCTCGTGCGCGATCTGACCGCGCTCTACGCGGGGGAGGACCTCCCGCCGCTCCCGATCGCGTACGCGGACTACGCCGCGTTCGAGCGCGCGCGCATGAGCGGAGATCGCGTCGCGCGGTCGATCGACGAGGTGCGCGCTCACCTCGGAGGCGCGCCCCGAACGCTCACGATCGCGGCCGATCACGCGCGACCGCCGTCACCTTCGCACCGCGGCGGGCGCGTGCCTGTCACGCTCGATCGCGCGACGACCGCGGCGCTCGCGGCCATCGCGCGGCGCGAGGGCGCGACGCTCTTCATGGTGCTGCTCGCGGCGTTCGACGTGTTCTTGCGCGCGCGCTCGGGCGAGCGCGACGTCGTCGTGGGCTCGCCGATCGCGGGCCGCACGCGCGCCGAGACCGAGGCGCTCGCGGGGCCGCTCATCAACTCGCTCGCGCTGCGCGCGACGATCGATCCGCGCGCGAGCTTCACGTCGCTGCTCGCGGGCGTGCGCGAGGCGTGCCTCTTCATGTTCGCGCACCAAGACCTCCCGTTCGAGCGCTTGGTGGAGGCGATCGCGCCGTCGCGCGATCTGTCGCAGACGCCTATTTTTCAGGTGATGTTCGTGCTCCAGAACGCGCCGTCGGGCGCGCTCGCGATCCCGGGCGTCACGGTCACGCCCGTGCCGATCGACAGCGGCACCGCGAAATTCGATCTGGTCCTGGAGCTCACCGAGACCGGCGATGGGCTCGCGGGATCGCTCGAATACGCGACGGATCTCTTCGAGCACGCGACGGCCGAGCGGATGGCCGGCGAGCTCTCGGTGATCTGCCGCGCGATCGCGGAGGACCCGAGCGCGCGCGTCGATGATCTCCCGGTGATCGGCGCGGGCGAGCGCAGGCTGCTCCTCACCGAGCTGAACCGGACCGCGATGGATCTGCCGGATTTGCCGGTCCACACGATCGTGGCGGCGACGGCGGCGTTCCAGCCCGATGCCCCCGCGGTCATCGAGGGCGCCCGCGCGCTCTCGTACGGCGCGCTGCTCCGGCGCGCGGACGAGGTGGCGGCGGCGCTCACCGCGCGCGGCGTGCGGCGCGGATCGTTCGTGGCGCTGTGCCTCCCGCGGTCGATCGAGAACGTGATCGCAGCGCTCGCGGTGCTGCGCGCGGGCGCGGCGTACGTCGCGCTCGATCCCGCGCACCCGGACGCGCGCATCACCTTCGCGATCGCCGAAGCGGGCGCGCGCGTCACGCTCACGACGCACGCGCTCGCGCCGAGGCTCGCAGGGGCGGCGTCCGAGATCCTGTGCGTCGATGGGATGGAAGCGCCCCCGCCTGCGCCGCCCGCGCCCTCTTCGCCGGCTGATCCCGCGTACGTGATCTTCACCTCGGGCTCCACCGGCACGCCGAAAGGCGTGGTGGTCGGCCACGCGGGGCTCACGAACCTCGCGCTCTGGCACCTCCGCACGTACGCGCTCGGGCAGGGCGATCGCACGACGTTGATCGCGGCGCCGGGCTTCGACGCGGCCGTCTGGGAGATCTGGCCGGCGCTCGCCGCGGGCGC
>CAYTJL010000021.1:18820-63268 GCA_964437785.1 uncultured Polyangiaceae bacterium
TTGATCGGCGGCGCGGGCGTCGCGCACGGCTACGTGAACCGGCCCGATCTCACGGCCGAGCGCTTCATCCCGAGCCCGTTCGTCCCCGGCGAGCGCCTCTATCGCACGGGCGATCGCGTGCGCTACCGGCACGAGGGCTCGATCGAGTTCTTGGAGCGCGCCGACGATCAGGTGAAGATCCGCGGCAACCGCATCGAGCTCGGCGAGATCGAGGCGAGGCTCGCGGAGCTGCCCGGCGTGCGCGCGGCCGCGGTCAACGTCGATCGCAGGGGCGAGCCGAGGCTCATCGCGTACGTGGTCGCGTCGACCGGCGCGAAGCTCGCGTTCGCGTCGCTGCGCGCCGCGCTCCGCGAGCGCTTGCCCGAATACATGGTGCCGGCCGCGTTCGTGACGATCGACGCGCTGCCGCTCACGCCGAACGGCAAGATCGATCGGCGCGCGCTCCCCGCGCACGACAGCGCGATCGAGGCGAACGACGATCGCCCGTTCGTCGCGCCCAAGGGCCCGATCGAAGAGGCGATCGCTGCGATCTTCGCGGATCTCCTCGGGGTGGATCAGGTCTCGGCGACGGATCGGTTCTTCGATCTCGGAGGCCACTCGCTCCTCGCCACGCAGGCCGTCTCGCGCATCGCGAGCGTGCTCGCGAAGGATCTCCCGCTCCGCGCGATCTTCGAAGCCCCCACGGCGCGCGAGCTCGCCGAGCGCATCGACGCGGATCACGCGGAGGAGCGGTCCCCCATCGTCCGCCGCGCCGAAGGGCCCGCGCGGCTCTCGTTCGAGCAGGAGCGCATGTGGCTGCTCCACCAGCTCGATCCCGAGAGCCCCGCGTACGTGGTGCCCGCGCCGCAGAGGCTCCATGGGCCGCTCGATCGGGGCGCGCTCCACCGCGCGATCGACGCGCTCGTCGCGCGGCACGAGGTGCTCCGCGCCACGATCCGCGCCGAGGGCGACGGGCCCGTGATGGTCGTGCGCGAGCCCGCTCCGGTCGCGATGGATGTCGTGAGCTTCGCGTCGCTCCCGCACGACGAGCGCGAGGCCAAGCTCCGCGAGGCGTGCGCGATCGAGGCCAATTCGCCCTTCGATCTGACGAAGGATCCGCCGATCCGGGTTCGGCTCGTCCACATGGGCGAGGGCGATCACGCGCTCCTCCTCACGCTGCACCACGTGGTCGCCGACGGCTGGACGCTCGGCCTTTTGTACCGCGAGCTCGGCGCGCTCTACCGCGCGCAGAAGCGCGGCGAGCCCGCGCCCCTCGCGCCGCTCCCGCTTCAATACGCGGACTACGCGGCGTGGCAGCGCGCCCGGATGGCGGGCGACAGGCTCGCGCGCGACCTCGCGTATTGGCAGCGCGCGCTCGAAGGGGCGCCGCCCGCGATCGATCTGCCGGCCGACAAACCGAGGCCGCCCGCGCTCTCGTCGCGCGGCGCGTGGGCCCTCGTCGCGTTCGGCGCCGACCTGTCGCGCCGGATCAAGGCGCTCGGGCAGCGCGAGGGCGCGACGCTCTTCATGACGATCCTCGCCGCGTACGCAGTGGTGCTCGCGCGCTACGCCGGGCAGAGCGACGTGGTCATCGGCACGCCCATCGCGGGGCGCAGCCGCGCCGAGACCGAGGGCATGCTCGGCTTCTTCCTCAACAACCTCGCGCTGCGCGTGCGCCCCGACGAGCGCGCGAGCTTCTCGTCGCTGCTCCGGGCGGTCAAAGAGACGTGCCTCGGCGCGTACGCGCATCAAGAGATCCCGTTCGAGCGCGTCGCCGCGGCGCTCGCGCCGGCGCGCGATGCAGGGCGATCGCCGCTGTTTCAAGTGTTCCTGAACCTCCAGAGCGGCGCGGGCATGACGTCGCTGCCCGCGCTCGACGAGCTCACCGTCGCGCCCATCCCGTTCGAGAACACGACCACCAAGTTCGAGCTGACGCTCATCCTCCACGAGGGGAGCGACGGCGTCGCGGGCTACCTCTCGTACGCGACGGAGCTCTTCGAGCCCGCGCGGATCGAGCGGCTCATCGGCCACCTGAAGAACGTGCTCTCCGAGGCGGCGAACGATCCGCGCCGCGAGCTCCGCGCGATCGCGATGTTGTCGAGCGAAGAGCGCGATCAGGTGATCGCGATCGTCAACGCGACTGGATCACCGTACGAGAGCGGCGAGCTCATCCACGAGCTCTTCGAAGCGCAGGCGGACAAAACGCCGAACGCCGAGGCGCTCGTCGCGTCCGACGCGCGCCTCTCGTTCGCCGAGCTCGACGCGCGCGCGAACCGGATCGCGCACGTGCTCCGCGGGCTCTCCGTGCGCGCGGGCGGCGTCGTGGGCCTGTGCTTGCCGCGCCGCTCATCGATGGTCGTCGCGATGCTCGGCGTGATGAAGGCGGGCGCGGGGTATTTGCCGCTCGACGCGTCGTCGCCGCACGCGAGGCTCGCGGCGATCCTCGACGAGGCCAAGGCGCAGGCGGTGATCACCGTGCGCGAGCTGCGCGATCGGTGCGAGGTCCCGGGCGTGCCCGTGCTCTCGCTCGACGAGGACGCGGCCACGATCGACGCGGCGCCGAGCGATCGCCTCCGATCCGGCGCGCGCGACACCGACCTCGCGTACGTGCTCTTCACGTCGGGCTCGACGGGCAAGCCCAAGGGCGTCGCGATCGAGCACCGCCAGCTCGTCAATTACACGCGCGGCGTCGCGGGTCGCATGAGCTTGCCCGAGGGCTCGCGGTACGCGCACATCTCCACGTTCGCCGCCGATCTCGGCAACACCGTGCTCTTCCCGCCGCTCTGCTTCGGCGGCGTGTTGCACGTGATCCCCGAGGAGCTCACGACCGATCCCGACGGCCTCGGCGAGACCTTTACACGTGAAGCAATCGACTGCCTGAAGATCGTCCCGTCGCACTTTTCGGCGCTGCTCTCAGGCAGTAAGCCCGAGCGCGTCGTGCCGCGGAGGCTCCTCGTCTTCGGCGGCGAGGCGTCGAGCTGGGATTTGGTCGCGACGGTCGAGCGGCTCTCGACGAGCTGCCGCGTGATGAACCACTACGGCCCGACCGAGACCACGGTCGGCGTGCTCACGTACCCTGTAAAACGAGGCGTTCCAGAGCCGCTCGCGCCCATCGTCCCGCTCGGCAGGCCGCTGCCGAATTCGCGCGTGTACCTGCTCGACGCCGCGATGAATCCCGTGCCCGTGGGCGTGCCGGGCGAGGTGTTGATCGGCGGCGCGGGCGTGGCGCGGGGCTACGTCAACCGGCCCGATCTCACGGACGAGCGCTTCGTCCCGAGCCCGTTCATCGAGGGCGATCGGCTCTACCGGACGGGCGATCGCGCGGTGCGCCTGCCGCCGGGCGACATCGTCTTTTTGGGCCGCGTCGACTTCCAGGTGAAGATCCGCGGCTACCGCATCGAGCTCGGCGAGATCGAGGCCGCGATCGCCGATCACCCCGACGTGAAGGACGTGGTCGTCCTCGCGCTCGGCGAGGGCTCGGACAAGCGGCTCGTCGCGTTCGTGGTGCCCTCCGCCGCGGCGGCCTCGCTCGCGTCGTCGGCGCTCGCGGCGTTCGTCGCGACGCGCCTTCCTGATTACATGACCCCGAGCGCGTTCGTGATCCTCGACGCGCTGCCGCTCACGCCGAACGGCAAGATCGATCGCCGCGCGCTCAGCGCGCTCGCGCCCGCGGAGGACGCGATCGAGGGCGATCTGGCGGCGCCCAAGACCCCGGTCGAGGAGGTGCTCGCGAACATCTGGGCCGACGTGTTCGAGCGCGAGAGCGTCGGCGTGCACGAGCGCTTCGCCGACCTCGGAGGCCACTCGCTGCTCGCGATCCAGATCGTCGCGCGCGCCCGCGACGCGTTCCAAATCGAGCTTCCGCTGCGCGCGATCTTCGAGGCGCCGACGATCGCGCTCCTCGCCGAGCGCGTGGGCGCCGCGATCCGCGAGGGCTCCGGCGTCGCCGTCGCGCCCGTCGAGCGGCGGCCCGACGGCGAAGCGCCCGCGCTCTCGTTCGCGCAGGAGCGGCTCTGGTTCTTGGATCACCTCGAAGGCAAGAGCGCCTTTTACAACGTGCCCGCGGCGCTCCGCATCGAGGGCGACCTCGACGTCGTCGCCTTGGAGCGCGCCGTCGAGAAGCTCGTCGCGCGGCACGAGGTGCTCCGCACCACGTTCGCGACGGTGAAGGGCCAGGCGATCCAGGTCATCCACCCGCCGTCGCCCGTGAAGCTCGACGTGATCGATCTGAGCCATTTGCCTGAGCCGGAGCGCTCGGAGAGGGCGTCGGCGATCGCGGCGGACGAGGCGCGCGAGCCGTTCGATCTGGAGAAGGGTCCGCTGCTCCGCGCGTCGATCGTCCGGCGATCGAAGGCCGATCACACGCTCCTTTTGACGCTCCATCACATCGTGAGCGACGCGTGGACCCGCGGCATCGTAAACCGCGAGATCGGCGCGCTCTACAGCGGAGCAGCGCTGCCGGATCTGCCGGTGCAATACGCCGACTACGCGCGGTGGCAGCGCGCGTGGCTCGCGGGCCCGGTGCTCGACGTGGAGCTCGGCTATTGGCGCGACAAGCTCAAGGGCGCCTCGTTCGCGCTCGAGCTGCCCGCGGACAGGCCGAGGCCCGCCGTGCCTTCGCGGCGCGGCGCGTGGAAGAACTTCGCGATCCCGGCCGAGATCGCGGCCCGCCTGCGCGAGCTCGCCCGGCGCGAGGGCGCGACGCTCTTCATGGTGCTGCTCGCCGCGTTCGACGTGATGATCGCGCGGCTCAGCGGCCAGCGTGACTTCGTGGTGGGCTCGCCGGTCGCGGGGCGATCGCGGCCCGAGATCGAGGGCCTCGTGGGCTTCTTCGTGAACACGCTCGTGCTGCGCGCCGAGCTCGCGGACGATCCGTCGTTCTCGGATCTCGTCGCGCGGACGCGCGAGACGTGCCTCGGCGGCTATGCGCACGAGGATCTGCCGTTCGAGCGCCTCGTCGCCGAGCTCGCGCCGGAGCGCGATCTGTCGCGCACGCCGCTCTTCCAGGTGATGTTCATGTTCCAGACCGCGCGGCAGGACGAGCTCGCGCTCGCGGGCCTCACGCTGCGCCCCGAAGAGGTCTCGGTCGGCACCTCCAAGTTCGATCTGACGCTCGGGCTCTTGGAGACGAAATCCGGCGCGATCGAAGGCGCATTCGAATACGCGTCCGACCTCTTCGACGAGGCGACGATCGAACGGTTCGCGGCCGTGCTCTCGGTGGTGCTCGACGCGGCGTCGCGCGATCCGAGCCTCACCGTGAGCGCGATCCCCGTCTTCCGCGAGGCCGATCGCGCGCTCGTGATCGCGGGGCCGAACCGATGGAACGACCCGTCGGTGAGCTTCCCCGTGACCGCGACGGTCCACGAGCGCTTCGAGGCGCAGGTGGATCGCACGCCGGACGCGATCGCGATCACCGCGGGCGCGGCGCGCCTCTCGTACCGCGAGCTCGACGCGCGGAGCAACCGCGTGGCGCGCTTCCTCCGCGCGCGCGGCGCGGGCCCGGGCACGCTCGTGGGCCTCGCGGTCGATCGCGGCGTCGAGATGATCGTCGGGATGGTCGGCATCCTCAAGGCGGGCGCCGCGTATTTGCCGCTCGATCCCGACTACCCGCGCGATCGGCTCGCCTTCATGGCGACGGACGCGAAGGTGCCGATCGTGCTGTCGCAGGCGTCGAAGCGGGGCAGCGTCCCCGCGACAGCGGCCGAGGTGGTGCTGCTCGACGAGGCGTGGGACAGCATCGCCGAGCACGGCGCAGAGAGGCTCGATCGCACGGCAAATCCAAGCGATCTCGCGTACGTCATCTACACGTCCGGGTCGACGGGCAAGCCCAAGGGCGCGATGGTCACGCACGCGAACGTGGCGCGGCTCTTCGACGCGACACACGCGTGGTACGGCTTCGACGCGCGCGACGTGTGGACCATGTTCCACTCGTACGCGTTCGACTTTTCGGTCTGGGAGATCTGGGGCGCGCTCTTCTACGGCGGTCGCGTGGTGATCGTGCCGTACCTCGTGAGCCGATCGCCCGAGGACTTCTACGCGCTCTGCGCGGCCGAGGGCGTCACGGTGCTCAACCAGACGCCGTCGGCCTTCCGGCAGTTCGTCCGCGTGGACGAGGGCGCGACCGAGAGCGAGCGCGCGGCGCTCCGGCTCCGCTACGTGATCTTCGGCGGAGAAGCGCTCGACCTCGGAGATCTCCGGCCGTGGTGGCAGCGCCACGGCGACGCGACGCCTTCGCTCGTCAACATGTACGGCATCACCGAGACCACGGTGCACGTGACGTACAGGCCGGTGTCGCTCGCGGACCTCGCGCGGCCTTGGTCGAGCGTGATCGGCAGGCCCATCCCCGACCTCCAGGTGTACGTGCTCGACGAGCGTCGCGAGCCCGTCCCGCTCGGCGTCAAAGGCGAGATGTACGTGGGCGGCGCGGGCGTCGCGAACGGGTACTTGAGCCGGCCCGAGCTCACGGCCGAGCGCTTCTTGGACGATCCGTTCTCACCTGGCAAAAAGCTCTACAAAACGGGCGATCTCGCGCGGTACACGGCCGCGGGCGAGCTCGAGTACCTGGGCCGCATCGATCACCAAGTGAAGATCCGCGGCCACCGGATCGAGCTCGGCGAGATCGAGGCTGCGCTCGACGCGCACCCGAGCGTGCGCGAGAAGATCGTCGTCGCGCTGGGCGCCGGGGCAGGGGACAAGCGCCTCGTCGCGTATTTGGTTTGTCGCGAGGGCGAGCGGCCGAGCGCGGGCGATCTGCGCGCGTTCTTGAAGCAGAAGCTTCCCGACCCGATGATCCCGTCGGCGTTCGTGCTGCTCGATCGCATGCCGCTCACCGAGAACGGCAAGATCGATCGGCGCGCGCTGCCCGCGCCCGAAGAGGGCGAGCGCGCGGCGGCGGGCGCGGAATTCGTCGCGCCCGAGGGCCGCGTCGAGGAGGTGCTCGCGCGGGTGTGGGCCGCGGTGCTCAAGCTCGATCGCGTGGGCGCGCACGACAACTTCTTCGAGATCGGCGGCGACTCGATCTTGAGCATCCAGATCGTCGCGCGCGCGCGCGGCGAAGGCGTCGTGATCCAAGCGCGCGATCTGTTCCAGCACCCGACGATCGCCGAGCTCGCGCGCGTGGCGGGCGCCGAGGTCACGGTCGCCGAGCAAGGCGTCGTGACCGGGCCGGTCACGCCGACGCCGATCATGCGGTGGTGGGTCGAGCAACAGCCGATCGATCCGCACCACGACAACCAGGCCTTCTTGCTGCGCGTGCGCGCGCCCATCGAGGCCGCGGTCGTCGAGCGCGCGCTCGCCGCGCTCGCGCTCCACCACGACGCGCTCCGCATCACCGCGTCGACGAGCGCGCGCGAAGGGTCGCTCCACGTCGCGATCGCGCCCCCCGGCGCGGTCCCTGCGACCTCGGTCGAGCGCGTCGATCTCGGCGCGATCGACGAGGATCAAATCGCAGCCGCGATCGCGTCGCACGCCGACCGTGCGCAACAGAGCCTCGATCCGGCGTCGGGGAGGAACGTCGCGGCGCGGCTCTTCGCGCGCGGCGAAGCGCGGTGGCTGCTCCTCGTGATCCATCACCTCGCGGTCGACGGCGTCTCGTGGCGCGTCCTCCTCGACGATCTCGAGCGCGCGGTCTCGGCCATCGACCAAGGGGAGGCGCCGTCGCTCCCGCCCAAGACCACCTCGTACCAGCGCTGGGCCGAGAGGCTCGACGAGCACGCGCGATCGGGCGCGCTCGACGGCGAGGCCGCGTATTGGATCGCGTCGGCCGCGCGCCGCGCGGGCGTTTTGCCGGGCGATCCGAGCGCGATCGACGTCGAGGGCGGCGCCTCGCGCGTGCGCGTGACGCTGTCCGAGAGCGAGACGAGCGCGCTCATCCGCGAGGTGCCCGAGGCGTACAACACGCGCATCGATGACGTCCTGCTCGCCGCGCTCGCGCTGGCGCTCGCCCCCGTCACGGGATCGCGCGCGGCGCGCGTGGCGCTCGAAGGCCACGGCCGCG
Source organism: uncultured Polyangiaceae bacterium (assembly GCA_964437785.1). Classification (GTDB taxonomy): domain Bacteria; phylum Myxococcota_A; class Polyangia; order Polyangiales; family Polyangiaceae; genus CAYTJL01. The sequence goes on from CAYTJL010000021.1 coordinate 26,796, forward strand.
AGGACATCGTCGAGGGCGTGGACACGAGCCGCACGGTCGGCTGGTTCACCGCGATTTATCCCGTGGTGATCGAGGCGCCCGAGGGCGACGTGGGCGAGGTGATCAAGGCGGTCAAAGAAGAGCTCCGCGCGATCCCGAACAAAGGCGTGGGGTATGGCGTGTTGCGCTACCTCGGCGGAGATGCGGTGAGCCGCGCGCTCGCGGCGGCGCCCGCGCCCGAGGTGAGCTTCAACTACCTTGGCCAGCTCGATCGTGCGGTGTCGGACGAAGGGCTCTTTGCGATCGCGACCGAGCCCAAAGGCGCGAGCAAGAGCCCGCGGAGGCGCCGCCCGTTCGCGCTCGACGTGAACGCGAGCGTGCTCGGCGGCGCCCTCGACGTGTACTTCACCTTTGGGGAGGGCCGGCTCCAAAGGGATCTCGTGGAGAGGCTCGCGCGCGGCTACGTCGAGGCGCTCCGCGCGATCATCGCGCACTGCAAGGCCGAGGGCGCGGGCGGCTACACGCCGTCGGATTTCCAAAAGGCCAACTTGGGCTCACAGGAGGAGCTCGACAGCCTGCTCGACGATCTCGGCGACGACGATCTCTGATCCCTCGGTTGAAATACGGCGGTAATAGGCGCGCTTCGAGCGCGAGGTTATAACCGCGCTCGTCCCGGCCCGCGTCCGGGGGAAAGATACGGAGGACAAAGCCATGCTCACTAAGGAAGACCCTTCAACGGCGCACGACCATCGGTACCCCTCGACCTCCAATGAGGTCGATCCGGGGAGCAAAGGTTATGTAGACTATGCCTTCGCGCTCACGACCGGCGGCGGCGGCAACTACACGGCCAAGGTCATCGCGGCCAATGGGACGTATTCGTACACGAGCGGCGGCAGCACGTACACCTTTCAACGGAAGAGTGAATACTGGAGCTTCCCGACGGCCAATTACTCGTCGTTCCAAAGCCCGAGCGCGGGATCGTCGATGACCATCACCGGGTCGGTCTCGCTCGATTGGCCTGCGTCGGGCGGCGTCTCGGGCTTCCCGGTGAGCGGGGGCACCTACACGGCGGCCACGGGCGTGAGCACCAACGGTCTCACGTGGGGGCCGCTCTCGTCGTCGCCGAGCAACGTGTTTTATTACACCGACCTGAGCTCGAACCCCAGGAACGGATTCGCGATCTCGTTCGCCAACCTGAGCTACAACAGCTCGAACAACACGTGGAGCGGCAGCCTCACGTGGTATCAAATCGGGTCGGCCGCCCCCACGACGTTCATCATTGGGCCAAGCCAAAACACCACGCTCACGTTCGGGACGCCGCCCACCCCCGCGAGCGGCCTCTCGTGGTACATGGGCACGCCGCTCGCCACGGTTCAATTCGGGTAGCTCCTCGCGATGCGGAGCCCCGTTGTGGTGCGGCGGAGCGTGGATCGGAGCCCAAAGCGGGTCGCCGCGCGGCTGAAGTTGAGCGCGCTGCTCCACGCGCCGCCGCGCACCGCGCGGATCTCCTCTTCGCTCCACGGCGCTTCGACGACGACGAGCCTCCCCCCGTCCACGAGGGGCCCCTCTCGCCTCCACACGTTGCAGCACCAATCCCGCGAGTTGCCCGAGAGATCGCGCACTCCATAAGGGCTCTCGTCGAGCGGAAAGCTGCCCACCGGCTTGCACTGAGGGTTCTTCTCGAACGCATCGACCACGCAGGCAAAGCTCGCATCGAGCGTGTTGCCCCACGGGCAAAAGCGGCCGTCCGCGCCGCGGGCCGCTTTTTCACGCTCCAGCTCGTCGATGAGCCTCCATGGCACGGTGGTGCGCTCGGCCGTCCAACGCGCATACGAAGCCGCGCCGAGCCCGCTCACCAAGATCACCGGCGCGTCCAGGTGAATGCTCCTCCCGAGCTCGTCGGTGGAGGCGTAAAAGGTCCCGTCACTTCGCCTGTCGTAATAGAGGCTCTCCCCGGTGGTGTCGGCCATCCCGAGCTGCGCGCGCGGGCACGCCGCGATGGCCTCTTCTTCAAGGCCCCTCGCGATGAGATCGTTCAAGAACGACAGGTACTCTCGGTGGGTGACGGCGAACCGCTTGATGACGAAGGGATCCGCCCAAATGCGCGCTGCTTTCAGGCTGTCCGTCGCGTTGATGTCGCCGCCGATCCACGCATAGCCCGCGGGCACATAAGCATCCTCGGGGTCGAGCTCACCCTCGTTGGGGAGGAGGATGGGAGTCGGCTCGGCGTCGCCCGGCGCGCAGCCGTCCCAATGTTGGCCGCGCTCGATGAGCACCGGATACAGCACCTCGGCGCGGCCTTTGGCCCGGATCCGCAGGCGATAGCTCCCGCGCGGGAGCGGCATCTCGCGGATGGGCGTCGCGCCGATGACCCCTTTGCTCTCGGGCACGAGCCGCCGATCGTGAACGGCATATCGCTCCATCACAACCTCTGCGCCGGGAGGATCGGTGACGAGGCTCAACGCTCCTTCGCCGCGGAGGAGCGCGGAGTACCGGCCGCGCTCGTGCATGCGCAGCCTCGCTTCGGCGCGGATCGCGTCGCCGTCTTGATAGGCGCGCTCCGCTTCGAGCAGCCTGTCGCGGTAGTGATCCGCGAGCGCCGCGTGGGCCTCGGGCAGCTCCGGGTCGATCGCGAGCGCGCCCTCCATCGTGGCGATCCACTCGGCTTCGCGCACCGTCGCGTCGAGCTCGAGCGCGGCCGCGGCGTCCTCGATGGACCAGCCAGGTCGCTTCTTCTCCAGCGGATCGAAGGCGCGCACCGACGCGAGGAACGCGCGCGCTTCGGCCCTTTTTTCGATCGCTTCGGCGCGCGTTCGGAGGATCGCGGGCTCGATCGCGCGCGCCTTCCCGAGCACCGCGAGCGCCTGCTCGCGCCGCCGCGCGCCGTCGAGGAAGGCCACCAAATCGAGCGCGAGCGGCCCCGCGTCGGGGTAGCGATCCGCGATCGATCGCTGCATCGCCCGCGCGCAGATCGACGCGAGATCGTGCGGGATGGCCCTTCCTTTTTCGACCTCGCGCAGAGGCTGAGGCGGGCCGTCGATCACCTGCCGCCACACCGCGCCCGCGCTGCCTCGGTACGGGGGCCGGCCCGCGAGCAAGTGATAGAGGATCGCGCCGAGCGCGTACACGTCGCTCGGCGGGCCGTGCAAATCGCGCTCGCCGAGCGCCTGCTCGGGCGGCATGTACACCGGCGTGCCGAGCACGTCGCCGAGCTGCGTGAGGTGCGCGGAGGCCGTTTGCTGCGGCGATCCTTGGGCGTCCGCGGGCGCCGCGTCGAGGCCGCCGAGGCTCATGCTGATGCCCCAGTCGACGACGAGCACCTCGCCGAGCTCGCCCACCATGACGTTGCTGGGCTTCAAATCGCGGTGAACCACGCCGCGCCGGTGCGCGTACGCGACCGCTTGGCACGCGCGCGCGAACGCGTCGACGAGCCTGCGGAACGTCCAGCCGCTCTCCTCGCCGCGGCCCTCGTGGAGCTCTTCCATCGCGTGTTGGAACGTGACGCCGCGGATCTCCGGCATCGTGAACCAGAGGCGCCCGTCCGCGAGCGTCCCCCAGTCGTACACCGCGACGATGCCCGGGTGCTGGAGGCCCGCCGTGAGCTTCGCCTCGGCGAGGAAGCGCTTCGCGACGCGCTCGATCGCGGCCGCGTCCGCGCGCAGGAGCTTCATCGCGAGCGTGCGATCGAGCTCGGCGTCGTAGACGCGCCGCACCTCGCCGAACGCGCCGGTCCCGAGCAGACCCACGTCGCGGAACCGCGGCGGGAGCGGGAGCGCGCCGCTCGCGGGCGCCGCGGGGGGCTTGCTGTCGTGAGGGTTGGGCTTGATCGCGACCGTGGGCACGAGGCTCCCCGCGATCTCCTCGATCGAGACCGAGCTCGGGCCCGTGCAGATCGAGCTCTGCCCGCCGAAGGAATCGACGCTCGCGTCGGCCGTCATCGGGGGCTCGTGCGCTCGATCGTGCTCGCTCATGGACAGAACCTCGCGTCTATCACCGGGTAGCGACCGATGGTAGCGGGGCGCAGGAGCGGTCTTTGATTCTGGATCGCGAGGCCTCTTCGGCGCGCGCGGAGGGGCCTATCGCGTCGAGATCCCGGCGTTCGTAAGCCGCGCAAAAACCGTCCCGGATGTGGTGGAGTCGTGGTATCGCGTAGGCTCCCCGCGCCGCTGCCCGCGGCCAGGTGGGGTCGCGAAGCGCTCGATGAGCCGAAATAACCTCGAAGACATCTATCCGCTCTCCCCGCTCCAGCAGGGGCTCTTGTTTCACTCGTTGTACGAGGCGGGACAAGGCGAGGCGGGGTCCGGCGGCGGCACGGGCGTCTACGTGGTGCAGGTGGGCTTTACGCTGCGCGGCGCGCTCGACGCGGGCGCGTACGTCGCCGCGTGGCAACACGTGGTCGATCGGCACACGGCGCTTCGAACGGCCTTCGTGTGGGAGCGCGTCGAAGGGCCGATGCAGATCGTGTGGCGGCGCGTGAGGCTGCCCGCGCACGAGGAGGACCTACGCGGGCTCCCGCCGGCGGAGCAGGCCGAGCGCGTCGCGCGCTTCGTCGAGGCCGATCGCCGAAAAGGCTTTGATTTGAGGCGCGCGCCGCTCATGCGCATCGCCCTCCTCCGCCTCGCCGACGACGCGTGGCGCCTCGTGTGGACCTCGCATCACCTGCTGCTCGACGGTTGGTCGACGCAGATCGTGCTGCGCGAGGTGATGCTCACGTACGAGCACAAGCGCGCCGGCAAGGAGCGTCACGTTCGGGGGGACCTCCCCCCGAGCCCCCCAGGCGAGCCTCCGCTCGAAAGACCTCGGCCTTACGGCGACTACATCGCGTGGCTCGGCAAGCAGGACAAAGCCGCGATGGAAGCGTTCTGGCGCCGCGAGCTCGCGGGGCTCGCCGCTTCCACGCGCCTCGGCGTCGATCACGAACCTCTCCCCGGCGCCGCCGAGTCGTTCCGCGAGCGGCGCGTGTCGCTCTCCGAGGCTTCTTCGCAAGCGCTCATCGCGTTCAGCCGGCAGAACAAGCTCACCGCGAGCACGCTCTTGCAGGGCGCGTGGGCCGCGCTCCTCGCGCGGACGGGCGGCGATCGCGACGTGCTCTTCGGCGCGACGGTCTCGGGCCGGAGCGCCGCGGTGCCCGGCGTCGAGCGGATGATCGGGCTCTTCATCAACACGCTGCCCGTGCGCGTCCGCGTCGATGAAGACGCGAGCGTCCTCGGCTTTCTCACGGCGCTCCAAGCGCACGAGGCCGAGCTGCGCGAGCTGGAGCACAGCCCGCTCGCCGAGGTGCAGACGTGGAGCGAGATGCCGCGCGGCGCGCAGCTCTTTCAGACGCTCGTCGTCTTCGAGAACTACCCCGTCGAGGAGTCGCCCGCAGGTCCCGCCGCGGGCGCGGCCGACACGAGCGGGAGGCTCCGCGTCGAGGCCGCGCGATCGGTCGAGCGCACCGGATACCCCATCACGCTCGCAGGCATTTTGAAGGGTCGTTTGGTGCTCGAGCTGGTCTATGACGAGCGCCGCTTCGACGCGGCCGTCATCGATCGGATGCTCGGTCACCTGATGGGCATCATCGAGGCGATGGTCGCCTCGCCGAGCGCGAAGGTGGGTGATCTCCCCGTGCTCACGGCGCCCGAGCGCGACGCGCTCGCGAAGGGGCTCCACGCGTCGCGCGCGAGCTATCCGAGCGCGCTCTTGCACGAGCTGGTCGCCGCGCAGGCCGCGCGCACGCCCTCGGCCGTGGCGGTCGCGTTCCGCGCGGAGAGGCTCACGTACGAGGCGCTCGATCGCGCTGCGAATCGGCTCGCGCGCGCGCTCCAGCGCCGCGGCGTGGGCCCCGGCGATCGCGTGGCCGTGGTGATGGATCGCTCGCTCGCGCTGCCGGTCGCGCTGCTCGGCGCGCTCAAGGCGGGCGGCGGGTACGTGCCCGTCGACCCCTCGTACCCGGCCGAGCGCGTGGCCTCGATGCTCGCGGATGCGGGCGCGAAGGCCGTGATCGCGAGCCCTTCGGCGTTGGCCATCGCGGGCGAGAGCGCGCTCGTGCTCGGCGACGATCTCGCGTCCATCGCAGGGGAGCCGAGCGAGGCGCCCGCGTGCGGCGCGACGAGCGAGGGCCTCGCGTACGTGATCTTCACCTCGGGATCCACGGGCAGGCCCAAGGGCGCGATGATCCCGCACCGCGCGATCGTCAACCACATGTGCTGGATGGCCGAGGCCTACCCGCTCGATCCGTCGGGGATCGTGCTGCAAAAGACGCCGATCAGCTTCGACGCGTCGGTGTGGGAGTTCTGGGCGCCGCTCATGAGCGGCGCGACGCTCGTGATGGCCGAGCCCGAGGGCCACCGCGATCCGCGTTACCTCGCGCGCGCGGTCGCGGCGCACGGGGTCACGGTGCTCCAGCTCGTGCCGTCGATGTTGGAGCTCCTCGTCGAGGAGCCCGATCTCGCGGCGTGCACGTCGCTGGAGCGCGTCTTCTTGGGCGGCGAGGCGCTTCGATCGCCGCTCGTTCAAAGGCTCCGCGCGCGCTTGCCCGGCGTCGCCATCGTGAACCTCTACGGCCCGACCGAGGTCACCATCGATTCGGTCGCGCACACCTGCCGTGATGAGCGCGATCCCGTGGTCCCGATCGGCCGGCCGATCACCAACGTGACCGCGTTCGTGCTCGACGATCGGATGCGCCTCTTGCCCGAAGGCGCGGCGGGCGAGCTGTATTTGGGCGGCGCGGGCGTGGGCCTCGGGTACGTCGGCCGCGCGGATCTCACGGCCGAGCGCTTCCTCCCAAACCCCTTTGACGAAGGGCTTTTGTACAAGACCGGCGACCGCGCGCGGTGGCTCCCGTCGGGCGAGCTTTTGTACCTGGGCCGCGCCGACGACCAAGTGAAGATCCGCGGCTTCCGCGTGGAGCTCGGTGAGATCGAGGCCGCGATCGCGACGCACGAGGCCGTGCGCGAGGCGGCCGTGGTGCTGCGCGGCGCGGGGAGCGCGGGGGATTCGAGGCTCGTCGCGTACGTGACGGCCAAGGAGGGCGCCGGCCCGATCGACACCACGGGCCTGCGCGCGCACCTCAAAGAGCGCTTGCCCGAGCCCATGATCCCCGCGGCGTTCGCCGTGCTCGACGCGCTCCCGCGGCTCCCGAACGGCAAGGTCAACCGCGCCGCGCTGCCGGAGGTCGAGGCCGCGATCACCCCGGAGGGCGCGGCCTTCGTGCCCCCGCGCGGCCCGTTCGAAGAGGCGATCGCGAGCATCTTCCAAGAGGTCCTCAAGGTCGAGAGCGTGTCGTCCCTCGACTCGTTCTTCGAGCTTGGAGGTCACTCGATCCTCGCGACGCAGGCCGTGAGCCGCATCCGCGACGTGCTCGGCGCCGACGTCGCGCTGCGCGTGATCTTCGAATCGCCCACGGTCGCCGAGCTGGCGGCGCGCGTGCGCGCGACGTCGGGCAAGCCCGCGCCGGCCGCGATTCAACGCGCTCCGCGCGACGGCGAGCTGCGCCTCTCGTTCGGGCAGGAGCGGCTCTTCTTCGTCGATCAGCTCGACCCGGGCAACCCCGCGTTCAACGTGCCTTCGAACCTCCGCTTCGAGGGCAAAATCGACGAGATCGCGCTCGCCAAGGCGCTCGCCGCGCTGGTCGCCCGGCACGAGGTCCTGCGCACCACGTTCGCGCTGTCGCCCTCGGGCGTCGCGGTGCAGGTGATCCACGACAGCATGCCCGTGCCGCTCGCGATCCTGGATCTGCGCGCGCAGACGACCGACGAAAAGCTCGCGAGCCGGAGGCGCGAGGCCGCGGCCGAGGCGGGGTATCGCTTCGATCTCCAACAAGGCCCCTTGCTCCGCGCCAAGGTGCTGCTCTTCGGCGACAGCGATTGGGTGCTTCTGTTGACGATGCACCACATCGTGTCCGACGCGTGGACACAAGCCATCTTGAACCGGGAGCTCTCCGCGCTTTACACCGCGTATGCCGCGGGGCAAAGCGCGGAGCTGCCGCCTCTGCCGATTCAATATGCCGATTACGCGGCGGCCCAACGCGCGCTCCTCGCGGGCGAGAGGCTCGACGCGCTGCTCGCGTATTGGCGATCGTCCCTCGGAGGAGCGAGCTTTACGCTCGAGCTCCCGACCGACAAGCCTCGTCCTCCTGCGCAGTCGTTCCGCGGCTCGATCCGCACGATGGAGCTCGGGCCCGAGCTCGGGAGCGCGCTCGACACGCTCGCGCGCAAAGCGGGCGTGACGCTCTACATGGTCTTGCTCGCGGCGCTCGACGTCATGCTCGCGCGCTGGACGGGCCAGCGCGACTTCGTCGTGGGCACCAGCATCGCGGGGCGCACGTTGCCCGAGACCGAGCGCTTGATGGGCTTCTTCATCAACGCTCTGCCGCTCCGCGCGTCGGTCGATCCCAACGAGCCTTTCAGCGGGCTCCTCGGCCGCGTCAAAGAGACCTGCCTCGGCGCGTACGAGCACCAAGACATGCCCTTCGAGCGGCTCGTGTCCGAGCTTCAGCCCGCGCCGGATCCGAGCCGGACGCCCATCTTCCAGGTGATCTTCACCATGGTGACGACCCCGCGCGAGGAGCTGCGTTTGGGCGAGGCCAAGGTGGCTGCGGTAGGGGGCGAGGTCACGTCGGTCAAATACGATCTCACGTTCTTCGTGGGGCAAGGCCCGCGCGGCCCCGTGCTCTCGTTCGCGTACAACACCGATCTGTTCGAGGCGCGGTCGGTCGATCAGATGCTCGCGGCCCTCCGCGCGATCCTCGCGGCCGTCGCGCGCGATCCCAAGCGCAAGGTCGCCGATCTGCCGGTGATGTCCGACGACGAACGGAGGCGCGTGACCGGCCCGCTCGCGGCCGAAGATCCCGCGAAGATCGCGCCGATCGACGCGGCGCACGCGCGCCTCCACGAGCTGTTCGAAGCGCGCGCCTCGGCGACGCCCGCCGCGATCGCGCTCGTCACGAGCGTCACGCTTGGGGGGACCCCCCAAACCCCGCAGCGCCTCTCGTTCGCGGCGCTCGACGAGCGCGCGAACAAGCTCGCGCGGCATCTCCTCGCGCTCGGCGCAGGGCCCGACGACGTCATCGGCGTCTGCGTCGATCGCGCCTCGTTCGTGCCCGCGATGCTCGGCGTGCTGAAGAGCGACGCGGCCTACGTGCCCATCGATCCGGCGTACCCGGACGAGCGCGTGGCCGAGCTCCTCCGCGAGTCCGGGGCCAAGCTCTGGATCACCACGGAGGCGCGCGCGGCGCGCGTCACGACCGAGGCGCGCGCGGTGCGGCTCGACGCGGACGCGGCGGCGATCGCGGCCCACCCGGGCGATCGGCCCGAGGGCAGGGGAGGGCCCGCGAACCTCGCGTACGTGCTCTTCACGTCGGGCTCGACGGGCAAGCCCAAGGGCGTCGCGGTCGAGCACGGCAACGTGGTGAGCTACCTCCTCGCGGTCGCTTCGCGCATGGGCCTGCCCGAAGGGGCGCGCTACGCGCACGTCTCGACGTTCTCCGCCGACCTCGGCAACACCGTGCTCTTTCCGCCGCTTTGCCTGGGCGGCGAGCTGCACGTCCTCGACGAGGCCCTGGTCACGGACCCGGACGCGATCGGCAGGTACTTTACACGTGAAGCAATCGACTGCCTGAAGATCGTGCCGTCGCACCTCTCGGCGTTGCTCTCGGGCGCGAGGCCGGGCGACGTGATCCCGCGCGCGCTCGTGGTGCTCGGCGGCGAGGCGTCGAGCTGGGATCTGATCCGCACGATCCACGCGCTCCGGCCCGGATGCCGCGTGATGAACCACTACGGCCCGACCGAGACCACGGTGGGCGCGCTGACGTACGCGGTCAACGATGGGGGCTCGGGTCGCGCGAGCGCGCCCTATGCCCCCAAACCCCCCGATCTCGACGCGCAGCCCGAAGGTGCGCCGATCGTGCCTTTGGGCCGTCCGCTCGCGGGTTGTCGCGTGTACGTGCTCGATGGGGCCATGGGGCCTTTGCCCGCGGGGGTCCCGGGCGAGGTGTACATCGGCGGGCCGCAGGTCGCGCGCGGGTACTTGGGCCGGCCCGATCTCACGGCGGAGCGCTTTTTGCCGAGCCCGTTCGTGCCCGGAGATCGCCTTTACAAGACGGGCGATCGCGCCAAGTGGCTCGCGGACGGGAGCCTCCTGTTCCTCGGGCGCGCGGACTTTCAGGTCAAGATCCGCGGCTACCGCATCGAGCTCGGTGAGGTCGAGGCCGCGCTCTCCACGGCGCCTTCGGTGCGCGAGGCGGTGGCGCTCGCGCTCGACGATCCGCGCTCGAAGAGCGCCGTTCCCGACAAGCGCCTCGTCGCGTTCGTGACGCCGAAACAAGGCGAGATCGCCGACGCCGAGGCCGTCCGCGCGCACGTGGGCGCGCGCCTGCCGGACGCGATGGTGCCGAGCCTCATCGTGGTGCTCGACGCGATCCCGCTCACCCCGAACGGCAAGATCGATCGCAAGGCGCTCGCCGAGCGCGCCGACAAAGCGCCCGAGCCTGCGAAGGCCGTTGCGGACGCGCCGCGAAACCCGGTCGAAGAGGTGCTCGCCGCGATTTGGGCCGACGTCTTCGAACGCGACGCGGTCGGCGTCCACGAGCGCTTCGCGGACCTCGGGGGTCACTCGCTGCTCGCGATTCAAATCGTGGCGAGGGCGCGCGACGCGTTCGGGATCGATCTGCCGCTCCGCGCGATCTTCGAAGCGCCGACGATCGCCGAGCTCGCCGTGCGCGTGGAGGAGGCGCGTCGCGCCGAGGGCGCGGAGCTGCCGCCGCCCATCCGGCGGATGCCGCGGAGCGCCCAGCCGGTGCTCTCGTTTGCGCAGGAGCGGCTCTGGTTCTTGGAGCAGCTCGACCCGGGCAACACCGCGTACAACATCACGTACGGCCTTCGTATGAAGGGCGATCTCGACGCGGGCGCGCTCTCACGCGCGATCGCCGAGGTGGTGCGCCGGCACGAGGTGCTGCGCACCACGTTCGAGCAACCCAAGGGCTCTCCGGGCCCCATCGCCGTGATCCACGAGGACGTCGTTACGGCGCTCCCGGTGACGGATCTGTCGGCGTACGAAGAGCGCGCGCGCGAGGACGAGCTCGCCGCGATCACCAAGCGCGAGTCCACGCAGCGCTTCGATCTCGCGAAGGGCCCGCTCTTCGTGCCGAGGCTCGTGCGGCTCGGCGCGCGCGAGAACGTGCTCTTCTTGACGATGCACCACGTGGTCTCGGACGCGTGGACCCGAGGCGTGCTCGCGCGCGAGATCACGGCGCTCTACGAGGCGTTCCACAAGGGCTTGCCCTCGCCGCTGCCCGAGCTCGCGCTCCACTACGCGGACTACGCGCATTGGCAGCGCAAGTGGCTCTCGGGCGCCGTGCTCGATCGCGAGATCGCGCACCACAAGAGCGAGCTCGCGGGCGCTCCGCACGTGCTCGAGCTGCCGGCTGACAAGCCCCGCCCCGCCGTGCAGTCGCACCGCGGCGGCAAACACGTCTTCCGCATCGCGCCCGACGTGGCCAAGGCCGTCCGCGACCTCGGCAAGCGCGAGGGCGCGACGCTGTTCATGACGTTGTTCGCGGCCTTCGCCGTGCTGCTCCACCGCACCACGGGCCAGCGCGACATGCTCGTGGGCACGCCGGTCGCGAACCGGAGCCGGCCCGAGATCGAGGGGCTCATCGGCTTCTTCGTCAACACGCTTGTGCTCCGCGCCAAGGTCGATCCCCACGCGAGCTTCGCCGACCTCCTCGGGGCGGTGCGCGAGACCTGCCTCCGCGCGTACGCGCACCAGGATTTGCCGTTCGAGCGGCTCGTCCAAGAGCTGTCGCCCGAGCGCGACATGTCGCGCACACCGCTCTTCCAAGTGATGTTCACGGTCGAGGACAAGCCGGCCGAGGGCATCGCGATCGCGGGCGTCGAGCGGAGGAACGTGGCGCTCGAAGCGACGACGTCGAAGTTCGATCTCACGCTCTCGCTCATGAACGCGCCGAGCGGCCTTTATGGCATGTTCGAATACGCGACAGACCTCTTCGAAGCGGCGACGATGCGGCGCTTCGGCGACAGGCTCCGCGCGCTCCTCACCGCCGTCGCGGAGGACCCGTCGCGCCCCATCGCCTCTCTGCCCATCGTCCCCGACGACGAGCGGCGGCTCATCGCCTCGGTGAACGCCGACAGGTCCGTTCGATTCCCTGTCTCGGAGACCATCGCCCAACGCTTCTCCAAGGCGGTTGAGAGGGCGCCGGACGCGGTCGCGATCACCTCCGGTGACGTCCGCGTCACCTACCGTGATTTGGAGGCGCGCGCCTCGCGCTTCGCCCACCATCTCAAGGGTCTCGGGGTCGGGCCCAATACGCTGGTCGGGCTCGCCATGGAGCGGAGCGAGCTGCTCCTCGTGGCGCTGATGGGCATCCTCCACGCGGGCGGCGCGTACCTGCCGCTCGACCCCGATTACCCCAAAGACCGGCTCTCGTTCATGATCGAGGACGCGAAGATCCGCGTGCTCGTGACCGATCGCAGGTCCGTCAAGGCCTTTGACGTCCCGGCGGGCGTCACGGTGATTCACCTCGACGAGGCCGAAGGGTCGTTTGCCAAGCTGCCTCCAACGCCCCCCGAGGGCGGCGCGTCGCCGGGCGATCTCGCGTACGTGATTTACACCTCGGGATCCACGGGCAAGCCCAAGGGCGCGATGGTGACGCACGAGAACGTGGTGCGCCTCTTCGACGCGACCGACGCGTGGTACAAGTTCGGGCCGGAGGACGTGTGGACTTTGTTCCACTCGTACGCGTTCGACTTCTCCGTATGGGAGATGTGGGGAGCGTTCTTTTACGGCGGCAGGCTCGTGGTGGTGCCGTATCTCATCAGCCGCTCTCCCGACGACTTTTATACGCTCCTCGCGCGCGAGGGGGTCACGGTGCTGAACCAAACGCCCTCCGCGTTCCGCCAGCTCGTCAAGGTGGATGAGCTGACGAGCGAGCGGAGGCGCGCCGCGCTGGCGCTTCGCTACGTGATCTTCGGCGGCGAGGCGCTGGACCTCAACGAGCTCCGCCCCTGGTGGGAGCGGCACGGCGACGCGAAGCCCCAGCTCGTCAACATGTATGGAATCACCGAGACCACGGTGCACGTCACGTACAGGCCCGTGAGCCTCGATGACCTCGCGCGGCCGTGGTCGAGCGTCATCGGCAGGCCTATCCCCGATTTGCAGGTGTACGTGCTCGACGAGCACAAAAACCAGTGCCCCATCGGCGTCACAGGGGAGATGTACGTGGGCGGAGCGGGCGTGTCGCGCGGCTATTTGAACCGGCCCGAGCTCACCGCCGAGCGGTTCTTGCAAAGCCCGTTCGCCGACGGCGAGCGGCTCTACAAGACAGGGGATCTCGCCCGCCTCGTCACCGCGTCTTCTGCCTCGTCCGCCTCCTCTCCCGCCGTCGACATCGACTATCTGGGCCGCATCGATCATCAGGTGAAGATCCGCGGCTTCCGCATCGAGCTCGGCGAGATCGAGAGCGTGCTCGGCGAGCACCCGGCGGTCCGCTCGGTGGTGGTGCTCGCGCGGGACGACGGCAAGACAGGCAACAAGACGCTCGTGGCGTACGTCGTGCCGGCGAGCAAAGGCGCCTTGAAGATCGCCAATCTCCGCGCGCACATCAAAGAGAAGCTGCCGGAATACATGGTGCCTTCGGCGTTCGTGACGCTCGACGCGTTGCCGCTCACCGAAAATGGCAAGGTCGATAGGCGCGCGCTGCCCGCGCCCGACATGGCGCCTTCGGGGACCAACCGGGAGCTCGCCCCGCCGCGCAACGGCGTCGAAGAGGCGCTCGCCTCGCTCTACGCCGAGGTGCTCCAAATCCCGGTCGACAAGATCAGCATCCGGGACAGCTTCTTCGATTTGGGCGGGCACTCGATGCTCCTGCCCAGGCTCTTCAACGACCTCATCGTGCGGGTGTTCGGCGAGAAGCTGCCGATCGGCACCATCTACCAACACCCCACCATCGCCGCGCTCGCCGAGGTGCTCTCGCGCGAGGTCCACGCGGTGCCCCGGTCGCTCATCGAGATGAACCCGCTCAACGGCGCTCGGATGCCGCTCTTCTGGTGCGGGTTCAACTTCGCCGAGATGACGCGGATCGCGCGCGAGCTGCCGGATCAGCCTATTTATCATCTCCAGTCCGGCTACTTCGACGTAGAGAGCCCGTCGACGCACATCCGTGAGCTCGCGAAGCGGTATTTGCGGGACATCCGCGTCATCCAGCCGGAGGGGCCTTATTACCTCGCGGGCTCGTGCCTCGACGGCTACGTCGCGTACGAGATCGGCCAACAGCTCCTGCAAGCCGGCGAGGAGGTCGGCCTCCTGATGCTCGTCGAGCGCGACGGACCGGACGCGATCTACCGGCGTTATCAGGCGATCCGCGGCACGTATTACAGGATCCGCGCGCACGAGCGGAGGGTCCTCCGGCTCCCGTGGGAGCGCAGGGTCCAATACGTCAAAGACCTCTTCGGCCGCGTCAGCCACCGCACCAGGGCTCGGCTCACGGCGCGCGATGAATACGAGCAAACGGTGCTCGCGTACGGCAAAGACAACTTCGTACAAATGGCCAAGACCGCGCTTCGCGCCTATTTGCCCGGGGGCAAGCACGAGGGGCGCGTGGCGCTCATCTTCTCCAAAGCGACGCTCCGCGGCCTGCCCACGGGCCTCTTCCCGATGGTGGGTTGGTCCGGGATGTTCAAAGGACCTCACACGTTCAACGTGGTCGCCGGAGATCACGAGAGCGTCGCGAGCGACGCCAACGTCAAAGACTTCGCGCAGTGCGTGCGCGAGCTGCTCGACGAGGCGATGCGCGAGCACCCGGGCGCCAAGATCCCGAAGCCGGCGAAGAAGACCGAGGATTGAGGGGGCTACCCCGCGGCGTCAGCCCGCGATCGCTCTCCACTGCTCCGTGAGCCGCTGCGCGGAGATGGGGATAGGCGTGCGCAGCTCGGGCGCGAACACCGAGACACGGAGCTCCTCGATGAGCCACCGGAAGGACTCGAGATCATCCTCCGGCACGCCGCGCGCGAGCAGACCATCTTTGTGCTTCTGCCAATCGGCCCAAAAAGGCGCTACCTGCGCGGCCTTGGCTTGGTCCTTTTGAGGGCCGTTGGGGAGCCGTTCGAGCCGCACCTCGACGGCGCGGAGATAACGAGGCACGTGGACGAGCCGCTCGCGCGGCGTCACGCGAAGGAGCGACGGCGGCACCAGCGCCGCGAGCTGGGCCCTCACGTCGTCGAGCGCGGCCTTGGGGGCGCCGGGCTTGCCGTTGAGCGCGCGGAGCTGTTGATTGACCTTCTCGAGCGGGAGCGCGATGTCCTGCGCGAGCCGGGCGAGCTCGGCGATGGCCTTGGTGAGCTTGGCTCTCCCCGCGTCGAGCTGCTTGGAGAAGGCGGCTTTGGTGCGCGGGAGGCGCGTCGGGTCGGCGAGGTCAAAGCACTCTTCCAAGGCGCGGAGCGCGATCATCCGCGTGAGCGAGGCCTTGCCGCCCCCCGCGAGCGCGTTCATGGGGAGGCTCGCCGGGATCTGCGCCTCGATCTTGGCGAGGCTCGTGCCCATTTGGATCAAATAAAGCCGCATGAGCCCGGCGCGCGTGGCCTCGACGGCGGCGACCTTGGAGGCAAAGGGCTCCACCGCGACGGTGGTCTCGTGATCGACGATGGCGGGATAGGCCGCCATCACCGCTCCTCCGACCTCGACGGCGACGTGCTCGGGCAGCGCGTCAAAGGCCCATGAGGTGAGGCCTTGTCGCTCCCAAGGCTGCTTCGGGAGCGCCTCCCACGCCTCACGCGCCTTGAGGGCGAACCTGTCGCGCAGCGCGCCGAGGTCCTTTCCGGCGGCCAAGGCGTGATCGCGCTCGGTGACGCGGAACGTGAGGCGCAGCCAAGGCGGCAGCTCGTGGACGTTGAACGCGGTCACAGGGACGCGGACGCCGGTGAGCGCGTGGATCTCGCGCGCGATCGCGCCGAGCAAAGGCTCTTCGAAGGGCCGAATCGCGCCGGCGACGAGCTCGGTCAAATCGGCGCTTTGTGAGATGGCCTTTCGGATGGCCTTGGGGAGAGAGGCGATGAGGAGGCGCACCTTCTCGTGGTGGAAGCCCGGGATTACGTGCTCGAAGACGGCCGGATCCGCCTGCGGGAGCAGCGCAAAAGGCACGCTGACGGTGACGCCGTCGTCGTCCTCGCCGGGGTCGAAGCGGTAGGAGAGCGGGAGCTCGGCGCCGAAGATCGAGAGTTTGTCGGGGTAACGATCGGGCGTGATCGCGGTGTCGTCGCCGGCGAGCACGTCGGAGAGCGAGAGGAAGAACGCTTTGGGGTCCTTGCGCTCGATCTCGGCGCGGCTCTGCTCGAACGTCTTGCCGCTGTACACGTCGCTCGGGACCTTCGCGTCGAAGAAGGCCGCGATCGCGTGGTCGTCGGCGAGCATGTCGCTCTTTCGGGCCTTGTCGCGGAGGAGCTTCACCTCGGCCATGAGCGCGCGGTTGTGCGCCACGAAGGGCGCTTTGGACGCGTACTCTCCGCGCACGAGCGCGTGCTCGACGAAGATGCGGCGAGATGCCTTGGGGTCGATGGGCCCGTAATGGACGCTGCGATCGCGGACGACGGGCAGGCCATAGAGCGTGACGTTCTCGCTCGCCATCACCTGCGCGGTCCTCTCGCTGTAGTGGGGATCTCCGTAGCTCCGTTTGCAGAGCGGGCCGCCCAGCGCTTCGAGCCAGGCGGGGTCGATCTTGGCGACCGTGCGCGCGAAGAGCTGCGACGTCTCGACGAGCTCGGCGGCGACGATCCACGGAGGGGGCTTTTTGGCGAGGCCCGACGAGGGGTGGAGCTGAAACTTGGTGTGACGCGCCCCGAAATACACGCGCTGCTCCGCGTTCCAAACGCCGATACGGCTCAAGAGACCGGCGAGGATCGCGCGGTGGACGGCCTCGTCGCCCGCGGGCTCTTGGTTGGGCTCGAGCCCCATCTCGCGCGTGGCGCGGGCGAGCTGATGGTGGATGTCGGCCCACTCGCGCATACGCACGTACGAGAGGAAATGGTCGCGGCACCATTTGCGGAGCTGGCCTTGGGTCTTGCCTTGTTGGGCGGCGTGATAAAGGTGCCAAATCTTGAGCAGGGTCGCAAAGTCGCTGGCCTCGTCGCGGAAGCGCCGGTGCGCCTCGTCGGCCCTTTGCTGCTGGGCGATCGGGCGCTCGCGAGGGTCCTTTCCGCCGAGCGCCGCCGCGAGGATCAACACCTCACGGAGCGAGCCCTCGGCCTCTCCCGCGAGCAGCATCCGGCCGACGCGCGGATCGAGCGGCAATCGCGAGAGGCGTTTGCCAACGTCGGTGAGGTCGCCTTCGGCGTCCATCGCGCCGATCTCTTCGAGCGTGCGATAGCCCTCGTCGACGGCGCGTTTGGGCGGCGGATCGAGGAAGGGGAACGACTCGATGGGACCGAGCCCGAGCGCCTTCATTTGGAGGATGGCGCCCGCGAGGCCCACGCGGAGGATCTCGGGATCGGTGAAGGCCGGCCGGAGCGCGTGCTCCTGCTCTTCGCAGAGCCGAAAGCAAACGCCGCTCCGCAGCCTGCCCGCGCGGCCTTTGCGCTGATCGGCGCTCGCGCGGGAGATGGGCTCGATGAGGAGCTGCGTCACGCCCGAGCGTGGGTTGTGGCGATTGACACGGGCGAGCCCCGAGTCGACGACGTAGACGATGCCTGGGATGGTGAGCGACGTCTCCGCCACGTTGGTGGCGAGCACCACGCGTCGCTCGGGCAGGGTTTGGAACACGCGGGCTTGATCGGTCTGCGACAAGCGGCCATAGAGGGGCAGCACCACGGTGCGGGGGATCGCGCGGCCGAAGATGGCTGATTCGCACTCGTGGATCTCCCGCTCTCCGGGCAGGAACACCAAGACGTCCTCGCGCGGATCGAGCGAGGTGATCTCGTCGACCACGGCGGCGACCGTGGCCGCGAGATCGGCCTCGTCCTTCTCGGGGGGGCGATAGATGACCTCGACGGGGTACGTGCGCCCCGAGACCTGGATGACCGGAGCGCTCTCGTAGAACGCCGAGAAGCGATCGAGCTCGAGCGTGGCAGAGCTGATGATCACCCGGAGATCGGGCCGCTTGGGCAAGAGGCGTTTGACGTAGCCGAGGAGAAAGTCGATGTTGAGGCTCCGCTCGTGGGCCTCGTCGACGATGAGGGTGTCGTACGCCGAGAGCAGCGGATCGCCCTGGATCTCGGCGAGCAGGATGCCATCGGTCATGAAGCGGACGTAGGTGTCTTTGGAGCTCTTGTCGGCGAATCGGATCTTGTAACCGACCTCCCGCCCGAGCTCCACGCCGAGCTCGCTCGCGACGCGCGCGGCGACGCTGGTCGCGGCGATGCGGCGAGGCTCGGTGACGCCGATGTGCCTCTCGAGCCCGCGGCCCATCGCGAGGCAGATTTTGGGGAGCTGCGTGGTCTTGCCCGAGCCCGTCTCGCCCGCGACGATGACCACCGGATGTTCGGCGACGGCTTGGGCGATGTCGCGCACCCGCGCCGAAATGGGCAGATCCTCGGGGAATTCCACGGGAGACGCGGGGGCGGCGGGCACGGCGCGCTTCGATAGCACACGTGGCCCGCGGTTGTGTGCTGCCTTTTTTCGGCTTCCGCCTTCGCGCGCGGGTGATACGATCAGAAAATCTTGTCATCCGACCCTACAAAACCAACGACGGGGCGATTAACGGTAAAAGACGTTGAGGCCCTCACGAAGCTACCCGAGGTTTGCCTCTTGGTGCTGATGTCGGGGGATCGCAGCGCGCTCGGCGCGGTGGATTGCACGTCAGGCGACGTGACCATCGGGCGGGGCGACGGCTGCACGCTGATCATCCAAGACGACAAGGTGTCGCGGACGCACGCGCGGGTGCAGAGGCGCGGCGAGGGTTGGCGGATCATCGACAATGACAGCACCAATGGTGTGTTCTGCAACGACCGGCGCGTGCAGGGCGAGCAGCGGCTCGAGGACGGCGATCGCGTCCGCGTGGGCAACACCATCATGCTCTTCTTCTCCGGCCGGCACGTCTCGCAGGACGACGTGTTGAACAGCATGCGCGCGGGGGCTTTGCTGCCTTTTCCGCTCGCGATCTTGAGGCCGCTCGTCGGCTCTCGCCCTCCAGCGCTCGCGCGGGCGCGCGCGGCGGTCGAGGCGATCGACATCGCGCTTCGGTACGCGGCGGGGGCGCTCATCGCGTCGAGTGAGCGCAAGGACGAGGCGCTCGCCGTGTTTCGTGAAGCGCTCGGCGACGTGCCTCGTTGGGGGGGCGTGGTGCTTCGTTTGGCCGAGATCGGCAAGGGCGGTCCGATGTCCGAGCTGGCAGAGGGGCTGATCGCGGCGAGCACGCGATGGAATGGGCAGCTCATCCCGCTCCACGAGGCCGTCGCGCGCGTGGACGCGCTGCGCGTCGAGATCTCCCCCGCGGCGCTGGACGGCCAAGCGTTCTCACAAGAGGATATGTTCGTCTCCGAGCTGTTGAACAGCGTGATCCTCGCGCTCCGTCCGCTCATGTCCTTCAGCCTCGTGAGCCTGGATCGGATCGAGAAATTCGAGGGTGAGGAGATTCACTATTTCCTCATCGAGCACCGCGGATCGGACGGTTATTTTCACCCCTTCTCGATGCGGACGAGCGAGCGCCTCGACAAAGATTGGTGTTATCTCCGCAGCCCGGCAGGGGGCATGATCTCGCTCGCGCCGTTCCTCCGTTATGGCTCGTGCGCGGTGTGCCGGCGGCGTGAGCTCGCCTTCCTCGAAGGGGTCGCCGCGGGGCCGTCGGGGGTCGTCGCGAAGATGCGCTCCTTCACGACGCATCACCGGAGCGACGTTACGGTCTCCAACGCGTGGGACGCGCTGTTCCGCCGCGCGATGACGCTCAGCGACGCCGGCGCCGGCGCCGCCGCCGGCACCGGCCTTGGTGCCAAGACATCTCTCCCGCTCGATCCCGAGAGGACCAACCCCGAGCACCAGGCCTTCCAACCGAGCAGGGTCTTGTTCCTCGCGGCGAGCCCAAAGGATCTCCCCACCATCGATTTGACCGCCGAGAAGCAGGCCATCGAGCTCGCGCTCTACCGAGGGGCGAAGTCCGCGGGCCGGCTCGTGTTGGTGCTCGAGGCCGAGGACAACCTGCAGGTCCAGGATCTCCAGGGCAAGTTGAACGACAGAGGGGCGAAGATCGTCCACGTGAGCGCGCACGGCAGCGCCAAAGGGGAGACGTTTCTCCTCAAGGGCCCTTCGGCCATCGCTGTTCAGCCCGAAGATTGGGCCGCTGCGTTCGCCGCGATCGAGCCGGAGCGGCGGCCGCTCTGTGTGGTGCTCTCGGCGTGCTTCTCGGACAAAGTCGCCAAGCTGCTCGCGCCTCACGTGGGGTGCATCGTGGGGATGACCCATCAAATCGGCGTCGAGCACGCGCGCGAATTCTCGGCTCGATTTTACCAGTGCATCGCCTCGGGCCAAACGGTCAAGACGGCGTTCAATCAGGGGCTCGCGCAGATCGGGCTCGTGGAGGACAACGACGCCTCCGACGCGCTCGTCCCCAAGCTCACCACGGGGCTCCGCGACCCGGATGGCCTCCGCCTCGTGAGGGCCCGCGGGGGGACGATGGACGAACGCTGATGGGCTGTTGAGGGGAGGGGAGGATCGTGCGCGCGTTGCTCGTCGGGATCAACACCTATGCTCGCGCCGAGCGGCTCCGCGGGTGCGTGAACGACGTCGAGGCGATGAGGGCTTATCTGGGGGAGCGCCATGGGCTCTTGGCCGACGACGCCAAGATCCTCCTCGACGGCGACGCCACGCTCAAAGGGGTTGAGGGCGGGCTCGCCTGGCTCGCGGAGGGCGGCGCCGGCCCGAGGCTCTTTTATTATGCGGGGCACGGGGTGCAGGTGGCCGACGACGACGGCGATGAGGAGGATGGCAGGGACGAGTGCCTCGCCCCGTTCGATTTCGATCCCGCGTCGCGGACAGGCATCCTGCGCGACGACTCCCTCGCTCGCCTGCTCGCGCCGTTTGGGCCCGAGGCGCCGCTCGTCATGGTGGTGGACGCGTGTCACGCGGGCACGATTCAAAAGGACGCGGCGCGGGACATCGTCTATCGTTACACACAGATCGCGGGGGAGGAGGATCGGATTCGCGCGGCGAGGGCTCGGCGCGACATGGCGTTTGCCGCAAAGCTCGATCGTTCGATCCGCGCGCGTGAAGTGGAGGTGAGCCGGGGGCTCTCCCCCGAGGAGATGGATGCGGTGGAGAAGGAGGTCGCGCCTGCTCGTTGCGACGCGCGCGCGAGCGAGCGCGTCCTGGTCCTCTCGGCGTGCAGGGCCCACGAGCGCGCCGCCGACGCGAGCATCCGCGGCGCGCACCGAGGCGCCTTTACGTATTATCTGCTCGCGGCGCTCGGTGAGGGGGTGACGCGGTATGACGCGTTGATGGCGCGCGTGCGCGTCGATTTGGAGGACAACGAGTATTTCCAAACCCCTGAGCTCACCTGCGTGGAGGGCAGAGGGGTTGAGCTGTTTTTGGGGGGCGCCGGGCGACTGTCGGCGAGTTGATGAGGCTCACTCCGCGGCGGGCACGCTGTCCGGCCCAGCCCCGTTGTCCGGGGCGCCCGCGTACGCGCTCCGCGCGAAGCGCGTGGTGATCGGCATGGGCTCGCTCACGTACGGCCGGAGGAGCCGCGTCAAGAACCCGTTGAGGAACATCCCCTCGGGATCCCACCGCTTCCGCGCCTCCTCGAACCGCCGCAGATCCCCGCCGTACGCGCGATGGAGCCTGTCCCAATCGTACCAGACCTTGGCCCAATGGGCCCTGCCCTCGAAGTCGTCGGAGAGGATGACCTCCATCCTCCGATAAAGCTCCTCGACGTGCCGCGTGCCTTTGGCCGTCACCGCCTCGATGAAGCACGTGTTGCGCCCGCCCTCGGGCGCGAGCCACGTCGAGCTCCCGGAGAGGAAGCGCGAGTGCACCACCATGTTGACGGGATACTTGCCCTCGGCCAGCATCTCGTCGAGCACGCGCACGTACGCCTTCCACGCGTCTTTGGACGCCGTGATGGGCACCCCGAATTCAGAGTCCCACACCTTGGGATAATAATATTGATAGTGGTACGCGTCGGCCGGCGACATCACCCACGCTCCGGGCCGGAACGCGAACGACGAGAGCTTGGTGATCCACGGCGTGAGGCCGGGGGCGACCTTGGTCACCACGAAGAGCCCGATCTCGCCGAGGACGCCGTCGACAACATATTGCTCCGCGATCTTCTTCGCCTTTTGGAGCGGCCCAAAGGTGACGGGATCGCTCGTCGGGTCGATGGTCCGAAAGATGGCGTTCGCGGTGTAGGGCGGCCAAAACATCTCGACCGCGGCGTGCTCTTCGAGGATGCGCGGGATCGCCTCGATGGCCTGCTCGAGCGGCATCACGATGTTTTGGACGCGGAAGCGCTCGGCTGGGAAGCACTTGACCTTGACCGAATAAAGGACCCCGAGCGCGCCCAGGCTGCACCTGAGCGCCGGCATGTCCGGGTCATGCCTCTTGACCTCGACCAACGCGCCGTCGCTCCGCACCACCTTGGCGCTCACGATGTAGTCCGAAAAGGCCCTGTCCGGCGGCGGGGAGTCGCTCATCGGATCGACCTTGTGCCCTGTCCCGTGCGAGCCCGTGGCCACCACGCCGCCGACCGTGAAGTGCGTCGCCACCGTGGTGCTCTCCACCACCCAACCCTTCTCGTCGGCGGCGTTCACCAGATCTCCGATGGTCGCGCCCGCCTCGATCTCGACCGTGCCCTCCGCCTCGTTCACGTCGAGCACCCGGTGGAGACCCTTCATGTCAATCAACGTGTCGTTGGTGGGCACGAGCGAGGACCACGAGTGTTTGGCCCCATAGAGCCTCACCTTGCGCCGGTCGCGGTGCGCCTCGGCGATGGCGCCTTGGAGCTCCCCGAGCGAGCGCGGGCGGACGATCGCGCGCGGATAACAAACGAGGTTCCCCATCCAGTTGCGCCAGGCGCCCGCCCCAATCGAATGCTTCTTGACCTGCGCCAAGAAGTCTTTGCCGAGGTCGATCGACGAGCGGATATCGAGCGTCCGAAAGAGCGTGTCGGCGAGGGGCAGCGCGAACATGGTGAAGATGGGGCCGCGCGCGTATTCGAGCATCCAGAGCTTGTCGGGGACAGCGTAGTTGCGCACCTCGCCCGGCACGAACACCGAGGTGTCGCCCGGCCGGTACACCGTTGACTCGAAGTCTCCCGCCTTGTGGTTCACGAGCGATCCATCGACGATATAATCGGTGATGGTGGTGTGATAACGGCCCGAGAAGCCGTCCGTCGAGCACGGGATACCCACCATGGTGAGGTACTCCTCCGCGCTCGCGAACAAGATCGCGACCTGCTGCCCGCCGCCGGCGGAGCCCACCAAGTGAAAGCGCGCCTCTCGCTCGATGAGCCCGGGATACTCCACCTCGATGGCCGCGAGGACGCGCGTCACGCGCTCTTGGGTGGTGCCCCCCATCATGACCGACTCACGCACGATCCTCTCGAGCGTCGCAGAATCGAATACGTAGCTCATTCCCCCTCCTGATTGCCTCGTTGAACGATCACGTCGATGAGCGCCATCGCCCCGGGATTAAACACGTCGCCGTCCTCAGCGGGTCCAAGGCCCCGCGCCCGCGGAGCGCCCGCTCCGCCTCGTCGCGGAGCGCGTCGCCCGCGGCTCCCCCGATGGCGAGCCCGCGCAGCAAGCGCGCCGCCGCGGCGTGGAGCGCCATCGAGCAACGTTGGAACGCGCGCTCGGCGTCGCCGAGGAGCACCGCCGCGCGCGTGCTCGATCGCAGCGACGCGATGCCCGCGCGCGCCGCGAGCGCGAGCGCGGAGCCCCAGAGCGCGCCCGCTTTGTCCATCACGCCCGCGCTCTCGACGGCCTCGCGGAGGAGCGCGTCTTGTCGATCGTCGAGCCCGCGCTGCGGATCGGACGCGAGCGACGCCGCCGCCGCGATCGCGACGCGCGCGCGCATCTCGTGGGCCAAGATGGCGCCGACCTGCGCGAAGAGCAGGAGCGAGCGCCGGATCTCGCCCCACGTCCGGCGGTAGAGCGCGTGCGCGTCGATCGCGCGGCCCGCGTAGAGGTGCGCCTCGACGCGCGATCGCGCCGCGTATTGGTGCTGCATGTGAAAGCCCTGCTGCGACCAGCCCGCGATGCCGCGGCTCACGCCCGCTTCGAGCGCGGCGACGTCGCCCGTTCGAAGCATGCGCGCGACCGCGCGCGGACCGATGAGCGCCCACGTCGACGCGAACGCGTCGCCGCGCTCGGCCGCGCCCTCGGCCAGCCTGCCGCGCCGCTCCAGCTCGTCGAGATCGCCCATGTAATAGAGCGACGTGAAGAGGTAGATGGAGATCAGATCCGACTCCGACGCCGCGCCGCCGCCGCGCTCTTCGAGCAGCGCCTCGGCCTGCTCGCACGAGGCGCGCGCGCGCGGCCAATCGCCGCTCATGTAGCCGATGCCGCCTTGGATGAAGCACGCCGCCGCGGTCGCGCGCACGTCGCTGAGCCGCGTCGCGATCGCGAGCGCTTGGCGCGCGAGATCGTCGGCGAGCGGGCCGCGGCGCGTCCCCTCGATGGCGGCCATGCCCGCCTCGGCCGCGAGCGCGAGCGCGACGCGCCCCGGCTCGCCCGCGTCGAGCGCCATCGCGACGTACCGGCCTTGGAACGCCGAGGCCGCGAGCGGCTCGATGAAGCGAAGGCCGAACGTGATCGAGCCGCAGAGATCGATCGTGCGGAGCACGTCGGGCGGGACGCGCGCCGCGGGCGCCTCGACGTAGCCGCGGCCCCGGAGCCCGAGGCGCGCGCGGAGGAGCGCCACGTGCGCGACCGCTTCGAAGGTCGACGAAGGCCATCGGAACCCGAACGCTCGCGCGACGCCGCGGAGGATCGCGAGCCCCTCGTCCACGTGGCCGCTGCGGAGCAGGTGCTCAGCCGCTTTGCGCCGGAGATCCACGGCGTTCGGCGCGCCCTCGGCCAACGTGAGGAACGCGCGCGCCGCTTGTTCGCGCCTGCCGCACAGCGCGAGCGCCTCCGCGCGCGCCAGCGCGAGCGCGCCCGATCGCGCCGGGAACGCGCGCGCGGCGATCTTCCCCGCGCGATCGTAGAGCCCCGCCGCGTGCTCGAAGGCGAGCTTGCCCGCCGCGCGCTCGGCCGCTGCGACCAGGCAATCGAGCGCCTCTCGGTCGCTCCCCGCCTGCTCGTAGTGGCCGCCGAGCGTCTCGGGATCGGCGTCGCCCGCGCTCGCCCACGCGGCCGCGAGCGCGGCGTGGTGCGCGCGGCGTACCGCGGGATCGAGCCGCGCGATGAGCGCCTCGCGGATGCGATCGTGGTACGTGTCGATCCACGCACGCTCGTAGCCTTCAGACCGGGGCCTGAGGGGACCTCCCTCGAACGTGCGGAGCAGCCGCCCTTTGCGAAGGCCCGCGACCACGCCCTCGTCGAGCCGCTGCGCGTTGCCCATCCCCGCGGCGACGCCGGCGACGGCCGCGGGCAGGCGCGCGCCCGCGACCGCGATCACCTCGACCAGGCGGCGCGCGCCCTCGGGGAGCCGCGCGACGCGATCGACGACGGCGCGATCGAGATCGAGGCCCGCGAGCGACCTCCTCTCGCGCACGTGCTCCATGAGCTCGCCGAGGAAGAAAGGGTTCCCGCGCGCCTCGCGGACGACGCTGTCGATCTTGGCGCGATCGAGCACGTCGCTCTGCGATTCGAAGAGCGCCGACGCGAGCGCGCGCGCGTCGCCGTCGCCGAGCATGTCGACGCGCACCTCGCGCACGCCGCCCGGCGGAGGATCGCGCTGGAGCGCGGGCTCGAGCATCGCGAGGAACGGGCTCGTCGCGCGCTCGTCGCTGCGGAACGCGCCGATGAGCAGGAGCGGCGGCGACGGCGGCGCGAGGATCTCGAGCAGGAGCAGCGCGCTCTCGCGGTCGCCCCATTGAAGATCGTCGATGAACAAAACGAGCGGGCCTCGCGCGGCGAGCGCGGTGAGGAGCGCGCGCAGCGCGCGGGCCGCCCTCCGGCGCAGCTCCTCCGTCGCGATCGCCTTGTCGGGCGCGCGCATCGTGAACGCCTCGAGGTCGCGGATCGCGGCGACCTGATTCGCGACGGGGAAGACGCGCGCGAGCGCGCCGAGATCGGCGGCGTCGTTCGGGGAGAGCCCCTCGGAGGCCCGGGGGTCGTCCGCGAGGAGAGAGAAGAGCGCGTCCACCGCGCTGTCGAGCGCTTTGTACGGCACGGACTCGAGCTCGTACGAGCGGCCTTGCACGACCTCGGCGCGCTCGCCGCCGGCCGTGGAGAGGACGATGACCTCGTCGAGGAAGCGCTGGACGAGCGCGCTCTTGCCGCTGCCGGACGGGCCCGCGACGAACGCGATCGCGGTGCGCCCCGCGCGCGCCTCGGCGAAGGCCGCGTGCAGCGCGGCGAGCTCTTGTTGCCTGCCCACGAACACGCGTCGCGCCGGCCGCTCACCCATGCGCGGAGCGATCACGCCGAGCCTCCTCAGGATCTCCGGCCCGGTAGGACGCGCGCGGAGATCCGGGCTCAAGAGCTCCAAGCACAGCGCCGCGAGGTCCGGCGGGAGGGACGCGGGCAGCTCCGGCGGAGGCCTCTGCTTCTGTAAGAACATCGAGACGATCGAGCCCGAGAACGGGAGCGAGCCGGTGAGCGCCTCGTACATCATCACGCCGAGCGCATAGAAATCGGACGCCTCGCACGGCGCGTGCTCGAGCACCTCGGGCGCCATGAACGCGGGTGTGCCGGCCACGTCGCCGCGCAGATGTTTGCCCGCGGCGTCCACCGCCAGGCCGAAATCGAGCACGACCACGCGCCCGCCCGGCGTGACGAGCACGTTGGAGGGCTTGATGTCGCGGTGGAGCTTGCCCGCGGCGTGGAGCGTGGTGAGCGCGAGCGCGATCTGGCACGTGGCTCCGCGCAGGCGATCGAGCCCGCGTTCATCGAGCTTCTTCTCTGCGTGGATGACCCTCACCCTCTGCTCGGCGCCCGCCTGCGCGCCCGGTCGTGCGACCTTCGAGAGGACGGAGCTCGCGGAGGAGCACTGGAGGGTCTCGCCGTCGAGCAGCGTGACCGTGGTCTCGAAGCTCGCGCCCTCGCGCGAGGTGGTCATGTGCGGCGACCCGGCGCCGGGCGCGCCTTCCACGTACGAGAGAAAGTCCGTGCCGTCGACGAGCTCCATCGTGAGGTAAAACGCGTCTTCTTCGGCGAAGAGCTCGTGATACGTGACGAGGTTCGGGTGCGCGATGTCGGCCAGCGCGCGAAACTCTTGTTTGAAGCGATAGAGGTGCGGCCACAGCTCGCCCGAGGCGTCGCGCGGCCGGAGCACCTTGAGCGCGAGCGGCACGTTCTGGTGCGCGTCGAAGACCTCGTAGACGGTGCCAAACGCGCCACGCCCGAGACAACGGCGTACGGCGAAGCGCCCGCCGCCCAGCACCTCGACAGCGCTCAGTCGTTCGACATTCGCATCGCGTGCGATGTTCACGATCCCCCTCGGAGCCGAGCTCCTCGACCCCTCCATGGTAAGGTAGAAAATCCTTTTTCTTGTCGCAAGGGGGGAGTGTCCTTGAACGAGCTTATTTCAAGCCATTTCATGACGCTCCTACAAGGATGTGCGCGCCGATGAGAGCTCTCCTTTTTGCCCCGTTCGCCGCAGCTTGCTTGGTGCTCGCGATTACGGTGCCTGCTCGCGCCGAGCCTCTTCCGCCCGGGGCGAGCGTGCTCGCGGGCTTGTCTGATCGTTACTTTGCTGAAGAGGACCTTTGGAACGGTCTTTATGTGGGGGCCGGCGCGGCGAACATCGCGGCGGGGACGGCGCTCGCGACGAGGGGTGATGCGGGGCTCCGCGCCGCGGGCGTACCGGCGGTGATCTTCGGCGGTGTACAGCTCGCGGTGGGCGTCGCGTACCTCGCGCTCACGAGGGGATATCGAAGCACGCTGAGGCTCGGGCTCGCGAGGGATCCCGAGGCCGCTTTGCGCGACGAGATCGCGCGGATGCGAAGGGTGGAGTCGGGCTTTCGTTATTACAAGATCGCAGAGGGGGTGATTGGCTCTTTGGGCCTCGCGCTCGCCGTCGCGGGGGCGGCCTCGCGGCGAGATGCGATGACCGGAGCAGGGGTTGGGCTCGGCGTCTCGGCGTGCCTTCAGCTCGTGTTCGAGCACAGCACCCATGACGTCGCCAAAGCCTATCTGCGCGCGCTCGAGCGGCTCGGCGTGGAAGGGGGCCGCGCGAGGTGAAGCTCATGAGAGATCGGCGCTCACGCCGCCGCGCGCGGTCGTGGTATGGGTGACCCATGGCAAAGCGAGGCGCGGCGCACCTTCGGATCCATAGGTTTGCGCAGATCGACGAGGCGGACATCGAGCTCGGCGATCTCACGATCTTCGTCGGCGCGCAGGCCACCGGCAAGAGCCTCGCGCTCCAGCTCTTCAAGCTCTGCGCCGACGGTAGGAGGGTGACGCGCGAGCTTTTGGACAATGGGTTCTCGTCGAGCAGCACATCGCAGCTCATCGAGAACGTCTTTGGTGAGGGGATGGCCGGCGCGTGGGGCAGGGGGACGCGCGTCTCGCTCGGCGGCAAAGCGCTCTCCCTCCCGTCGCTCGCGACGGGCGCGCGCAAGCTGTCGAGCCCACATGAGGTCTTTTACATCCCAGCTCAGCGCGCGCTCACCATCGCGGACGGCTGGCCCATGGCCTTTCGCGCAGGGCCTTTGGGGACACCGTACGTGGTCCGTCGGTTCAGCGAGGGGCTCGCCGACGTCCTCCGCAACGCGGGGCCAGGGGGCAAGCTCTTCCCGCTCGAAGGCAAGCTCAAACAGTCTCTCCGGCAGATGATCGACGACGCCTTCTTTCACGGCGCGCGGCTCGAGCTCCACACGACGCGCGCACGCACGGAGCTCCGCCTCGCGGTGGAAGGTGGCTTTTTGCCGACGATGGCGTGGACCGCGGGGCAGCGGGAATTCGTCCCGCTCCTCGTGGCGCTTTATTCGCTCCTCCCGAGCGGCAAGAAGACCAAAGACGACGCCGTCGAATGGATCGTCCTCGAAGAGCCCGAGATGGGGCTCCATCCCAAAGCTATCTTGGCGGTGATGCTCCTCGCGCTGGAGCTCCTCGCGCGGGGTTACAAGGTGATCCTCTCGACGCATCACCCGCTCGTCCTCGACGTGGTCTGGGGCCTTAGGCGGATTCAGGAGAGCGGTAAGCCCAAAGGGCGCCTCTTGAACGTCCTCAAGCTGTTTGGGCAGGAGGGCGCGTGGCGCCCGCTCCACGGGATCGCCACCGAGGCCCTCGAGAAGCGCTACAAGGTTTGGCACTTTGGCTTTGGCGAGAGCGGCGTTGTCGCGGAGGACATCAGCGCGCTCGATCCCGGCTCCGACGATAAAGCCATCGCAGGCTGGGGCGGGCTCTCCGGGTTGTCTGCGCACATCGGGGACGTGGTGGCAGAGGCGGTGTCCTCATGAAGTGCAAAGCGCTCCGCGCCGCGCCTTCGTTCGGCGCTCACGTCGAGAAGGGCAAACAAGGGCTCAAGGGCGAGCACCGCGCCAAGATCAACGTGAAGGCCGAATGCAGCGTCGACATCGACACGCACGGGCCCCCCTCCAAGCACCGTGAGAAGCGGTGGGACTACGTGATTGTCAATCACGACGACGCGGGCCACGGCGTCGAGGTTCACCCAGCGACGGCGCGCGAGGTCGACGCGATGATCGAGAAGAAGCGATGGGCCGCTCAGCTCTTGAGCGCCGAGGCCAAAGGGATGACGTTAGCCAAGTGGCATTGGGTCGCGTCGGGCAAAGTGGATATCCGGGGCCATGACAGCGCGCGCAAGCGGCTCGCGCTCGCAGGGATCGCGTTTCCCCGCGAGCACATCGAGATCCCCTGAAGGCCTGGTTCGTTCGCCTGTGGCGGTTACATCCCGCTCACGGACATCCCGGCAGCCGCGTGGGAGAGGGGCCTCAGCGGCCGCGCGGGCGAATGGGCCGCGCCGGAGGACGAATCTTGCCGCGGTGGACGCGCACGCGCCGGTCATAGACGTTGCGCAGATCGATCCACCCCGGCGAGAGCTGGGCTACGCCGCTCGGATACTCGATCTTCATCCAGTTGGAGTGCGTAGACTTGACGTTGATGAACGTGCCCCGGCCGACCCGGGTCAGGATCGGCGAGCTCAAGTCCGCCGCCTGGTGGACGGTGAACTCTTGGAGCAGCTCCACCGTGACGCTGCCCATCGGGACCTCGTCGGGGTACGTCGCGACCTCATTGGAGGGGGCCGTGGCCGTCGCCGTGGGAGGAGGCGGAGGAGGCGGCGGCGGCGCCGGCGGCGCCGCGGTCGATTCCGTCGACTGCTCCTGCTTCTTCTTGCACCCCGCCCCCACGATCAGCGCTGCGCTCGTGAGCAAGACGATCGTCCCTCGCATCCTCATGTGTGCTCCTTCAGCGATCGAGCGACCCCGCAAGCGCGGTCGCGACCCGGTGTGGCCGCGTCATGCGGTCCCGCCGGCCGAGCCTAGCACCGAACCGGGCGCCGATGCTCGGTGCGAAGCGAAGGTCGCACGCTGAGCACGAAGTCACGTCCGCCAAAGATGCCTCTTGACGTCGCGACGCGGCGCCCAAAGAAGTACGCCCCGCAGCAAAGTAACGAAAGGGAATGGACGATATCATGGAGACACGCAAGGGAGCCGTGAGCTGGGGTGGAGCACCGACCGACGCCGTGGGGCCGGAGCTCAAGGTGGGCGACAAAGCGCCTTCGAACTTCACCTTGGTCGACAACGGCATGAAGCCCGTCACCGGCGCGGACCTCGCGGGCAAGCCCCGGATCCTCGTCACGGTGCCCTCGCTCGACACCCCTGTCTGTGACACCGAGAGCCGCCGCTTCAACGAGCTCGCCTCGCAGATCCCCGGCCTCAGCATCGAGGTCATCTCGGTCGACCTCCCGTTCGCGCAGAAGCGCTGGTGCGGCAACGCGGGCATCGACAAGGTTCGCACGCTGTCGGACTACAAGGATCGCAGCTTCGGCCCCTCGTACGGCGTCTTCGTGCCGAGCAAGGCGCTCCTCTTCCGCACCGTGTTCGTCATCGGCGCGGACGACGTCATCAAGCACATCGAGTTCGTGGCCGACGTCAAGAACGAGCCCAACTACGACGCCGCGCTCGCCGCCGCCAAAGCGCTCGTCTGATCGACTGATTCATCCTCCAACGATCTGCGCCGCGAGCGCGTCGAAGTCGGCCTCCTTCGGGAGCCTGCCCTCGGCGTGCTCGGGCCTGCCTCCGCCTCGCCCACCCGCCGCCGCCGCGATCTTCTTCACGAACCCGCCGCACTCGAAGCGCGACCCTGCGCCGCGCGCGGCGAGCACCATGAGCGCGTCCTCGCCGCGCCCCGCGAGCAGCGCGACGCGGCCCGGCTCGGCCGTGATGCGCGCCGCGACCGCGCGCACGAGCTCGATGGGCGCGCCCGCGAGCGTCGCGATGATCGGGTCGTCCGCCGCGCGCGCGAGGAGAAGCCGCTCGGCGATGGATCCCGCGAGCTCCGCGCGCGTCGCGCCCAACGTCTCGCGCGCGGCGTCGAGCTCGCGGCGGAGCTTGTCGATCGCGACCGGCACGTCCCTCGGCGCGCACGTGAAGCCGCGGCCGAGATCGCGCAGCAGATCGGCCTGCGCCGACAGCTCGCGCCGCGCGCGCGGCCCCGCCGTGAACGACACGCGCGCCTTGCCTTTGTAGCGCTCGATCGCCGTGATCTTCACGAGCCCGATCTGCGCGGTCGAGCGGCAGTGCGTGCCCCCGCACGGCGTCACGTCGAAGTCGCCCACCATCACCACGCGGATCTTGTCCGTCACCTTGGGCGCGCGCCGGAGCGGGAGCGCCGCGAGCTCTTCGGGGGAAGGGAAGAACGCGCGCACGGCGACGTCGTCGTCGATGAGGCTGTTCACCAGGCCTTCGGCCTCGGCCACGCGCGCCTCGTCGAGCACGTCGCGATCCACGTCGATGGTGGCGCTCGTGTCGCCGAGCCTCGACGAGACGGTGGGAGCGGACGCCACGTCCTCCAGCGCGCGCGAGAGCATGTGCTGGCCCGTGTGGAGCGCCATGTGCGCCCGGCGCCGCGCTTTGTCGACGAGCCCTTCGACCGCCGCGCCGATCGCGGGCAGCGCGCCGCCCTCGACCACGTGGTGCACCACCCCCGCGTCGTCGAGCTGCACGTCGGCGACGGCGAGCCCGGAGAGCGCGCCGCGATCGCCCATTTGCCCGCCCGACTCCGGGTAAAACGCGCTTCGATCGAGCACAACGCTGGGCTTTTTGTCGAAGGTGCCGTGGGCGAGCACGCGCGCCTCGAAGCGGAGGAGCGCCGCGTCGTCGAAGTAGAGCCGTTCGGTCATGCGCCGGGCGCGTAGCACAGTTCCGCAGACGCGCTCTACGTCGCGATCGCGCCTCGCGCTTGACAGGAGCGGTCGAGGTCTTTCAGGCTGCGTCCATGCGCCGCGCCTTTCCCCGATCGCTCGCCCCCTTCTTCTTGATCGTCACCGCGCTAATCGCCGACACGGGCTGCACGTTCTACACGTACGGGCGCGCCAAATCCGTTCGGACGGCGGGCGCGCCGCGGAGGCGGGCGCGGCGCAACCCGCCGGTCCAACAGCCGGCCGGTCAAGAGACGCTCCCGGAGCAGGACCCGGAAGAGCCCTTGGGCCAAAAGTACGAGCTGCTCAGCGCCGGCCCTGCTTCGGAGCTGTCGCGGCTCACCATCGAGCCGAGTGACGAGTTTCATCCTTCGCTCGCGCCCGACGGCCGCACCTTGCTGATGACCGTGCGCGTGCGCGCGGGCGGGCGCAGCGTGCGCGAGTACGTCGGCGCCATCGACACCACGCTCGACGAGCCGCCGCTCGAGACCTTCTCCAAAGGCCGCGTAGGGCGCGAGCCGTGGTGGATGCCCGACGGGTCGGGCTACGTGATGGCGAGCGACGCGGCGGGCACCATCGGCATCTCGCGCGCGCACGGCGCGCAGCCCGGCGCGCAGGTGAGCTTGATCCTCGACGACACGACCGCGCCCACCGCGGGCCGGCCTTCGGTCTCGCCGGACGGCAAGTCGGTGGCCTTCCATCTCAAAAAGAAGAGCGGCGTGTACTACGTCGGCACCGCGAGCATCGACGGCTCGAACCTCACCATCCTGGGCGAAGGCATCCGCCCCTCGTGGAGCCCCGACGGCCGGCGGATCGCGTTCATGCGCACGGTCGACGGCTACAACCACATCTTCTTGGCGGACCTCGACGCCTCCAGCGTGCGGCAGGTGACCCAAGGCGAATACGACCACGACTTCCCCGCCTTTTCGCCGAACGGCCGCTTCCTCGCGCTCTCGTCCAATCGTGCGTGGGACACCAAAAAAGACGGCTCGCGCAAGACCGTGTGGAACATCCACGTCGTGGGGGTCGACGGCCGCGGGCTCACGGCCGTCACCGAGGGCGACGGCGAAGCCAACGCGCCGTCGTGGGGCAAAGACGGCGCGGTGTACTTCAACGCGAACGCCGGCGGCAGCTTCGACATTTGGCGCATCAAGCTGACCGGCGACGTCGGTCGCAACGTCGTCGCCCAGAGCCCCGGCTCCAAGGCCTGGTAAGCGTCCTCCCAAGCTCGCTGTGAGTCTCGCCGCTCGCTGAGCGTCCGAAGCGTCTCCCCATCCACGCGCCGCGTCCGGTCGGCCACGCGGGGGCGCGCGTCACGTCCACGAAATCCAGCCTTTGACGGCTGGAACGGGCATTGCCGAGCCCCGCCGTCGAGCGCGCCCGGAACCTCGAGCGCTCGCGGAGGTCCGCGCCTCCACGCTCGGGGCGCGGCGTGGAGGACGGCGACATGGACGACGAGAGACAGGTCCGAGAGGTGGTGGCGCGAGCGAGGGCGAGGCTCGGCCGGGTGGCAGGGCGCGCGCTCCTCTTCAAGCACGGGCGCTGGGTCGTCGCCGCGGGCGTCGCGCTCGCGCTCACGCGCCCGCTCGTGTGGCCCCTTCGCGGCGATGTCCCGCTCACCGCGGGGCTGCCCCGGGCGGCGCTCTTGTTCGCGGCGGGCGCGCTCGTCACGGCGATCGCGCTCATGATCGCCGGCCGGTTGCGGCGGCCGTCGCCGCTCGGCGCGGCGCGCGCGCTCGACGAGGCGCTCGGGCTCGACGAGGTCATCGCGAGCGGCCACGCGTTCGCGGAGGCCAAGCGCGATGAGCCCGTGGCGCTCCTCGCGCGGGAGCGCGCGACGAAGGCTGCGCGCGGAGCCGACGTCCCCAAGCTCTTCCCGCTGCCGTCGATGATGCCGCGCGGCCGCGTGCTCGCGGGCGCCGCCTTGGCGCTCGTCGGCGCGCTCAGCGTAGGCGCGTACGACCCCGCGCTCGTCGCCGCGCTCGCGGCGCCGCCGACAGGCTTCGAGCTCGATGCCGCGCAGGAGCTCGATCGGGCCGCGGCCTCGATGGATCCCAAGAAGGACGAGAAGAAGGCCGCCGAAGCGCCCTCGCGCGATCGCAGCACCGGCAAGAGCGAGGCGCTGCGCGAGGCCATGGCGGCCCAAGCAAAGGACGCGGCGCGCGCGGCCAAGCGCGGCGATCGCAAAGGCGCGCTCGACAAGCTCGACGCGATTCGAAACGCGGGCGAGGCGCGCTCGGCCGAGGCGTCGGCGCTCCGTGACGCGCTGAAGCGCGTGGCCGAGGCGCTCGCGCGGCCGAGCAACGAGCGCGGCCAAGGCAAGAGCGGCAGGCCCCAAGCGTCCGAGGAGATGCGCCTGCTCGCGGACAAGATGCGATCGCAGGAGGGCTCGGGGCTCTCGAAGGAGGAGCAGGATCGCGTGTTGGAGCGGCTCGAGCGCGCGGCCGACGAGGCGTCGCGCGCCATGGGCAAGAACCAAGACGCGAGCCGCGCGGCGCAGGGCATGAAGCAGGCGGCCGCGGCGCTCTCGCGCGGCGATCGCGAGGCCGCGGCGTCGCTCCTCGCGCAGGCGATCGAGCACATGAAGAAGGTCGAGGCCGAGCGCGAGGCCGCGT
The DNA here is from genome assembly GCA_964437785.1 of uncultured Polyangiaceae bacterium. GTDB lineage: Bacteria > Myxococcota_A > Polyangia > Polyangiales > Polyangiaceae > CAYTJL01. The sequence continues at coordinate 61,796 of CAYTJL010000021.1, forward strand.
CGAACGACGCCAAGGCCGTGATGGAGATGCTGGAGCGCGCGGGCCTCTTGGAGCGCGCGGTGCAAGCCGCGCTCGTGCACGGCGACAAGAAGGGCGAAGGCGCGGGCGAGGGCAAAGACGGCAAAGACGGCAAAGACGGCAAGGGGAAGGGCGAAGGCAGCGACGGCAAAGACGGCGAAGGCGAGGGGCAGGGGCAAGGCAAAGGCAACGCGCAGAGCTGGAAAGAAGCGCTCGCGGCGCGGCTCGCGGTCTTGGGCCTGAACCAAAAGGGCGATCCTTCGCCCGGCGGCACGGGCGGCCACATCCCGAACCGCGGGCGATCGAAGCGCGATCCGATCGATCCCTCGGGCTCGATCAAGGCGCATTCGCAGGTCGGGGAAGGGCAGCGCGCCATCCAAGCGATCCAGGGCCTCGGCAAAGGCAGTGAGCCGCCCGCGTCGTACCGCGAGGTGTTCCCCTCGTACGACGCAGCGGTCGAAGAGGGGCTCGCGGACGAGCGCATCCCCGCGGCGCGGAGGCGCGCGGTGCGGCGGTACTTCGAGACGATTCGGCCGGGATCGCCCGGCGGGAGCTGAGCGAGATCCGCCACATCGAAGGTGGCGAATCTCTGCGGAGCATTGGGAAGACGGGCGGTTTCAAGCGGCGGAGGACGACATGACGCAGGCAGCGATGGTGACGAACGAGGTGGTGACCAAGGCGGCGAACGAGACGGCGGCGCCGAACGGCGCGGCCGAGGCCGAGCGCAGGATCGAGCTCGCGCGGGGCGTCGCGGGCAAGATCCGCGAGGGGCTCGCGCGGGTGATCTTGGGACAGGATCAGGTGATCGACGGGGTCGTCACGGCCCTGCTCGCGGGCGGCCACGTGCTGCTCGAAGGCGCGCCGGGACTCGGTAAGACGCAGATCGTCCGCACGCTCGCGAGGCTCGTCGGCGGCTCGTTCTCGCGCATCCAGTTCACGCCGGATCTGGTCCCGAGCGACGTCGTCGGCACGAGCCTCGTCGTCACGACCGCGAGCGGCGGCAAGGACCTCGCGTACCGGATGGGGCCCATCTTCGCGAACTTGGTCCTGGCCGACGAGATCAACCGCGCGACGCCCAAGACCCAGAGCGCCCTCCTCGAAGCGATGGCCGAGCGCACGGTCACCGTCGAAGGTCAGCCGCGCGATCTGCCGTCGCCGTTCTTCGTGCTCGCGACCGAGAACCCCGTCGAGATGGAAGGCGTCTTCCCGCTGCCCGAGGCCCAGCTCGATCGCTTCTTGATGAAGCTCGTCGTGAAGATGCCGGACCTCGAGACCTTGGCCCGCATCGGCGCGCGCGCCGAAGAGCCCGCGCCGCCGAGCCCGGTCACGTTCCCCGAAGAGCTCTGTGACGTGATGGCGACGGTGCGATCCATCCCCGCGGCCCAGCACGTCGAGCGCTGGGCGGCGAAGCTCGTGCTCGCGACGCACGCGCAGAAGGGCGTCCGGTTCGGCGCC
>CAYTJL010000022.1:0-31070 GCA_964437785.1 uncultured Polyangiaceae bacterium
TCAAAGAGGGCGACGTCCAGGGCGCCGTGAGGGCGGCCGTGCCCGTCGTCGTGGGAGTCGTGGTCACGGTGGCCACTGGCCGAGCCATGGGGGCCAATTCTGTAAAGGGCTCCGGCCGCGCTCGGGCTCAAGAGAGGTTGAGGCAACTGGCAAAAGATCCTAACACGTCATCCGCGGATCGCGGATGGATCAAGCAGGAGATGAACGCGATCGCGCGAGGGAATCGGACCACCATCCGGGTTCCACCCGGGAAGCAGCTTGCACATTCTCGTGGACGGGAAGCCGCGAAAGGATATGATCACGTTGATTCACCGTCCGAGTTGCAGAACATCGACTTGCACCGAGATCAACATAAATTTGACGATTTCGGCAGGAAAAACAAGGAGAGGCCATGAGGAGGACCACGCAGAAAGAGATCGAAGCAATCCTCCGGCTCGACGGTCCCGATCGGTTTCGCCATTTTATCAAAAGGGTCGTCGATGAAGAGAGGGCTTGGGGGCTCTGGAAGGATGGTTGGGCCCTCATGAAGACGGGCGACGGGGGTAGCGTCTTTCCGCTCTGGCCCGCCCGCGAGTACGCCGAGATGTGTTGCATCGACGAATGGGCGAGCTACGAAGCGGAGGAGATTGAGCTTGAGAGGCTCATGAACGAACTTCTCCCCAAGCTGGACCAGCGCGACGTCCGCCCCGGTGTTTTCCCGACACCCGGTGGAAAAGGTGTTGGCGTGAGCGTTGAAGACCTCACCAAAGCTCTCAAGGATGAGTTGAGCAACTACGAATAATTAAGCCGGGAGAGAGTGATGGGCGGCGCGGGGGGGCAAATGAGCGCTCCCCCCGCCGGCATCCCGTCGAGGCCGCGTGTTGGCGCGGGGAGCGCGACCGGCCAAAGAAGTGCGCGCAGAGCTTCACGTATGCGCCGAACGGAGGGGGCGGCATCGACGCCGGGCCGCCGAGCACGGCGGCGCTCCTCGTTGTCCGAGCCGCCGCCCGCCCGAGGTGACGCCGAGGGGCCTCCCATTCTGTTACCCCGCTGTTACCCCGCCGAGCGGGCCGGCGCGTCCTTCGTGTCTTGTCTCGGCCCTCCACGCGCGCCTCTCCTGTGTCGCAGAACCATGCGGAATGACCTGTATTTCTGTCATTTTCCCGAAGGAGAGGAGCGCGCGGGCCGGGCATAGAGCCTTCGTTTCGTAAACCGTAGGTCTCGAGCTCAAGCCTCGAAGGTGGCTCTGGGAATCAAAGGTGCTTGGTCGAATGGAGGCTCAGCCTGCGTCGTTCGCAGACACGGCATGTCTTTGCACGACCAAAGGCCGGCGCAGGGTCGCCGACACCCGCGCTCTCAACGTGCCTTTGCAAGACACCTCCACCGGATCATGGATCGATCACCGTGTCGCCCATAGCCCATATCCCACCGCGACCGCTTCGATTACGCAGAAGCTCACGATCCCCGCGGGCAAGAAATCGAAGAACCCGAACCGCAGCTGCTTCCCCTGCGGATCGCGGAGGTCGGCGCGCTCCGTGATCGCTTGTGCCAGCGGGCCGGACGTCGCCGCCGTCAGGAACAACGAGCTCCCGGCGCACACGGCCAGCGCGAGACCGACGTAGACGGCCGAGGGAGGGAGTCGCTTCGCCAACGAGTCGGCGACGTCGAGGAGCGCCGCCATGCTGGGCCCCGCCGAGAAGATGCCTGTCACGATCCCCGAGACCAAAAGGAACACGACGAGCTGCCCTGTCGGGGAGATTGGCATCGTCTCGATGGAGCGCGCCACGACCTCGAACATGCCTGTCTTTCGCACCGCCGAGACCATCACGAACAGCGACAGGAGGAACAACGTCGCCTCCGAGTCCACGCCCGCGCGAACGAGCTTCTCGCCGAGCCGGCTTCGAAGCGCGAGCGCGAGCCCCACGCCGAGCCAACACACGAGATCGGGCGTGATCCCCCAGCGCTGCGGCAACGCGATCCACGCCACGAGCATCAGCGAGAGCGCCACCGCCGCAGGCACGAACGTGCGGCGATCGAGATCCACCTTGCGGTGCATCGCCTCCACGATCGCGCGCGTGATCCGCGCCGACAGAGGATCGCGCGCCACGCCGCGCGCGGGCCGCACCACGACCACGACGAGGATCATGAGCGCCGCGAGCGCCACCGCCGTCGCAGGCGTCGCGCGCGCGAGGTAGCCGGAGAACGTCATCCGCCCCCCGCTGAGCAGCAGGATCGCAGGGAAATCACCGATCGGCGTCGCCGCGCCGCCGAGGTTGCACGCGGTGAGCAGCACGCCGACCGTCCACGAGACGTAGCGCTGGCTCGGACCCGCAAGCTTGAGGAGCACGTGGAGCACCGGCAAGACGAGCACCAGCGCGGTGATGTTGTTCACGACGCCGCTCACCACGTACATCACGAACGCGAACACGACGAGCGTGCGCAGCGCGTCCGCCCGGCTCGCGCGCGTGGCCGTCACCGCGAGCCGATCGAAGAGCCGCGCCTCCGCCAACATGCGCGAGAGCAGGCCGAGCGCGACGAGGATCACGAGCACGTCCCACGGCACCGACGCGAGGAGCTGAGGCGGCGTCGCGAGGCCAAACGCAGCGGACGCGAGGCACGCGGTCCCTGCCGCGCACGTGACGATCAACACGCGCCGCTTTGCGAAGATCGCCTGGAGGATCAGGGCGATCACGAGGATCGCCGTCATCACCGCGCCGGCCGTCGTCATGGGCCCACGACCTTGGAGAAAGGCTCGATGGGCGACTCGACGAGCCACCGCGGATAGAGCGACGTGGGCCGCCCGAGGATGTCCCAGCCCACCAGCGTTCGGAACTGCGTGCGCACGTCCGAGCCCGCGACGCGCAGCCACACGGGCGACACGTACACGTTCACGTTCCGCACGCCGTAGAGGAACGTGACGAGCGCGCTCCGGTTGCCCGCCCACCGCTGCACGTCGCCGATGCGCGCCTCCTCCACGCGGTCACCGAAGTTCGCGAGGATGCGTCGCACGTCGCCTTGGAGCCCGCCTTCGCCGAAGATGAGCCCCACGCGCCGATCGGAGAGCAGCGGCACGAGCGCATCGAGAAAGAACGCCTCCAGGCCCACGATCAGCACCGTGGACGCGCTGCCGATCGCCTTCGCGGCCCCCGTCGCATCGATCGATCCGGGCGGGCTCCCCGCGAGCGCCTCCGCGGCCACCTGATCGAACACGGGGAACTCGTCGCCGAGCGCCGAACGCGCCTCTTCGAGGAGCTCGTCACCGCCGCTCGACGACAGCTCCCGGGTGAAGAGGCGCGCGGCGGAGCACATCCCCAGCTCCGCCGCGGCGAGTCGAAACGCCGCGTGGATCCCGGCCGGGAGCTTCACGGAGATCCCTTCTGACCAAGCCTCTCGAGCAGCGCCCCAAGCAGGTTCGCCATCACCACGTTCGCGAGCGCGTGGTGCGCAGGGCCGTCCGTGATCGCGTCCGCGAGCGCCGCCACGTCGGCCGATCCGTTCGTCGCGAGCCTCTCCACCGCGCGGCGTGAGAGCCGGATCGGGTAGCGCGCCTCCTCGTCCCCGTGCCGATCCAAGTGCGGCGGGAGGCGGAACGGCACCGGGATGTCGCGATCGCTCTCCTGCGCCGGCGCTCCCCCGGCGGCTTCGAGCGCCTCGCCGAGCAGCCGGATGAGCGCCACGCTCGCGACACGGTGGTGGATCGGCCCTTCCGTCGCGATGCACCGCGCGACGAACTCCCTGTCCTCCGCGTCGGACAGCCACGGCGCGAGCAGCGGCGCGATGTCCGCTGCCCCCATGCCCGCCGCGATCCCCGAAGACGATCGCCGTGGCGCAGGGACACGCCGTTCGTGAGGCGGAGGCGGAGGTGGGGATGATCGCCGGTGGGGCATGGGGAGTCTCCCCTCTTTCTATCCGCTCGCACACCTTCTCTGCCAGCGTCTCCTCCCGAAAAAAACGCCGTCCAAGAAACTTGGCCCTCTCGACGCAAGCGTGCTCTCCCCGGAGACCATGGATCCCGAACCTTCGGCGGCAAACGATGCGACGAGCGCGACGAGCGAGCTCGGGACCAAGGGGCGTCTCTCGCAATCCATCGTATGGCCGCTCCAACGCGCCTATTACGACGAGGTCGGGATCGACGCGTGGCGGAGCGATCGCGTCCCCCACTACGTCACCAACAACTGCGTGCTCGCGCGCGCGGAGGCCATGGTCGCCCTCGGCTTCCTGCGCGATTGCGCGACGGCGAGCCCTCCCCTCGATCCCCGTGAGCCGTTCACCATCGTCGAGCTCGGCGCGGGGAGCGGCCGATTCGCCTACTTGTTCCTCAAGGCGTTCACGGAGATGCACAAACGGTCTTCCGCCGCGGGCGTGCGCCTCCGCTACGTGATGACGGACTTCACCGAGAAGAACCTCCGTTATTGGCGCGACCACCCGAAGCTCCGGCCGTTCGTGGAGCAAGGCGTGCTCGACTTCGCCCTCTTCGACATGGAGCAGAGTGACGCCCTCGATTTAATCGAGTCGAAGATCACGATCCGCGCAGGGGACCTGAAGAACCCCCTCGGCGTGATCGCCAATTACGTCCTCGACTCCGTCCCAAACGACGTGTTCTCGACGGAGCAAGGAGCGCTGTTCGAAGAGCTGGTGTCGCTCACCGCGGCCGATCCCCCGCGCGAAGGCGCCGATCCCGGGCTCCTCGAGCGCCTCTCGCCGAGCCTCTCGCGCCGCCCGGCCGAGGCCGCCTATTACCACGATGACCCCGAGCTCAATGACGTGCTCCGGCGGAGCGCCGAGGGCGCCTCGGGATCGTTCCTGTTCCCGTGCGTGGCGATTCGATGTCTCCGCCGCCTCTCGGCCTTGGCCTCGGGGCGAATGCTCCTCCTGTCGGCCGACTACGGTGACGTCGAGCGCGCGCCCTGGAACACGGTGTTTGCCCGCCACGGCGGGTGCATCTCGCTCCCTGTCAACTACCACGCTCTCGGCGAGTGGGCGCGCGCGCGCGGCGGGCGCGCGGTGACGGCGCCGCACCGCAGCACGTATCTCATCGTCACGGCCCTCCTGCTCGGCGACTACCAAGGAGACGAGACGACGCTCGCCTACGAGCAGGCCGTGGAGGCCGCGGGGCCCGACGATTGGTGTGTGTCGCACCGAGGCGTTCACGTGGGGATCCCGCACCTCGGGCTCGATCCGCTCCTCTCCGCCATTCGGATGAGCCATTGGGACCCTGCCATCCTGCGCGAGTGCCTGCCGGGGCTGTGGAGCCACGTCGCGGGAGCGACGGAGTCGCAGCGCAAAGAGGTCCTGCGGACCATCACGCGCGTCTGGGCGAACTATTATTGGATGGGAGAGCGCTACGACCTCGCGTTCGAGCTCGGGCTCCTCGCGCACGGCTACGGCGGGCACACCGAGGCGCTCGCGTTCTTCGCCGAGTCCGTGGCCCTCCACGGCGACGACCCGAGGACGCGTTGGGACATGGGCCTTTGCCATTGGGCGATGGGGCGCGTCGACGAAGCGCTCATGTGCTTTGGGGCCTCCGCGCTCCTCGACCCCACGTTTTGCCCGATCGGCACGCTCCAGGTCAAAGACCAGCTCTCCGTCGCGCGCGCGCCGAGCCCCGCATAAGCCCGATCACGCGCCCTCGTGGCAGCGTGTCAGACCGTCGTCTTCCTCGTCACCAGGTTGGTGCCCCACGCGTACGTCAACGTCTGTTTGGCCGAGCCTTGCCACGTCACGGACGCCGCGTGCGTGTACGTCCCCGACGCGCCCGCCGTCGCCAAGCCGGGGTTGGTGGTCGCCCACGCAAGGCCGTTGGCGGGGTTGGTGGTCGCGCCCTTGTTGAACGCGGTCGCCGGCATCACGCCGGGATAGAACCTGGCCGTCCCCGTGATCGTGAACGTGCCGTCGGACGTCCAATTGCCGTTCATGTCGGTGTACGTCGCGTTCGTGTACTGCTGGAGATCCATTTGAGAGAACGAGAATTGATCATCGCTCGTCGACGCGCCGCTCGTGTCGACGTCGAACACCTCCCAATACCGCGTCCAGTTCGCGTAGTTGGGGCTCGTGGAGGACATCGAGTCGATCTCCGCCGCCGAGAGCGCGTGGTTCTTGGTGCCATAACGGGCGGTGACGACAGCGGCCCTGTCGACCTGCTGCACCACGTACCCGGATTGGGCCGGGTTCACGCGGAAGCCCACCTGAAAGGCGAATTGACCGAGCCTCTGCAGGCTGATCCCCGTGGTCGCGACGGACAGAGTAGGGGCCACGGAGCAGAGGATCGCCGAAGGGTGCTGCGGCCTTTGCTTCAAGACGGCGCTCGCCGGGTGCACCCATCGCTCCGCCATCATCATCGAAGGTGCTCTGGGCTGCGCGAGCGAGCGAGCCGCGAGCGTCGCGGGGTGAGGCCCGCGCGGCGCCGAGACGATGGGGGCTTTGGGCTGCGCCACCGTGGCAGGGTGAGGCGCCCGCGGCGCCGCCGACACCGCAGGATGCGGATCGCGCGGCGCTGGAGCGATGGGTGCTTTGGGCTGCGCCGCTGCGGCAGGGTGAGGCGCCCGCGGCGCCGCCGACACCGCAGGGTGCGGATCGCGCGACGTCATGACCGGAGGTGTCTTTGGCTGAACGATCGTCGCCGGATGAGGGGGCCGGCTCGGCGCGAGGGTCGCGGGGTGAGGCGCGGGGATCCGCGAGAGCGTCGGAGATGCCGTGGGCTGCGCCACGGTGGCGGGGTGCGGCGGGAGGGTGCCTCCGTAGCGTGCGTGGGGAGGGGGCATGGTCGTTGGCCGGCGCGAACCGCGCTTCGAAGCGCCATAAATGGATCTCTCCGGGGTGGCCAACTTGAGAGGTCACTTTCTTGCCCGGCGCGCGATCGCTCGGGTAACGGCCGGTGCCGAGTGAGGAGATGAGCTTGCGCGACGCCGACCCCATGAGCCCGAGGCAGCCCCGCGACGCCCTGTGGCGCGCGAAGATCTCCCCCGACGTCGAGGTCGCGCTCGCCTGCCTGCGGCGAGCGGTGGATCAAGCCCCCTCTCCCGACGCGCTCGGCGCGCTCGCGATCGGATATCGCAACGCGGGGTTGCACGAGGCCGCCGCGCGGACGTGGGAGCGCGCGCGCGACGCCGACCCGGGCTCACCCACGTTGCGCCGCCGTGTCGCGGAGGCATGGACGGACGCGGGCACGGCGCGAAAGCTCGAAGCGGAGGAGACCCACGAGCGCGCGGACCGCGTGCGCGGGAGCTACCTCGAAGAGGTGTTGGCCATCTACAAAAGGGCTCTCCGCAACGATCCGAGCCACCCCCTCGCGAGCTACAACATCGGCGTGATGTACGCGCAGATCGGTCGTTTGAGCACGGCCAAACGCTGGTTTACGCGGGCCCTCCAGGACGACCCCGACGTCGCCGACGTCCACATGGGGCTCGGCACCGTCGCCCGGCAGCGAGGCGCTCTCCGCCGCGCGGTTCGATGGTATGAGCAGGCGCTCGCGCTCGATCCCTCGAACCACGCCGCGCGCCGGGCGCTCTCGGAGGTGATGAGCGAGATTGGCAATCAAGAGAAGGCCCAAGGCAGGCTCCGGCGCTCCCTCGTGTGGTATGAACGAGCGTTGTTCCACGACGCGCGCTCCGCGCTCGTCTGGTACAACTTCGGCGTCGCGCTGGCGGAGGCCGGGCGGCGGCGCCGCGCCAAGACATGTTATGAGATGGCGGTGCTCCTCGACCCGGAATTCGCCGAGGCGCACAACAACTTGGGGGTGGCGCTGAACGACGGCGGGGACGCCGCGCGCACGCTCGCGTGTTATCAACGGGCCGTCGCCATCAATCCTTGTTACGCCGAGGCGTTCAACAACATGGGCGGCCTCTACGCGGCGGGCGGGCGCTACGTGGAGGCGCGCGCGGCCCTCGAACGCGCGATCGAGCTGCGGCCGGGCTACGTGGCCGCGTGGAACTGCCTCGGCGTGGTCGCGCAGGAGCAGGGCGAATTCGAAGAGGCCGCGCGATGCCATGAGCGCGCGCTCGCGCTCGATCCAAGCTGTCGCGCGGCCCAACACAACAGCCTCATGTTGATCAACTACCGCACCGGCCTCGCGCCGAGCCGCGCGTACGAGGAGCACGCCGCGTGGGGCCGCGTCTTTCAGGCGCAGAGTCCTCCCCTCCCCCCGATCGAGCGGCGCGCGCCGGCGCGCGGGCGGCCGCTCCACGTGGGGTATCTGTCGCCCGACTTCTCGGCCCACTCGGTGGGTTATTTTCTGGAGGGCCTGATTAAACACCACTCCCGCGACGTCGCCGTGATCGGGTACGCGAACATGGATCGCGAGGACCCCAAGACCGCTGTCTTCAAGGAGCACATGCGCGCGTGGCGGCCCATCTACGGCAAACCCGCCGAGGAGGTCGCGCGGATGATCCGGCAGGACGGGATTGACCTCCTCGTGGATCTCGCGGGTCACACCTCCAACAACAGGCTCGACGTGATGGCGCTCCGCGCCGCGCCCGTCCAGCTCACGTACTTGGGATATCCCAACACGACGGGGCTCCCCTCCATCGACTACCGCATCACCGACGCGATCGCGGATCCCAAAGGCGCCGAGGGGCTCCACACCGAACGGCTCCTGCGCGTGCCCGGGTGCTTCCTTTGCTACACGCCTCCTCGGGGCGCGCCGCCGGTCGCGCCGCTGCCGTGCCTCACGCGGGGCGGCGTCACGTTCGTGTCGTTCAACAACGGACTCAAGCTGAACGATCACGTGCTCTCCGTCTGGTCACGTGTGCTCCGCGCGGTCCCCGGCGCGCGCCTCCTCCTCAAGAACAAAAGCGCTTCGAGCCCCGAAGGGCGACAGAGCCTGTTCGCCCGCATCGAGCGGGCGGGCATCGATCTCGATCGCGTGGATTGGCTCCCTCTCCTCCGCGCCACGAACGAGCATTTGTCGGCGTACTCCTCGGCGGACTTGTCGCTCGACACCTTCCCTTACGCCGGCACCACGACCACGTGCGAGGCGCTCTTCATGGGCGTCCCCGTGGTGACGCTCACGGGCCCTCTGCACGCGCACAACGTCGGCGCATCGCTGCTCACCGCGGCGGGTTTGCCCGAGCTCGTGGCGCGCTCCGAAGATGCTTATGTCGAGATCGCGTGTCGCCTCGCCTCCGACCCCCGGCGCCTCGCCTCGCTGCGCCGATCGCTCCGCGAGAGGCTGCTCGCGTCGGCGCTGTGCGACGGGCGCGCGTTCACACAGCGCCTCGAAGGGCTCTATCACGAGGTCTTCGACGCCCACCTCCGCGCGATCGAGGGAGACGGCGCCTTCGAGGCCGCTTGACGCGCCTTCAAAGCCCCTTGGGCGGGTACTCGAACCCCACGTTGACCAAGAACGTGCGGCCGTTTTGCGGCATGGTCTTGCTCGCGAACGTGGACGAGACCGGCACCTCCCAGCGCCAATCCGCCACGTTGTAGACGCCCAGGTTGTACCAGATACCGTATCTCGGCACCTTGCCCGAGGCGACCACGTCGGCGAGCAAGGCGCCTTTGGTGACGTCGCTCGAATCGAGGCTGATCCTCCGCGGCGCCTCGACCGTGACCCGCAGCGCGAGCGAGAGGTAATTGGGCACGAGCGGCGCCACCCCTTTGACCGAGCCCACGTGCTCCGGCACGGCGGCGACCCGCGTGTCCTTCAAGCTCGACGAGAGGTAGCGCGCGCGCTGGTATCCATACGCGGCGGTCACCATCCACCCGCTCCGCATCTCGCGCCGGATCTCCACATCTCCTCCCGCCACGAGCACGGGCACCGCGCTGTTCTGAAAGCGCAGCACGCTCGACCCCGGCGCGTCGGCGCCCGCCTCGATGAGGTTTTGCACGTAGCTCGCGTGCCCCGCGCCGAGCGCCACCCAATCTTCGGCGAAGCGGTGCGAATACTCCACCTCACCGGAGTACACCGACTCCGGCCCGAGCGTGAGCCCGCGCGAAGGATCGACCGCGCGCGCCTGTGTAAAGCCACCATCGTTGTACACCTGCTCATAGATGCTCGGCGCGCGGAACGCCCGGCCGCCCATCAGCTTGAGCGTGCTGCCTTTGACCGGGTGAAGGATGACGGCCCCGCGCGGCACCGGGATGACCCCGAACGTCGAATAGATGTCGACCCGCGCGCCGCCCGAGAGCGTGATGTACCGCGAAGGGGTGAGCTCCGCGATGGCGTACGCGGCGCCGAACCGATACGGGGTCTTCTCATCGAGGTACGTAGACAAGCCTCCTGTGGTGAGGTCACGGACCGTGCCCTCGATGGTGGCTTGAGGGTGATATTGGCCCTCTCCCCCCGCGGTGAGGCGAAGCCACTTGGTGGGCCGCACCGCGACGCGCGCCTCGCCGCCCACCCACGTGCCGACGTAGTCCTCGACGTACAGCTCGCCGGGCAGCGAGAACGTCTCGCGCGAGGTGTAGCGATTGCCGTGCACGCGCACGAGCACGTCGACGATCCCCGCGAATTGCCGCTCGAACTTGAGCTCCGCCATCATGCGTTTGTCGTCGAGCCTCGTCCTCGGATCACCGACGATGGAGGCGAACGCGCCGACGGGCACGGACTGGCCACGTTGCGCATAGAGCCATTGGAGCGAAAAGGGCCCTACCCACCCTCGCCCCGCGGCGGTGACGCCGGTGAACGCCTCGACGCCCTCCACCGCGCGGCGCGATTTGCCGGCGGGGACAGCCAAGCTCGACCCCTCCGAGTGCGCGAGCGCGACCGAGGCCCAAACCCCTTTGTCGGGAGCGAAGTTGTAATGAAAGCCCGCCCGCCCGCGGATCACGTTGTTGTCGTAGACGCCGAACGAGCCGAACACAGCGCTTTTGTCGTCGCGCGGGCGCGTCACCAAGTTGACGACGCCGGAGAAGGCGCCCGCCCCATAAAGCAGCGAGCCGGGCCCGCGCACCACCTCGATGCGATCGACGTCCTCGAGATCGACGCGCGCGGAGCTGCCGATGGTGGAGCTGTTGTTGATGTTGTCGTTGAGCGATTGGCCGTCCGAGAGCACGAGCAGGCGATTGCCATAGTCCTCGGGCTGGCCGAGCGCGCGCACGGTGGCCGCCGCGTATGCCCGATCGTTGCCCACCGAAAAACCGCGCACGCCGCGCAGCGCGTCCGCGATGGTCGGGTAGCCGAACGCGCGGATCTCCTCGGCGCTCACGATCGAGAGCGAGCTCGGCGCGTCGTCGATCTGCTCTTCGTAGCGCGACACCGCGGTCACGATGCGCAAAGGCTCCAGCTTGATGAGCGGCGTCTCGGCCTGCCGATCGGGCTCGATGTCGAGCAGGACCTCGGCGGGCGTGCGGCTCCGAAGGCTCACCTTGACGCGCCGTTTGCCCACCGCGAGGCCCGTGATCACCGCGGGCGTGAAGCCCGCGACCTTGCCGTCGACCGCGACCTCGGCGCCGAGCTCATCGGCTTTGACGACGGCCGATCCGGTGAGCGGCGTCATGGCGAGCGTGACCGAAGCCTTTTGCCGCGCTGCGATCGTGACGCTCTTGCGCGCGGTCGCCCACTGATCGGCCGACGCGAAGATCTCGTGCGTCCCCGGCGCGAGCTCGATCGAGCAGGGCGCGTTGCACGCGACGGGGCCCTTCTCGTCGTCGACGCGCACCGCGGCGCTCTTCGGGCCGTCGGCGCGCACGTCGACCGTGCCCGCGATCTTGCGGAGGGCGAGCGCGACCTTCTTCTCGCTGCCGAGCGCGACGTCGATCACCTCGCTCGTCAGCGGCTCGTGCCCTTCGAGCTCGACGATCACGCGGTAACGGCCCACGGGCAGCGCGAGCGGGCGCGGCGATCGCCCGCGCGATCCGAGGTCCTTGCGATCGATGTAGATCGTCGCGCCGGGCGGCGTGGTCGCGATGTCGAGCACGGCGACGTTGGGCGAGAGCTTCGCGATCGCGGCGCGCACGGCGGCGATCGCGTCGGGCTTGCTCTCGCCGTCGAGCGCGTCGACGTAATAGCGGTGCGCGTCGGCCCAGCGCTTCAGTTGCTCGAAGGTGCTCGCGATGTTGAAGACCACGTTGCGGTTCGGCACGAGCCGGTTCGACGCGAGGAAGTGCGCGAGCGCGCCCTCGTAGTCGCCCTTTCGGAAGTCGGCCGCGCCCATCCGAAAATGGAGCTCCGCCTCGTCCGCGGTGCCGTCCGCGCGCGCGATCGACGGCGAAGCGAGCACGACGAGCGACGTCAAAGCAGCGATCGTGACGAGCGTTCGGGAGCGCATCACGACCATGGATATCACCTCTCGGCGAAACCTCGCGAATGTCGTACGCTCGCGCGCATGTCGATCCAACGCTCGCTCATGTGGCTTCGGCTTTGCCTGATGGCCCTCCCGCTCGGCTGCGGCCCTTCTTCGCCGCCTGCCTCCCCCGACGCTCCGGGTGACGCGCACACTTCGCCGACCGCGACGTCGACGGCCGACGCGCCTCCGCCGCCCACGGCGACCGCGACCGCCGACGCGCCCAAGGCCCCTCCGTCGAACGAGCCCTCCGCGGTGGAGACGCTCGCGCGCGACCTGCTCAAAGCAGGTGGCCGGAGGATCGGTTATTCGGCGACCAAGAAGGGATTCGTCTTTCCCAAGGACGCACGGGTCGGCGCCGGCCGCGGGCTCGACCTCATCTACACCGATGAGGAGGGGCATCAAAAGGACATTCAACGGGTCTGTCAGCCCGGCGAGTGCGAAGAGAAGCTCGACGAGATCGTCAAAGAGATCACGCCCAAGCTCGTCGAGCGATTGACGAGGGACGGTTACGAGGCCATCTTCGCGATCGGCTGGCCGCCCGGGGACGAGGCCGAGATCCGCTCGATCGGGCTCAAGCTCAAATACACGAAGGGCAAATTGGAGCAGATCAAAGACAAGAAGAGCGTCGCGCTCAAGAGCTCAAAGCCGCTCAAGGCCGCTTCCATCATGGCGCTCTATCCGACCTCGAACGGCAAGCTCCTCGGCGTCATCGCCGAGGGCGATCTCTTCGTGTTCAAGCTCCCTTGAGGGCGGCCGCTCACCCCGCGAGCGTGACCTCTATCTTCTTGTCCAAGAATCGCTCGGGCTGAGCAGCCCCCGGAAGCGCAGCGAGGATAAAGCCCTTCGTGCCCACGTAAAGACATATGCGCCCGCGCGGCCCCCCTTGCGAAGGGCGGGCCCTTGGGGTATCTTCCGCGATCTCACAATTTGGCCTTTTCGTAACGGAAAGCCCCTAACCGCAGCACGAAACCCCCATGGAAACCAGGCAAGCGCCAGCGCCCCCCGCGGGCAGCCCCGTCAAGACGTCGTACATCTCCGCGAGCGACGCGTTCCCGCTCGTGTTCTCGCCCGCGGTGGAAGGCGCGAGCGTCGCCTTGCCCGCGTGGGCGGCGGAGAACCGGAGCTTCATCGTCTCGAACCTCGGGACGCACGGCGCGCTCCTCTTCCGCGGGTTCGGGCTCACGAGCCCCGAGGAGTTCGAGGCGGTCGCGAGCGCCATCTGCCCCGACCTCTACGGCGAATACGGCGACCTGCCGCGCGAGGGCGTGGGCAGCAAGGTGTATGGGTCCACACCGTATCCTGCCAATCAAGCCATCCTCTTTCACAACGAGAGCTCGCACCTGCCGCGTTGGCCCATGAAGCAGTTCTTCTTCTGCGTGCAGCCTTCGGAGACGGGCGGCGAGACTCCCCTGCTCGACTGCCGCGAGGTGGCGGGCGCCGTCGATCGCGCCATCCTCGATAAATTCCGCGACAAGGGCCTGCTCTACGTGCGGAACTTCTGCGAGGACATCGACGTGTCGTGGCAACACTTCTTCAAGACCGACGATAAGAAGGTCGTCGAGAAGATCTGCGCCGACGGCGGGATGACGTGCGAGTGGATCCGGGGCCGGACGCTGCGCATCAAGCAAAAGGCGCGCGGCGTCGCGCGCCATCCGGTCACGAGCGAGGTCGTGTTCTTCAATCAGGTGCAGCTCCATCACCCGTATTGCCTCGACCCGGCCACGCGCAAATCGCTCGTGGCGCTCTTCAAGGAGGAGGGTTTGCCGCGCAACGTGTATTACGGCGACGGCAGCAAGATCGATGACGCCACCATGAAGGCGCTCGACGACCTCTTTTGGAGGCGCTGCAAGACCTTCCCTTGGCAAAAGGGGGACATCATCATGCTCGACAACATGCTCATCGCGCACGCGCGAAAGCCCTTCACCGGCGCGCGCAAGATCTGTGTCGCCATGGGCGAGATGATCGAGAGCAGCACGCTGCCTGCGGTTTAGTGAAGCTCTACGCCATCAGCGATCTGCACGTCGGCCACAAAGCCAATCGCGAGGCGCTCCTCGGCGTCGCGCCGCACCCCGAGGATTGGCTCATCGTCGCGGGCGACGTGGGCGAGACCGAGGCGCACGTCGAGCTCGCCATCAGCACCTTTGCCAAGCGCTTCGCCAAGGTGATTTGGACGCCGGGCAACCACGAGCTCTGGACCTTCGACGGGGAGCCGCGCGGCGTGGACAAATACGAGCGCCTCGTCGCGATTTGCCGGCGCTTCGGGGCGCTCACGCCCGAAGATCCGTTTGCGCGCTTTTACGGCCGCGGCGGCCCCTTCACCATCGCTCCCATCTTCACGCTCTACGACTACAGCTTTCGCCCCGACGACGTCCCCGCGCACCGCGCGGTCGCGTGGGCGGAGGAGTCGGGGGTGCTCTGCACCGATGAGCTGCTCCTCGCGCCCGATCCGTATCCGTCGCGCGCGGCGTGGTGTGAGGCGCGCGTCGCGTACACCGAGCGGAGGCTCGCCGAGGTCGCGGGCGACAAGCTCGTGATCGCGGGGCATTTCCCGCTCACCGAGCGGCTCGTGCGGTTCGAGATGGTGCCTCGGTTCTCGATTTGGTGCGGAACGAGGCGCACCGAAGATTGGCACGTTCGTTTTGGCGCGAGCGTGGTGGTCTATGGCCACTTGCACAAGCGAGGCACCGATATCTTCGAGGGGGTTCGGTTCGAGGAGGTGTCGTTCGGCTACCCGCGCGACTGGCGCGACGAGCCCGCAGCAAGAGCGGGGATGAACGGGTTCTTGCGCGAGATCGCGTGACGCGCTCCGCGCGGTGGGCCGCTTGGCGCAGCGATGGTATCGGCGGTCGCAGCTTCCTTTATTTCTGCGCGAGCCCTAACAGCCTGCTAAGAAGCCCGCGAGCATCATCGGGCGTGCGCGTCGTCGAGCACCTCGGCGATGGAGGCCGCGACGATCGCCCGTTCGAGCCAACGTTCGATGGTCGCGGCGTCCGCCTCCGTCTCGATACGTTCGCGCGCGGCGTCCGGGACGGGGATTCCGCGGACACGAAGCACCGTCAACACCGCATGCGCTTTGCCCTCCGCGCGCCCCTCCGCGCGCCCAACCTCGCGCCCCTCCGCGAGTGCGAGGCGTCGCCTATCCGTCCACGTTACTTGCATGGTCATGATGAGCTCTTTCTCCTCGGGAGTTGGGCTCGGTTTTGCCCCGAGCGCGTGCTCCAAATCTACCAGAATCCGCTCTGCCACGGTACGCTCCATCGCGTCATCCTCCAGCGCCGCGAACTCCGCGATCGCACCTGCGAGGAGCGGCCCTGCGGCCATGAAGCGGACGAGCAACGTCGATCGCTCACGGGGCAGCTCGCTCGCGTCGATGATCCCCACCGAGAGCGCGCCCTCGGCGCCGACGAGCCTGCCCGCGCCGAAGAATACACCTCTCGGCCAGCCCGGCGCCGCGGTCGCGCCGAACATCGATAAAGCGGCTGCGGGGCGCCGAGCGGCGATGATCCAACACCACGTGCTCGCGAAGAGCGCCGGCGCACGTCGCTGGGAGAGAGGGCTTTGCGTCTCGAGAGCCGTTTGAGCTCGCGGGCGCTTGCCCGCGTCCCGCTGCCGTTGCTGGCGAAAAGCGATGAGCTTGCCCAAGCAGGCGATCGCGTCGTCGTCGCTCGGCGCGCCGCTGTAAAGCTCGATGAGACATGCCGTCGACGCGATCCGCCCGAGCAGCCCGAGGCGCGCTCGCTCGTTGCCCCGCGCCGGGAGAGAGGCACCCTCCTTTTTCGGACGACGGCCTTTCGGGGACGAGGATCCCGCTGCGCCCTTGCCGCAGGGTGGTGGCTGGGCTAGCTCTGCCACGAGCGTGCGCGGCCGGAATTTGAGCCGCGCAGCGCCGAGAGGAGTCGATTCGATCAATGAGGAATCTGGCGCTCGTGGTGGTGCTCGGGCTCGCGGCCATGGGCTCTGTCGGCTGCGGCAAGAAGAAGGCTGAGCGCTTCGGCCACCCCAACTCGCCCGACGGCGCCAAAGCCGTGATGAACGAGTTCGTCAAGGCGGGCGCCGACCACGGGAAGCTGAGCCAATCGCTCCGGCCGGACGCCGCGGACTACGACGCGGTCTACGACGCCGACACCGCCAAGAAGGTGCGCGATCACATGGAACCGGCGTGGAGCAAGAACGCCGTCGTGATCAAGCCCGCGAAGCCCACCCAAACCGAGGTGCTGTTCTTCGACGGCGTGACGAGCGACGAGTTCAAGTCCGGCAGCGACAAGTCCAAGCACTGCTTCCCCGGCGCCTACAAAGACCTCGCCCCCAAGCTCAAGCCGGGCGTCACGCTCTACTGCTTCAAGTTCGTCGAGCCCGGCCAAAAGGCCGGCACCGTGTACGAAGGCCTCACCTACGTGAACGGCCACTGGGCGATCTTCACCAAGTCGTGGCACGCCCTGAAGTAGTCTCTCGCTCGTGAAACGAGCGCTCTCTTTCGGTGCGATCGCGCTCATCTCCCTCGCCGCGTGCGGAGACGAGACTCTCCCCCTCACCACAACGTCGTCCTCATCGTCCTCGTCTTCGGGCGCCGGAGGCGGGCAAGGCGGCCAAGGCGGCCAAGGCTTGGTTTGCCCTGCTTCGTCGGTGACCAAAGGCCCTTGGTCGCTCCACGCCGACGCGACGAGCGCGCTCGTCCGCTGGGAGGCGTGCGCGCAAAACGGCGACCCCAACGTGGTCTTCGCGCCTGAAGCAGGCGGCGCCGAGGTCGCCGTGGCGTCGAGCGCGACGGCGTTCGACGTGCCCGAGACCTTCACCGCGCCGCTCAACACGAACGCGCCGCCCGACTACAAAGGCACGTATTACCTCCACGAAGCCTCGCTCACCGGGCTCTCGCCGGGCACTTGCTACCGCTATCACCTCGCCGCCGAGCCCTCGCGCGAGGGCCGATTCTGCACGTCGCGCGCGTCGGGCGACCCGTTCACGTTCCTGGCGATCGGCGACACCAACCCGGGCCTCGGCACGTACGCGCACGACGTCCTCACGCACGCGCTGCCGTATAACCCCGACTTCACCCTGCACGGAGGCGACGTGCAGTATTACGACTCGGGGCTCGAGACGTGGGCCTCGTGGTTCCCCGTGATGCAGCCGATGCTCTCGCAAGGCGCGTTCTTCCCTTCGATCGGCAACCACGAGCACGAGAAGCCGGGCGAATACGAGGCGTACATCGATCGCTTCTTCGGCGGCGCGGGCTTCGACGGCACGCGCGCGTATTACCGATTCGAATGGGGCGGCATCTGGTTCTTCGCGCTCGACACCGAGTCTCCGCTCGACGTGGGCGACACGCAGGGCGGTTGGCTCGTGGCCCAGCTCGAAGACGCCGCGTCGAAGCCCGGCTTCCGTGCGTCGATCGTCTACTTTCACAAGCCCTTCGTCACGTGCGGAGACACGGGCGACAACCCCAACCTGCGCGCCAAATACGAGCCGATCTTCCTCCAATACGGCGTCACCATGGTGCTCCAAGCCCACATGCACGGCTACGAGCGCTTCGAGATCGGCGGGCTCACGTACGTGACCACCGCGGGCGGCGGCGGGCTCATCGGCAACGTCGACGAGAACACCGAGCGCTCGTATTGCGTCGATCGCGTCTCCTCCGGCGGCTTCCGCCACGCGCTCGTCATCGACATCGACGGCGGCGGGCTGCACGGCCGCGCGATCGACGATCAAGGCATGGTGCGCGACGCCTTCGACAAGATCGTTCCATGACCAAGCTCATCACCACCGAGGACATCGCCCGCGCGGCGCGCGCGCTCCACGGCGTCGCGATCCGCACCCCGCTCCTGCCCGCGCCCGAGCTCGGCGAGCGCGTGTGGATCAAGCCCGAGAGCCTCCAGCGCGGCGGCGCGTTCAAGCTGCGCGGCGCGTACAACTTCGTCGCCGCGCTCCCCGAAGAGGCGCGCGCGCGCGGCGTGATCGCGCCGTCGTCCGGCAACCACGCGCAGGCCGTCGCCATCGCGGCCAAGCTCTTCTCCATCCCCGCGACCGTGGTGATGCCCGAGACCGTGACGCGCGCCAAACGCGCGGGCGCCGAGCGCCTCGGCGCGCGCATCGAGCTCGCGGGGACCACCACCGCGCACCGCATGGAGCGCGCGCGCGCGCTCGCCGAGCGCGAAGGGATGACGCTCGTACCGCCGTACGATCACCCGATGATCATCGCGGGCCAAGGCACCGTGGGGCTCGAGATCGCGAGCGATCTGCCCGAGGTCGGGACGGTGCTCGTGCCGGTCGGCGGAGGCGGCCTCTCGTCGGGCGTCGCGACCGCGGTGAAGCGGCTCTGCCCGCGCGCGAAGGTGATCGGCGTCGAGCCCGAGGGCGCGCCCAAGCTGACCCGCGCGTTTCAAGCGGGCGAGCCGGTGCTGCTCGACAAAACCGAGAGCATCGCCGACGGCCTGCTCGCGATCCGCGTCGGCACGATCCCGTTCGCGCACCACCGCGCGTACCTGGAGCGCGTCGTCACCGTGCCCGACGCCGCGATCCGAAGCGCCGTGCGGACGCTCTTCGATCGCATGAAGCTCGTGGTCGAGCCGAGCGGCGCGATCACCGCGGCCGCGCTGCTCACCGGGATCGTCGCGCCCGAAGGGCCGACCGTGGCGGTCCTGAGCGGCGGCAACGTCGAGAGCGAAGACATGGCGTCCCTCCTCACGTAATCGAGTTGCACCAGGATTCGCGTTGCAGCCGGTGCTCTCCGAGACTAGAAACATAGGGTGGCAGCCGCAAAGGGGATCCCTCGCCGGGACGAGCTCCGCGACCAGCTCCGCGAGGCGGGGCTCCGCGCGACCGCGCCGCGGATCGCCGTGATGGATCAGCTCCTCGCCGCGGCCTCACCGCTGAGCCACGCCGAGATCGTCGAGCAGCTCGGTGAAGGCGAGTGGGATCGCGCCACGATTTACCGCAATTTGATGGACCTGACGGAGGCCGGGCTCGTGCGGCGCACCGACCTCGGCGACCACGTCTATCGCTTCGAGCTGCGGCGCGAGCAAGGCGCGCACGAGCGCGCCGCGCACCCGCACTTTTTGTGCGACACGTGCGGCGAGGTCCTGTGCCTCCCCGACACCAACGTCAAAATCGACGCTTCCAAGAGCGCTCCGCGCTCGATCCGTCGCGGCGGCGTCGAGGTGCAGCTCCGCGGCCAGTGCGATCGCTGCGGCTAGAGGGTGTTCCACGGTCGTTACGAGCAGGTTCGATGGCGAATCGTCAGTCCGCGGCGGGGACGTCGGCCTTGATGATGTGACGTCGGCCGCGCGCCGACGCCGGGGCGTGGAACGTCATCATCGAGAGCTCGCGCTGCATGCAGCGCGACGCCTCGACGAAGCGCTTGTCGCTCACCTTCGACGTGATCGTCGAGGGAACGATCTCGCCCTCTTCGTCGACGATGAACGAGAGATGGACCGCCTCGCGCGGGAGGATCGCGCCCGACGGATCGCGGCACCGCTGCACGAGGTGCCAATACACCTCCGCGCGGAGCGCGCGCTCGATCGCGTGGCTCGTCATGATCGGTCGCTCGGCGCGCGCGCTCGACGAAGGCTGCGGCGCGGGCGGCGCGGCGGGCCCGGCGCTCGCCGACGCGGACGGGAGCGGGAGCGTCGTGTCCGTGCCGATGGCGGTGCCCCCATCGACGCCGGTCGGGACCTTCGCCTTGGGCTTGGGCGCGTCGAGGAGGAGCTCGGCGAGCGCGCCGGGATCGATCGACGAAGCGACCTTGGGCGCCGCGGGATCCGACGCGGAGCTCGCGGCCCTCCGCGCGAAGACGGAGCCCGCGGGCGCTTCGCTCCCCGAAGCAGATCCTTCGCTCTTCGGCGCGCAGCCGGCGCTCACGAGCGCGAGCGCGGTGACGATCGACGCGGCGCGGGCGGTGATCACGACGGCTCCCTCTCCGAAGGATGCCACCGGCGGAGCAGGAGCGATCCTGCGGCGCCGACCGCGCCGAAGAGCGCGAGGCCGAGCGCGGAGGCGAGCAGCACGGAGGCGAAGAGCAGATCGGTCTTGAGCTGCCGGTTCGCCGAGAGCACCAAGATCCCGAGGCCCGCCGCGCCTTCGGAGAAGCCCGCGCTGAACTCGCCCACGATGGTGCCGATCACGGCGAGGCCGGACGCGACGCGCAGGCCCGTGACGATGCTCGGGACCGACGACGGGAGCTCGAGCTTGATCAACGTGTCGAGGCGGCCCGCGCCGTAGAGGCGGAAGAGATCGCGGAGCGCGGGGTCCACGGATCGGAGGCCCGCCATCGTGTTCGCGATCACGGGGAACACCGACACGATCAGCGCCGAGACCGACACCGAGACCGTCCCGGGCCCGAACCAGAGCACGATGAGCGGCGCGATCGCCACGATGGGCACGGTCTGGAGGAACACGGTGTACGGGTAGAGCGCGCGCGTCAGCGTGCGCGAGGACGCGAGGATCACCGCGGCGAGCACGCCGGCGACGGCGCTCAACGCGAAGCCGATGAGCGCGGCCTTCGCGGTCGATCCCGCGGCGGCGGAGAGCGGGCCCGCGTTCGCGACGATGGTGCGCGCGATCGCCGACGGCGGCGGAAGGAGGAACGCGGGCACCGAGAGGACGCGCGATCCGAGCTCCCACACCGACACGAACGCGCCGAACGCGATCACGGGGGGCGCCGCGCGCGCTGTCCACATGCGCGGAGAGATCATCGTTCGCCCCCCGCGAGCGCCTCGTACAACGCGCGCGTCGCGCGCCCGAACGCGGGCTCGCTCCGCGTGAGCGTGCTGCGCGCGCGCGGCAGATCGATGGGGTGATCGAGGACCACCTTGGCAGGGCGCGCCGAGAAGACCACCGCCCGCTCGGCCAAATACGCGGCCTCCGCGATCGCGTGCGTGACGAAGATCACGGTCACGCCCAGCTTGTCCCAGAGGGATCGGAGCTCGTCGTCGAGCCTCTGCCGCGTCAGCTCGTCGAGCGCGGCGAAGGGCTCGTCGAGCAAGAGCAGCTTGGGCGAGGCCACGAGCGCGCGCGCGAGCGACGCGCGCATCCGCATCCCGCCCGACAGCTCCATGGGCCTTCGCCGCGCGAACTCGGAGAGGCCCACCAGATCGAGCGCGGCGCGCGCGGCCTCGTCGCGCGCGGCGAGGGGCGCGCCTTTGAGCTCCAAGGGCAACGCGACGTTCGCGAGCACGGTTCGCCAAGGGAGCAGGTGCGCGTCTTGAAACACGTACGCGACCCCCTGCGACGCGATCGGCACGAAGACCTCCCCCTCGTCCGCGCGATCGAGCCCGGCGATCAGCCGCAGCAACGTCGACTTACCGCACCCCGACGGCCCGAGCAGCGCGACGAACTCGCCGTCTTGCACCTCGAGATCAACGCCGTCGACCGCCAAAATGCCGCCTTCGAAACGTCGCCGCACGCCCGCGAGACGAAGCGCGAGCGAGCGACCTTTCTCGGAGCTTAACGCATGTTCGATACGCGCCACACGACCCTCGCCCACGTTTGGTAGTAGAGTAGCTACCCGACTCGATAACCCCATGGGAACAGCCGCGACTACTGCCATCACCACGATCGAGGAGAGCGGGCTCGTATCGGAGCTGCTCGACCGGCCGACGCCGGGGATGGTCTTGATGTTCACCGAGGGCAAAGCCCGCTGCACTCCAATTAGGCTCGACGGAGGGCCGATTGAGATTGGCCGCGTCGCCGCGGATGGGATGGTGGTGCTCTCCGACGACCGCGTGTCGCGGAGACACACCCGCGTGACCCTCCGCGCCGACGGCGTGCACGTCGCCGACCTCGACAGCCGCAACGGCACCTTCGTCGACGGCCGCCGCGTGCGCGCCGAGACGTTCGCGCGTTTGCCGAGGCTCCTGCGCGTAGGCCAGAGCCTCTTCTTGTTCGTCAACGACATCCGCTTGTTTTTCCGGGGTGGCGTCGAGGTCTCGGCCGACGAGGTGGTCGGGCCGACGTTGCGCAAGAGCCGCGACTCGATCGTGCGCGCGGCGATCGCGGGCGAGTCGATGCTGCTCACGGGGCCGAGCGGCTCCGGCAAAGAGCTCGCGGCGCGCGCGTATCACGCGGCCTGGTCCAAGGCGAGCGCGCAGTCGTCGAGGGAGGCCGCGGGCCCGTTCGTCGCGGTCAACTGCGCCACCATCCCCGCCGGGCTCGCCGAGCGCCTGCTCTTCGGCGCGCGGCGCGGCGCCTATTCGGGCGCGAACGCCGACGCCGAGGGCTACGTGCAATCGGCCGACGGAGGCACGCTCTTCCTCGACGAGGTCGCCGAGCTCGACTTGTCGGTGCAGCCCAAGCTCCTCCGCGTCTTGGAGCTGAAGGAGGTCGTCGCGCTGGGCGCCGCGCACCCGCGCAAGGTCGACGTCCGCCTCTGCGCCGCCACGCTGAAGGATCTCCGCGGCGAGGTGCAAGCCGGCCGTTTCCGCGAGGATCTCTATTATCGCATCGGCAGGCCCGAGGTCCGCCTCCCCGCGCTGGTCGAGCGCCTCGAAGACCTCCCGTACCTCGTGCAGCGCGAGCTCTCGCGCGTCGATCCGCGCCTCACCGCGCACCCTTCGATCATCGAAGGCGCGGCGCTCCGACCGTGGCCGGGCAACGTGCGTGAGCTGCTCTCGGAGATCCGTCGCGCTGCGCGCGAGGCGCTCGCCGACGGCCGCACGTCGGTCAAAGATCGCGATCTCTCCCCGGCCGCCGGCCTCGAGATCGCGGTCGAGTCACGCACCGCCGCGGAGAGCAAGCCGGGCATCGGGATCTCGGCCCCGTCGACCGGCAGCATCCGCCCCTCTTCGCCGCCCGAGCCGCGCCGCGCCGACACGCAGACCTCGTCGAGCGCCGTGGCCTCTCCGCGCCTCCCCGCGCCTCCCGCGCCGCCTTCAGCGCAGTCCGTCACGCCCGCGCCTTCGCGCGGGGATCTCCCGCGCGACGTGATCGAGGCCGCGCTCCGCCGCGAGCAGGGCAACGTCACGCGCGCCGCGCGCACGCTCGGGTGGCACCGCAACCAGCTCCGCAGGTGGATCACCAAGAACAACGTCGACCCCAAGACGTTCGGCTCGGGCAGCGACGACGACGCGATCGACGCCGACGACAGCGACTGATCAACGCTTCGGGACGAGCTTGCCGCGATCGACGTCGAGGTTCGAGACGACCTCGGAGACCGCGCGCGCGAGCGACACGCCGCGCGGGATCACGATCCCCTCGACCTGCCCCATCCGATCGTAGGACCACGCGAGCACCGAGCCCTCGTCGTCCCAGCGCGAGAGCCTTGTCCTTCCCTCGATCGCGATCGCGCCGATGAGCTCGCGGCGGATCAGATCCAAGGCCGCGATGCGGTCCGAGGACACGAGCAACATCGAGCTCCGATCGGGCGACACCGACAGATCCTCCCAGACGAACGATCCGTTCGTGTCGAGCACGCGCTGCGCGCCCGCGCGCGAGAGGATCGCGACGCCCGTCGCGTCCGCGTACGCGATCTCGCCCGGCCGCGGCCCTTCGCCGATGGCCGTCGCGCGCGGCGACGCGTAGCCGAGCACCTCGATCGCGAGCGTCGTGTCCATCACGCGCGCGATCGCGCCGGAGCTGAGCGCGAGGATGAGCGCGCCCGGGGCGTCGCCGCGAGGAGCGACGAGGCGCGCGTCGTAGACGTATCCGTCGGCCACGCCGAGCACGCGCGCTCGTCCGCCGGGCGAGAGGGGCGCCGCGACGATCGCGCCGTCGAGCCGCTGCGTGTAGAGGTGCGCGCACGCGCCGTCGGTGCCGATCACGAACGCTGGCTCACGCGGGATCTCCGCGATGAGCGTGCCCTTGTAGACGTCGATGACGTTGAACGACGTCTTCGACGACTGCCACGCGAGCGACCGCCCATCCGCGCAGCGCGGCAGGAGGTTGCCCGGGCGCGAGAACAAGATCCCTTCATCGGGCAGCGTGTAGACGTTCACGTCCGCTCCGACCTGCGCGAGCACGACGTTGTCCGCGCGCTCGATCGCGCTCACCGCGAGGCCCGCGGGCGCGATCTCGGGGTCGCCGTGATCGTCGCGCGCGACGAAGCGGAGGAGCCGCTCCGCCGCGGGCCTGCCCTCCTTCGTGCCGGTGCTCGGGCGCCTGCCCGCGTCGAGGAGCGCGAGATCACGGCCCAAGAAGCGGTATTTGCTGAGCCTGAACCCGCCGCGCCGCGGCCCGTGATCGCCCATGCGGAGCCCGCTCAGCTCGGCGATCTCGCCGCCCTCGGGGATCACCACGGGCTCGTTCTGCTCGCGCACGCGCGCGCACGGATCGTCCTTGGGGAGCGGATCCGAAGGCGCGCGGCCGCCCCTCCGCAGGTAGTAATACGCGCCTCTCCCCGACGCGCCGCAGATCGCCAGATCGATCCCTGCCGCGCTGAAGCGCGCGCTCGACGGCATGCCGCCGAACGTCGCGCGGTTCGCCGTGAGCCGCTCTCGAAACAGCACGGCGCCGCGGTTTTTGGGGTCGTCGCCGACGATCGAGAACGCGCCCTCTTCGACGAGCGCGACCGCGCGATCGCGCGGGCTCACCACCGCGAAGACCAGCGGCGTGGGCGCGCGGTGCTCGATGGCCCACCCCTCGGTGGACGACCAGAGGAGCGCGACGCTGCCGTCGATCGCGACGACGCGATCGCCGTCGGCCGAGATCGCCGAGACGTTGCCGCCGAAGGGATACGCGTCGATCACCTCGGCGCCGCGGCCCCGACGGAGATCCCAACGGAGGAGCCCGCGCTCCGACGCGCACGCGAGCACCGGCGCGGCCGTAGCCGCCTGCACCGCGCCGGAGCAGCGGACGGGCGCGATCGCCGCGAGCGCGACGCTCCCGTCGCCGCGGATCCGAAAGATCTTCACCTCGCCCGAGGTCGACCGCGTCACGAAGCCCGTCGTGAACGCGAGCGGCACGCGCTCGACGAGCGGCGCGTCGTGCGGGCGAAACACGCCAAAACGAGGCTTTTTGAAGTGCCCCTGCGACTTGTCGTCGGGGTCGAAGTCGAGGTCGACCTCGTCGATCACCTCGGGCTCGTGGGGCGCGAGATCGACGAGCGCGAGCAGGGACGCCGAGCCCTCGCCGATCATGAAGCGGCCGCCCCACGGAAAGCTCGGGCCGCGCACGTGATCGAGCGTGAGGAAGTCCGCGCGCACGAGCCCCGACGCGTTGAAGAAGAGATCGAGCGGGAGCATCCCGTCGGTCGAGCCGCGCGCCATCGCGGCCGCCGCGTACGCGACGCGGTGATAAGGGTCCGTCGTCCGGCGCGATCGCGCGGCGAGCTCGGTCACCTCGGCGAGCTGGGCCGCGCGCCGATCGGCCTCCTGCTCCGCGCGCCGCGCGCGCGCGACCATCTCGTTGCCGGCGAGGCCCAGCACGATCACCGCGATCACCACGATCATCGCCGAGGCGCGCTGCACGCCGCGCACCTTCGCGAGATGGAGGCTCGCGGCCACGAATTCGCGCTCGACCGTCGTGAGCCCGAGCTTCGCCGCGCCGCCGTCCGCGATCGAGCGACCCGCGAACGCGGAGTCGCGACCCACGACGATCGCTTGCGCGCGGAGCTCGCGGAGCGCCTCGCTCGACATCAACATGTCGCGCCTGCGCTCCGATCGATCCCACGCCGACGCCGCTTCGCGCAGGCGCTCCAAGAGCGCGAGCCGATCCATCTCGCGCAGGCGCGCCGACACCACGCGATCCCAGCGCGTGAGGAGCGCGGGGTGCCCTATCTCCACCGAGGCGCGCGACGCTCGGACGAGGTGCTCGCGCTCGAGCGCAGCGAGCACGCGGGCGACCTTCGCGGCGTCGCCCCGCCCCCTCGGCCCTGCCGCGATCGCCGCGACGAGCTCGGCGCGGATCCAGCTCACGGGCACGCCGCTCGTGGTCGAGAGGCGCAGCAGGATCTCCTCGGCCAAGAGCGCATCTTCGGCGGAGAGCGCGGACAAAACGCGATCGGCGTGCTTCGCGATCGCGCCGTTCACGCCGCCCATCGCGGTCCACCCGGCGTGCCCGAGCCCGGCGTCGCTGCGCGTCCCCCACCACGTGCGGAGCGCGAGCGCGACGAAGGGGAGCCGCGCGGGCCCTGCGCGGAGCTCGCGCGTGAGGTCCTCGGCGACCGCGTCGATGCCCGTGAGCGGGACGCCCGCGAAGTGCGCGGGCGCGGCCGTGATGTCGTGGATCGCCGTGACGGGCGGCGCGCCCGCGAAGCGGAGCGACGCGCGGAGCGCGGGCCCGAGCTCATCCATCGCCAGGATCGCGGGCGCGGACTCGTCGTCCATCACGGTGATGAGGCGAAGGCCCGGGCGCAGCGGGCCCGACGCGATCGCGATCACGAGCGCCTCGATCCGCTCCCTCGCGTCCTTCGGCGCGCGCGCGAGATCGCCCAGCGGATCGACGACCAGCGCGATCCCGATGGGCGATCGCTCGGCGTGCGCGGCGAGCGCGTCCACGCCCGAGGCGCGCTCGATGGATCGCGCCGCGAACGCGTCCATGAGCGCGTCGTCGGGATCCTCGCCGGGCACGACGTGGAGCGCGATCCAATCGTCTTTGCCGTCGGCGCCGCGGCGCGCGAGGTACGGCACGAGCCCCGCGATCGCGAGCGACGTCTTGCCCGCGCCGCGCGGCCCGTGCAGCGCGACGGACGGCGATCGCTCGAGATCGCGCCCGAGCCTCCCGACGTCGTCGTCGCGCCCGAAGAGCAGCCCTTCGGCGTCGGGCGGGATCGGCGAGAGCCCCACGTACGGCGGATCGGGCACGCCGAACGGGCGATCCCATACCTCTTCGAAGAGCGCGGCGAGGCCGCCGGGGACCACGCCCCGCTGCGCGGGCTCGACCGCGAGGAGGCGGACGAGCAGGCGCATGAGGCCGCGCGGGACGCGCTCGGGATCGACGAGGAACGGCTTGAGGCTGCCGCGCATCGTGGCCCTCCGCAGGCCGTCGAGCCACGCGCTCACCGCGGTGGAGTCCTCCCAGGTCACGGGCTCGTCCGGCGCGTCCTGCGGGAGATGGCCCGTAATGAGCTGCGCGATCGTCGCCGCGAACGCGTACGCGTCCGCGGCCGCGGTGGGCTCGCCGAGCTCGAGCACCTCGGGCGCGATGAACCCCGGCGTGCCGACCACGACGCGCGTGCGCGACGCCGCGCCGATGGGCCTCGTCGCGCCGAACACGTCGGTCACGCTCGCGGGCGGCTCGTCCTCGATGGTTTGGGATTCCCACGTTTGTAAGCCCGGGGGGGTTTGGGGGGACCGGGTGGGTGGGGGAGAGCGGGTCCCCCCATCGTGGGCGATCTCGAACAGCGACGAGTCGGCGCGCGTCGGGCGCTCGCGCGGGGCGCCCGTTGTTCGGCGGAGATCGCCTTTGCGCCGCGCGATGCCGAAATCGAGCACCTTGAGCGCGCCTTCGGTGGTGAGGAACAGGTTCGCGGGCTTGAGATCCAGGTGGATCACGCCGCGCGCGTGGATCACGTCGAGCGCGGTCGCGGCCGACAAAGCCCAGCCCAACGCGCGCCGCCACGGGATCGGCCCGCGCGCGCGCAGCACGTCCGAGAGGCTCTTGCCGAGCAAGAGCTCCATCGCGACGAACCGCACGCCGGAGCCGCCGTCGTCGAGGATGCCCGCGGCGTAGACCGTGACGAGCGACGGGTGCCGGAACGACGCGAGGAGCTTCGCCTCTTCGGCCCAATCCGTCGTGTCGCCGCCGTCGAGGAGCTTGATCGCGACGTCGCGGAACGGCGCGCCGTCGGGGAGCAGCTCCTCGGCGTGCCACACGTCGCCAAAGCCGCCTCGACCGAGGCGCTCGATCAGGCGATAGCGCCTATCGAGGACGTCGCCCGGGTTGCGATCGGAGCTGCTCATCGTCCCCCTCAAACGGTATCACCCTCGACGGCGCCAAAGCGATCACGAACCTTTCGCCTCCATGGATGCTTTGGGCTCACCCATGGTGAGCGCGGCGCCCCACACCAACATGCGCCGCGGGAAGAAGCGGAGCATGAACATCGAGATCTTGTTGATGAGCCCCGAGATGATGTTCCTCCGCCCCCGGAACAGCGCCGAGAGGCCGATCGTGGCGCAGTCCTCGGCGCTCATCCGCGTGGACTTGAGGGCGGGAGCGAGGGTGTGGCCGGAGGCCTTGTGAAACTCGGTCTCGGTGAGGCCGGGGCACAAGCTGCACACGCGGACGGGCGTGTCTTTGAGCTCGTACGCGATGGCCTCGCTGAAGTCGCGCACGTACGCTTTGCCCGCAGAATACGTGGCGTACGTGGGCGTCGGTGAATAAGCCCCCACCGAAGACACGTTGAGCACGTAGCCGAAGCCCCGCTTCACCATGGCCCTCGTGAAGTGATACGTGAGCTCGGTGAGCGAGGTCACGTTGAGCTGAATCTGGCGCAACGTGCGCTCCCAAGGGATGTCCACGAAGCGCTGGTGGATGCCGCCGCCCGCGTTGTTGATGAGCACGTCGATGGGCTTTTTGCTGCCCTCGGTCGCGTCGACGAGCTTCTGCGGGGCGTCGGGCTCGGAGAGGTCGAGGCCGATGACAGAGACCTCGACGCCGTGTTTGTCGCGGAGCTCCTCGGCGAGCGACTCCAGGTTTTGCACGCGTCGCGCGGTGATCACGAGATGTGCGCCCCGGGCCGCGAGGAGCCGCGCGAACGCGACGCCGAGCCCGCTGCTCGCGCCCGTGACGAGCGCCCTCTTGCCCTTCAGGTCCATGATTCCATGCTCCTTCGATACGCCATCTGGTGGTCGTACATCGCGAGGAAGACCTCGTATTTGGCGTCGAAATACCGCTTCGCCTCGGGGCTCGGCGCGATCACGCTCCCTGCCCGGTTCATGGCGCCCATGGCCTCGACGACGCTCGGATAGCGCCCGGACGCGACAGCGCCGAGCACCGCCGCGCCGAGCAGCACCGCCTCGGGCTCTTGCGGGAGCGCCACGCGGCAGCCTGTCGCGTCCGCGTGCTCGCGCAAAAAGAGGGGGTTCTTGGTGTCGCCGCCCGACGCGAAGAGCACCTCGACGCGGTGGCCGTGCCGGTTCATCGCGTCGAGGATGTGCCGCGTCCCGAGCGCGAGCGCTTGAATCGTCGCGAGGTAAAGGAGCGCCAACGAGTCCACCGAATCGGTGAGCTTGAGGCCGCTCACCATGCCTCGGAGCGAGGGATCGGCGCGCGGGGAGCGGTTTCCGTGGTGATCGGGCAAGACGTGG
The DNA here is from genome assembly GCA_964437785.1 of uncultured Polyangiaceae bacterium. GTDB lineage: Bacteria > Myxococcota_A > Polyangia > Polyangiales > Polyangiaceae > CAYTJL01. The sequence goes on from CAYTJL010000022.1 coordinate 29,375, forward strand.
AGAGCGCGGGTGAGCGCGGCGGGGATCTTCACCCCTTCGCGCGCGGCGATCGAGCGACCCGCGGACGCGGAGTCGCGACCAACGTCCATCGCGTCGAGGCGCTCGTTGAGCAAGGCATACACGGTCGTGCCTTTGCGGCGCGCCTCCTCGCCGAGCTCGGCCGCGCGGGCGTGGGTCGCGATCACGTGATCGATGAGCGCGCCCGTCGCGGACTGGCCCCCTTCGGTGAGCCACATGCCGGGGATCATGGCGGCGTAATAAGGGCCCCACACGCCCGGCACGAACAAGGCCTCTTTGGAGACGCCCATGTGGCACGTGGACGTGCCGCCGATGAGCGCCAGTCGGTGTGTGAGCGCCTCTTCGTCGGGCAAAGCGCCGTCGAGCGGCGCGCCCAAGAGGCCGAGCCCGCCCGCGTGCGCGTCGATGATCGACACGGCGACCGGGATGCCCGCCGTGAGCCCGAGCGCCTCCGCCGCCTTTGGCGACAACGTGCCTGCGCGCTCGCCCATGGGCCTCACGCGCGTGCCGATGCGGGCATATCCCTCGTCGGCGAGCATGGAGAGGCCCACTTGATCGAAGAAGCTTTTGTCCCAACCCGGTTGGTCGTCCGTGGCCTCATGGCCCATGTAGGTCCACTTGCAGACGGTGGTGCAGAGCGAACGGACGTCGCTCCCCGTGGCCCAATGGCTCAAAAAATCGGGCAAATCGTAGAGCTTTTGCATCGTCGCGAAGCGCTCGGGCAAACGCTCCTTGAGCCAAACGATCTTGGGGATCTCCATCTCGGGCGAGATGACCCCGCCTACGTATTTCAAGACGCGGTGCCCTGTTTGGTTGATGCGTTGGGCCTCTTCGACCGCGCGGTGATCCATCCACACGATCACGTTCCACTGGTCATCTCCGTCCGGGCTCACGGACACGGGGCGATCGCCTTCGCCCAACGCGACGAGCGAGCAGGTCGCGTCGAAGCCGATGCCGGCGACGTCGCTGCTTTGGGCGCCGGCTTGGCGGAGCGCGGCGCGTGTGGCTTCGCCGCACGCGCGGACGATGTCGTCCGAAGATTGCTCGACGAAGTCCTCGCGCGGGCGGTTCATCGCGAGGGGGTGCGCGCCCGCGCCGCGGAGATGGCCGCGCTCGTCGAAGAGCCCTGCGCGCGCGCTGCCCGTGCCGACGTCGATCCCGAGGTAGAGCCGCTCGTTCATCGCCATGGCGCGCGAGCATACGCGCCGAGAGGGCTTTTTCCCATCGTCAAATCGCGCGCAGCCACCAAGGCATGCTGCGCGCTCATGACAGGTCCGTCACGCGAGCTTGGCGCGCGCGATCATCATGAGCTCCGAGCGAGATCGAACCTTGAGCTTGCGATAGAGGCTCTCGATGTGTTTGCGTACGGTAAGGTAGCTAACCCCGAGCTTTGCAGCGATCTCCTTTTCACTAGCGGGCGAATGAACGAGGAGCCTCATGATCTCCTCCTCGCGCGGCGTGAGCAAAGGTCCCTCGGGCTCGTCATCGCCCGCTGCGATCAATGGAAAATCAAACAGCCTCACGCTCAAACGAGCTCTCCTAGGCAATGTGGTCCTTCGCGGAGGAGCCTCGATGGGCGCTGCCCCGCGTTGGTCCATCGCCCCGTGAAAAACCAGCGACGCGAGCTCGAACGTCTTCTCCCTCACCGACCACAAATCAGGTGCTTCGTTGGGCACGA
>CAYTJL010000022.1:31170-48773 GCA_964437785.1 uncultured Polyangiaceae bacterium
AGCTCGAACGTCTTCTCCCTCACCGACCACAAATCAGGTGCTTCGTTGGGCACGACGCGCAAAAAATCCGGGCCGCCGACCAGGCACAAGACCCCTCGCACCTCGCGCCGGAGGTTGTCCCGGTTCTCGTTCAACCGATGGAGGATGAACACCCGCTTCGCTTCGGGCAGCCGCAAAAAGAGGACCCGAGCTTTGCCCGTCCCCTCGACATGAGCGCCCCGCAGCTCCGTGAGCCAATCGAGCGGATCTTCGCCCAGGGCAGGGGCCAAGAAGGGCCGCTCCTCCTTTTTACAATGTTCTTCGAGCCTCCAATAAAAAGCCTCCTCCACGGCGCGCTCCGAGCACGCGACGAGGACGAGCTCGAACCGATCTTCGACGCTCAGCTCCAAGAGCGTCGTAAGGAGCTCCCATTGCTCCTCAGAGGGGCGAGCAGAGGGGCGAGCGATCACCATGTCAGCCCAAGAGCTTTTGGACAGGAGAGCATACGTCGACCCACTCCCCACCGTTCCGATAGTTCATCACCACCGCTGTGTCGAGGAGCTTGGACGCGCGCGCCACCATCTCTTGGTTGGGGAGCCGGATCCTACGCTCTTTGGCGACCGTCGCGAGCCAAGGCAAATCGTCGTTGTAGACCGATTGCTGACAACCACGCTCGTAATCCCCGATCAAGCGCCCGACGAGCACCTCGTTGAGAGGCGCGTTTGGGTCCTTCTGCTTGAACACCTCGCGTACGGCGTCTTGCATGAGGCGGAGCAAATCACGGAGGTGGCCGGAGGACGCGACGATGACACGGTCGAAGAGCTCCTCGTGAAGAAAGAGATCGTCAATATCACCTCGCTTTCGAAGGCAACGACGCATCGCCGCGATCCCATCAGGGTCGGGCGTCCTCGCTTCGTCTTGCTCCCAGAGCCGGACCATCGGCAAGACGAACGAGCCATCATAGAGGTTCGCGACGTCGCCGTTCACGAGCGGCAGATAAGGTGGCACGGTCCAGACCGTGTGCCAACCATCGATGTGGAGGGCCTTGTCGAACTGCCAAAAGATCTGTTCCATCCCCTTTTGGATGATGTCTTGATCGGCGCCGGTGCCACGGATCTTCTCCAGATCATCCACGAGGAGCACGGGGGACCGCCCCGCCCCCTCTACGATGGCAGCCCTCGCCACATCCATAAATCGCTGAAAATCTTCCGAGAGCTTGGCGAAGCGGTTGCGGAACGCCTTTTGGACACGCAGCTTGAAGGACGGATTTTTGGTGAGCTGGAGCTTGAGCTTGGCGACGTCGATCGTGGCGGCGCCCCCGAGCGCGGGGTTTCCCACCGTCGCCCCGAGGCCCAAAGCGACCTCGGTCAGGTCCACGTCGGTGTTCACGAAGAGCTCGTGAATGCGCTCTCCGAGCGAGCGCGCAGCGGGGCTCTTGCCAGCATCCTTCGCCACGATATCTGCCACATCTGCGGCGACGCCGATGAGCAAATCCGCCGGCTCCAGCAGTTGATGGAGGTTCAGGACCTCACCCCCATTGACGGTCAGGACGACGAACCCTGCGCTCGCGAGCTCCTTGGCGAGCCGCTTGAGCTCCGTGCTCTTCCCTGTTCCCCGAAACCCGCTGAAGAGCTGGCACGTGGTGGCGCCGTCACCGTTCTCGCTGCTCTCGATGGTCGCGCGCAGGTCCGCGATGGGATCGCTCCCGCGAGGCTCGCCCCTGGCCGCATAAAAATCGAAATACCGCCGATCTTCCGTGCTGATCGGCTCGTCCGCCAGCGCGAGACGAAGGGCTCTCAGCTCTTGCTTGCGCTCGTCGACGCTCTTCATACGCTGGGGCCAGCGTAGGAGCGATCCCGCGCGCGTTCAACATCATTGCAGCCGCGCGCCGCGTGCCGCTACGGTGCTACGCATGTCGAGCCGAAGGCGCTTCCTCATGGGTTTGATCGCCGCGTCCGCGGCCGCCGCGTGCCGCTCGGGCGGCGGTACGAAAGGGCCGAGCATCGCGGTCATCCCCAAAGGCACCACGCACGAGTTCTGGAAGAGCGTCCACGCGGGCGCGGTGAAGGCGAGCCGCGAGCTGGCGGTCCCGATCGTGTGGAAAGGCCCGCTCAAAGAGGACGATCTCAAATCGCAGGTCGACCTCGTTCAGAGCTTCGTGGCGCAGGGCGTGTCGGGCATCGTGCTCGCGCCGCTCAACGACAAAGCCCTGGTCGCGCCGGTCAAAGCCGCGGTGAGCGCGGGCATCCCCGTCGTCGTCTTCGACTCGGATCTCGCGGGCGACGCGCACGTGAGCTTCGTCGCGACCGACAACAAAGCGGCGGGAAAGAAGGGCGGCGCGCACCTCGCGAAGCTCATGGGCGACGCGGGCAAGGTGGTTGTGCTGCGGTATCAAGAGGGCTCGGCCAGCACCAAGAACCGCGAGGAGGGCGCGCTCCTCGCGCTCCGCGGCGCCAAGGGCGTCGAGGTCGTGAGCGACAACCGCTACGGCGGCGCCACCACCGAGAGCGCGTTCGCCGAGAGCGAGCGCCTGCTCACCGCGAACAAAGCGGCCGAAGGCGGCGTCAGCGGCGTGTTCTGCCCGAACGAGTCGACAACGTTCGGGATGCTGCTCGCGCTGCAAAAGCTGGGGCTCGCGGGCAAGATCAAGTTCGTGGGCTTCGACAGCTCGGACAAGCTCGTGGCCGCGCTCTCCCAAGGCCATCTCCACGGGCTCGTGCTGCAAGACCCGATGAACATGGGCTACCTCGCGGTGAACGCGATGATCAAGCACCTCGAAAAGAAGCCGATCGAGAAGCGCATCGACACGGGCGCGCACCTCGCCACCAAAGAGAACATGGGTGAGCCGGCCATCAAAGCGCTGCTCACCCCCGACTTGAAGCCGTGGCTCGGTGAGTGAGGTCCTCTCCGCGCGCGGCCTTTCGAAGGCGTACGGGCCGACGATCGCGCTCGCGGACGTGGATCTCAGCGTTTCGCGCGGCTCCATCCACGCGCTCGTCGGCGAGAACGGCGCGGGCAAGAGCACGCTCCTCTCCGTGCTCGCGGGCGCGACCCAGCCCGATCGCGGATCGATGACGCTCGCGGGCGCTCCGTACGCGCCCAAAGGCCCGGTCGACGCGCGGCGGCGGGGCGTCGCGATGGTCCACCAAGAGCTCGCGATTTGCCCTCATTTGTCGGTCGCCGAGAACATCTTGCTCGGCGACACGCCCTCGCGCTTCGGGATCGTCGATCGCCGCGCGCTCTACGATCGCGCGGGCGCGGCGCTCGCCAAGGTCGCGCCCGAGGGGATCGATCTCGACGCGCGCGCGGGCGATCTCGCGCCCGCCGCGCAACAGCTCATCGAGATCGCGCGCGCCCTCACCGTCGCAGGGGAGCGGCTCGTGATCCTGGACGAGCCCACGTCGAGCCTCGGCGCGGCCGAAGTCGCGCGGCTCTTCACCGTGCTTCGAAAGCTCCGCGACGAGGGCACGAGCGTGCTCTACGTCTCGCACTTCCTCGAAGAAGTGATGGCTATCGCGGATCGCTTCACCGTGCTGCGCGACGGGCGCGTGGTCGGGTCGGGCGCGATCGCGGAGACGTCGATCGACGCGCTGGTCGAGGTGATGGCGGGCCGCGCGATTGAAGCGATGTACCCGCGCTCTCCGCGAAAGCCCGGTGAGGTGATCCTCGACGTGCGGGATTTGTCGGACGGCGCAAAGCTCAAAGGCATCTCGTTTTCGCTCCGGCGCGGCGAGGTGCTCGGCATCGCGGGGCTCGTGGGCGCGGGCCGCACCGAGCTTTGCCGCGCGATCGTCGGGCTCGATCGCGTCACGCGCGGCGAGGTGAAGGTCGGGCTGTTCCGCGGCCCGGGCTCACCGGCCGAGAGCTTCGCCGCGGGGATGGGGCTCCTCAGCGAAGATCGCAAAGGTGAAGGGCTCGCGCTCGGGCTCTCGATCGAAGAGAACCTCACGCTCGCGAGGCTCCCCGCGATGATCTCGCCCGCTCGACAGACCGAGGCCGCGCGCGCGCTCGTCGAGAAGCTCGCCGTCAAGTGCTCGGATCCTTCGCAGAAGGTGAGCGCGCTCTCGGGCGGCAATCAGCAGAAGGTCGCGCTCGGGCGGCTGCTCCACCGCGACGTGGACGTGGCCTTGCTCGACGAGCCCACGCGCGGCGTCGACGTCGGGAGCAAGGCGCAGATTTATGCGATCATCGACGCGCTCGTCGCCTCGGGCAAAGCGGTGCTCGTCGTGTCGAGCTACCTCCCCGAGCTGTTCGGCGTGTGCGATCGCATCGCGGTGATGCGGCGCGGAGCGCTCGGCCCGGCGCGCGACGTCGCGGATCGCGCGCTCGACGCACAAGCGATCTTGAAGGAGGCGACGAGCGCATGAAGATCAAAGACGAGCTCGCCAAACGACCTTGGGCCGGGCCGCTCCTCGCGCTCGTCACCGTGTATGCGCTCTTCGCGGCGCTCCGGCCCGCTACGTTCCTGCGCCCGCAAAACCTGGTGACGATGGCCCGCCAAACCGCTGTCGTGGGCGTGGCGGCGTCGGGCATGACGCTGCTCATGTTGCTCGGCGGCATCGATTTGTCGGTCGGCTCGGCCGTGGCGCTCACCACCGTCATCGTGGCTTCAGCGCTCAAGAGCGGACAAGGCCCTTGGGCCGCGGCCTTCACGGGGGTCATCGTCGCTTCGCTCGCGGGCTTGTCCGCAGGCACGTTGATCGGACGGCTCAAGATCTCCCCCTTCATCGTCACGCTCGGCGCGATGACCATCCTGCGCGGCGCGGCCAAAGGCCTCGCGCACGAGCAGAAGATCGACTGTGACACCAAGGGGCTCGAAGCCCTCTCGGTCCCCGGCGCGCTCGGGGTCCCGCCGAGCGTGCTCCTGATGATCGGCGCCGCGCTCACCGTGGCGGCGATCGTGCGTTACACGCGGTTTGGCCGGCACGTCGTAGCGATTGGGTCGAACGAGAAGACAGCGCTGCTCGCGGGCGTCAACGTGCCTTTGGTGAAGACCTTGGCCTACACGTTGGGAGGAGCGTTTGCGGGCTTGGCAGGGGTGATTGAGCTCTCGACGCTCACGGTGGGCGATCCGACCGACTCCGTGGGTCTGGAGCTGGAGGCCATCGCCGCGGTGGTCATCGGCGGAGGCTCGTTATCGGGCGGGGAGGGCTCGGCGCTCGGCGCGTTGATCGGCGGGCTCGTGATGACGGTCATCAAGACGGGCTGCACCCATCTGGGGCTGCCCAATTGGGTTCAAGAGCTCTTGACCGGGGCCATCATCATCACGGCGGTGGGCGTGGACAGGATCCGCAAGCGCGCTCAATGACGCGCGGCGAGGGGCGCCTCCGCAGCAGGTGAATGCGCTTTATCGCGCTCCGGGCACGTGGTTTTGCCGATCCAAACCCCCGTCGCGAGCGCGGCGGCCAGCGCGCCGGCCGCGGCGATCGCCCGCAGGATGACCGTGTAGCGATCGATGAACGAAGGCCGGTCCGGCGGCGCCTCGGAGACGGGCGGCGGAGGCGGTTTGGGCTCACACATCATGTCGACCGCACACGCCTTCTCCGGCGCGGGTGGGACGGGCGTCACCGGAGAGGGCCGCGTGCTCGATCGCTTGTTGTCGATGATCTCGACCACCCCCGAAGCATCACCCATGCTCGGGCGTGAGCTGGGCGGCCGAGGCAGGTTGACGGTCGAGACGGAGATCGTGGGCGCGGACGCGATCTCGGCATCTCCCTTGAGCACCCTACCGCTCTTGCTGTGCGCGAGCGACGGCAGGAGCGCCCGGAGCTCGTCGCGGAGGCTCGCCGCGCTCACGGGCCGGGCGTCCGGGTCTTTGGCGAGCATCGCCATCACCAACGCTTCGAGCCCGGGCGTGAGCCCCGGCCGGAGCGCGCTCGCCGCCTCGGGCTCCTCCCCCACCTGCCGCGCGGCCACCAAAACGGGGTTGTTGCCCACGAAAGGCGGCCTCCCGATGAGCATCGCATAGAGCATCGCGCCGCACGAATAGATGTCCGAGAGCGGGCCCGGCATCTCGGATCGGCACTGCTCCGGGGACATGTACTCCGGCGTCCCGAGCACCGCCCCGACCACCGTGAGATCCGGTGTGGAGATCCCCTCGCGGCGAAGCGCGCGCTTATGGGCCTTGGCGACCCCGAAATCGAGCACCTTCACCGCGCGCGATCCGTCTTTGAGCTGCGCCAGGAACACGTTCTCGGGCTTGAGATCGCGGTGAACAACGCCGATGTCGTGGGCGTGCGCGAGCGCGTCGCACACGTCGCCCGCGATGCTCACCGCCTCACGCTCATCGAGCTTGCGCTCACGCGTGAGCTTCTCGAAGAGATCTTCGCCTTCGAGCAGCTCCATCACGATGAACGGCGTCGCGCCCTCGGCGCCGAAGTCCAACGTCCGAACGATGTTGGGGTGGCTCATCCGCTTCGAGAGCGACGCCTCGCGCTTGAAACGAGCTACGAACGAAGGGTCCTCGGCGAGCTCGGGGCGCATCACCTTGACGGCGACGAGCGTCATGTCGTCGAGGTTCGTCGCGCGGAACACGGTCGCCATGCCCCCCTCCGCGATCGCCCGATCGAGCCGGTACTTGCCGGCCAGCACGGCGCCCGCGCGAGGCCCACGTTGATGATCCAAGGCGACGGTCGAAGGGGACGGCTCCATCATGCCCTGCCCTTTGGCAATCTCGGTGCCGGCCCCAAAGCTCAATGATTTCGAGGCGCGTAGATCCGCGTCGATCCGCGGTTGAGGGCTCGGCGCATCACATCGAGAGGGAGCGGCACATCATTTCAAAACGCCTTGAAATAAAGGGAAATGACGCGAAATAACGATCACGGCGAGACGACGGCGGGGCCGGCCTCTTTCACCCCTGCGTCCCGCTCGATTCGCATCGTGACGTCGATAAACACGGTTTGCCCCGCCGCGACCGTAATGGTCTTTGGCTCATCGGGCGCCTTGGGGTGTTTGAACGTTAGGTAATGCCGGCCCGGCGCGACGGGGATGGGCTTGCCCATCGGGGTCACGCCCGCGAGATCGCCGTCCACGTACACCTCGGCCCACGGCGACGCGACCACGCGGATCGCGCCGCTGCCCTTCACATCCGGGCTCACCACGCCGGGCGATCGCGCGTCCTCGCGATCGGCGAGCAGCGTGATGGCGGTCGTGCCCGCGATCATCAGCCCGAGCACGATGGCGAGCTCAGCGCCGAGCCGAGCCAGCCGAAGCCCCGCGGACCCCGCCGCGGAGGCTCGATCGTCCTCGCGCGGAGAGGGCTGCGATCGCGCGATCCCGCCGCGGATCAACGAGGCAACGGGCTCGTTCGTCTCCGCGGCGAGCGCGGTCGACAGCGCCTCGGCGAGCGCGCGCGCGTCCTCGAAGCGCGCGTCGGGCTCGGGCTGGAGCGCGCGCGCGACGATCGACAAATACGCGCGCGGGACGCGGCTCGGGAGCGGCTCCATCGCGCCGAGCCGCGCGCGCTTCGTCCCCGCGGCGCCCTCGCCGAACGGAGGCGCGCCCGCGAGCGCCTCGTAGAGCATCACGCCGATCGTCCACACGTCCGATCGCGCGGTCACGGGCTCGTCCAAGACCTGCTCCGGCGCGCGGTAAAGGCTCGCGCGATCGCCCCCGTCCGAGGCAAATCCATAGATCGCGATCGCGCCCTCGGCGGTGACGATCACCTGCGCGGGATCGAGCGCGCCGTGGACGACGCCGCGCGCGTGCGCGTGCGCGACGCCGTTCGCGATCGTGAGCGCGAGCGCGATCGCGGCGTCGGAGCGACCCACGTCGATCGAGCGACCCGCGAACGCGGAGTCGCGACCCACGTCGACCGAGCGACCCGCGCTCCTCCTGCGCAGCAGATCCGAGAGCTTGTCGCCCTTCGTGTCCTCGATGACGAGGTACGTCTCGGCCTCGTTCGAGACGAACGCGAAGAGCCTCGCGATCGCCTCGTGCGCGAGCGATCCCAGCGCGCGCGCCTCGCGCTCGAGCGCGGCCACCGCGGGCGACGTCGCGAGCACCGCGGACCTCCGCGCCTTGACGAGCACGCTGCGCCCCGTCGAGATCTCCTCCGCGCGATGGATCGCCGTGAGCGGCCCCTCCGCGAGGGTCTCGCGCACCGCGTAGCCGCCGATGATCCTCGGCTCCTTCACGCGATCCCTAGCGTTGAAGGAGCGATCGCCCCGTCATGCTCGCGGGCTGTTCGACGCCGAGGAGCGCGAGCATGGTGGGCGCCACGTCGCAGATGCGGCCGCCCGGCGCGAGCTTCGCGTCTTTGTCGGCGTCGTTCATGTAATAGAGCGGCACGCGGTTGGTCGTGTGCGCGGTGTGCGGCTTGCCCTCCGCGTCCTTCATCTGCTCGCAGTTGCCGTGATCGGCGGTGACGAAGAGCGCGCCGCCCGCCGCGCGGACAGCGTCCATGATCGCGCCGACGCCCACGTCCACCGCCTCGACCGCGCGGATCGCGGCGGCGAGATCGCCCGTGTGCCCGACCATGTCGGGGTTCGCGAAGTTCACCAAGATGAAGTCGTGCTTGCCCGACGCGATCGCGGCGACGACCTCCGACGCGACGCCCGCCGCGCTCATCTCGGGCTTGAGATCGTAGGTCGCGACGTCGCGCGGCGAGGGCACGAGCTTGCGATCTTCGCCCTCGAACGGGGCCTCGCGGCCGCCGCTGAAGAAGTACGTGACGTGCGCGTATTTCTCGGTCTCGGCGCAGCGGAGCTGCGTCATGCCCGCGCGCGCGATCACCTCACCGAACGAGTCCGCGACGTCGTCCTTGGGGAACGCGACCGGCAGCGCGAGCGACGCGTCGTACTCCGTCATGCACGCGTAGCGATCTTCGGGGAACGCGATCACGGGCTTACCGCGATCGGTGAGCATCTCCACGACCTCGGGCGGGAGGTTCTTGCGCGTGAACATCGCCGACAGCTCACGCATCCGATCGGGCCGGAAATTAAAGGCGAATCCTTGCTCCTCGCCGAGCCACTTCCACGACGGATTCGGCGACGAGAAGTCGGCCATGAAGTCGCCCTTGAGCCCCTCGTAGTCGCCGATGCGCACGGGCTCGACGAACTCGTCGTTGATGCCCTTGCCGTACGCGTCCGAGAGCGCTTCGAACACGGTCGGCGATCGCGGCGCCGCCCCCCGCACGATCGCCGTGTACGCCTTGAAGACACGGTCCCAGCGCTTGTCGCGATCCATCGCGTAGTAGCGGCCGCACATCGTGCCGATGACGCCTTTTTTGCCGCCTTCGAGCGCGGCGTCGAGCTTCTCCAGGTAGCCCGCGGCGCTGCGCGGAGGCGTGTCGCGGCCGTCGAGGAACGCGTGCACCACGACGGGGATCTCGTCGAAGTGCGCGGCCTCGATGAGCGCGAGGAGGTGATCGATCGACGAGTGGACGCCCCCGTCGGACAAGAGGCCGAAGAGATGGAGCCTCGTTTTGTCGTAGCGCGCGATCTCGTAGAGGCGGTCGATGACGGGGTTCTTGCGCAGCTCGCCGTTCGCCACGGCCACGTCGATGCGCGTGATGTCCATCATCGCGATGCGGCCCGCGCCGAAGTTCAGGTGGCCGACCTCGCTGTTGCCCATTTGGCCTTCGGGCAAGCCCACGTCGGGCCCGCTCGTGCCGATGGTGGTGCGCGGAGAGCGGGCGAGCTCGTCGAGGCGCGGCGTCTTAGCGAGGGTCACCGCGTTGTCGGCGCGCGCCTCGCGCTCACCGAAGCCGTCGAGGATGCACAGGACGAGAGGGCGAGGTCTCGGGGTCATGCTGTCTTCTCCGCTTCGTCGTTGGGCGCTTTGCTCGCGGGCGCTTTGCTCTCGTACACGCGGCGCGCGCTCTTTCGCTCGCGGATCGCCTCGCGCGCGAGCGCGTCGGCGCGCTCGTTCAACAAGACGCCCGCGTGGCCGGGCACGTACACGAGGCGCGCGCGGCCGTGGGCCGAGAGCGACGCGCGCAGATCGGCGATGAGCTCGACGTTGGCCTTCGCCTTCCAGCCCTTTTGCAAGACGCCGATCGAATATTGGCTGTCGGTGTGGATGAGCGCGGCGCGCCCCTCTTCGATCTCGCCGAGCGCGCGGAGCACCGCGGTGAGCTCGGCGATGTTGTTGGTGCCCGTGCCGAGGTACTCGCTGATCTCGATGCGCCTCGGGCCGTCGATGATCACGACGCCGAGCCCCGCGGGGCCGGGGTTTCCCGAGCACGCGCCGTCGGTGTAGGCGATGATCGAGCCCGACGCGGAAGCGGCCTTGAGATCCGTGACCGCCCCGGCGGAAGGGGCTTTTGCGCGAGCGCCTTTGGCATCGTCTTTTGCGCCGTCTTTTGCGCCGTCTTTTGCGCCGTCTTTTGCGACAGCCTCGGCGGGCGCGCAGGTCTCGTCGGGGAGCGGCGTCGCGTCGTCGACGGTGAGGTTGCGCGCCGCGGCCGAATAACGGCGCCCGTCCTTCGGCTTATAGCGGACCTCGACGCGCCCGCCTTCGATCACCAAAGCGCCTTTTTCGTCGGCGCGCGCGTAGACCTTCTGATCGCGGAGGATGGCTCGGACCCAGGGCACGGCCCCCGTATCGCATGATTTTGGCCTTTCTACGCGCTTTTTTTTTGGTTTCTTGGGTATCCTCGGGGCCTCGGGCTTACCTCTCTCTCAAGGAGATTGTCATGATCCGTCGCAGGCGCGCGCGCGGAGGGTTCGGCGTCGTGGTCGGTGGAGCGGTCCTCTTGGCCGCGGCCGCGATGAGCGGACAAGGGTGCGGCGGGGGCACGCAAAACACGACGTCGAGCGGCACCGGCACGTCGAGCGGCACCGGCGGCGGGAGCGGGGGCATGGGCGGAGAGGGCGGCACGATCCTCGTCGGGTCGAGCAGCACGAGCACGAGCACGAGCGGCGGGACGTGCGATCCGCCGTGCGACCCGGCGACCGAGATCTGCTCTCAAGGGGTCTGCGTGCCGCTCTCGCCCTGCACGAACGACAACCAATGTAAAAACGACACCACGTGTGACCCTCAAGTGGGCTGTGTCCCGTGGGGCGATCAAATGCCCCCGAACGACCCCGGCTGCATCAACGTGAGCACGCCCGGGGTGCTCCAGCCCAAGGTCAAATGCGAGTTCTCCGTCGCGCCCATGGGCGACATGTTCCCAGGGCACGTCGACGTGCAGGGAACGCCCATCGTCGTCAATTTCAACAAGCCTCAGAGCGCCGGGCCGCCCTCTATCGCCGCGTCGTTCACGGCCACCGTCATCGACAACTACACCGAGGACCTCGGCGTGATTCGCGTGCTCCGCGGCACGGACTGCTCGCTCGAAGCCAACTTGGGCGGCGTCGACGTCGACAACGACACGATCCCTGATTACACGGTGTCCTCCGCGTCGCTCGCCGCGGGCGACCTCGACGGCGACGGCTCGGCCGAGATCGTGGCGTACGGCGCCGACGGCTCGACCATGGCCTTCACGCGCAAGAACAACGCGTGGTCGCTGCTCTGGAAGGCGCCTTATCCGGCGGGCGCGCCGTGGAGCCCGTGTAACCCCGCCAATCACCGCTGCTCGGTGGGCTGGGCCGGGCCGGCCATCCACGACATGGACAACGACGGCATCCCCGAGGTGCTGCGCGAAGGCGTGGTGTTCGGCGCGGACGGGGCGCTCCGCGCGATGCAGCCGCCGGGATATGCCATCTACTCCCAAGGCACCTTCCCGGTGGTGGCCAATCTGGATCAAGACCCTGCCATCGAATTCACCAACGGTCATTTCGTGTGGGAGTGGCAGGCGGGCGCGTGGGTGCAAGAGCCGTATTTCACCGGCGCGGGCGCAGGGCACGCGGCCGTCGCGGATTTCGGGGCGTTCGGCGCGGGGCTCCCCGCCAACAACCCCGAGATGGCCGTGGTGCGCGCGTCCACCGTCACCGTGTATGCGATGGATGGGTCGTTCGCGCAGCCGCCCGTCCCGGTGCCCGGCGCGGGCGGCGGCGGGCCGCCGACCATCTCGGACTTCGACAACGATGGTCTGCCCGAGGTGGCTGTCGCGGGGCAGGCTTATTACACCATCTATGACATCGACTGCGGGCCCAACCCGCGGCCGGGCGGCACGTGTAACCTCGGGCCTTGCGACTTCTTGGGCCAAGGCACCTTGTGCACGCCGGGCAACTACATCCTCTGGTCGCGGTCGTCGCAAGACATCTCGTCCAACGTGACGGGATCGAGCGTGTTCGACTTCGAAGCCGACGGCACGAGCGAGGTCGTCTACGGCGACGAGTGCTTCGTCCGCGTCTACAACGGCAAGACCGGAGAGGTGGTGTTCAGCCAATACCGATCGTCGTGCACGTGGTACGAGAACCCCATCGTCGCCGACGTCGACGGCAATTTCCGCGCGGATCTGGTCACGCCTTCGAACAAAGCCTGCTCCCCCACGGGCGACGGCAAGGCGTGCACCATGCTCGATCCCAACGGGGTCGACACCCAGTTTGCCGGGCTCCACTGCAAGGTGGCGGCGGACTGCGTCTCGGGCACGTGTGATCAAGGGCTCTGCCGGTGCACGGCCACGGCCCAGTGTTGCGGCGCCATGGATGATGCGGCCTGTTTGGAGGAGGGTTACAAGTGCGCTCCTCCGCCCGCGGGCACGCCCGGCGCGGGCGACACGTGCCGCGCGGCGCACCCCCACGGCGTCTCGGGCATCCGCGTGTATTCGGACGCGAACGACAAGTGGGTCCGGTCGCGCACCATTTGGAACCAGCACGCCTATGCGGTCACCCACGTGAACGAGGACGGCACCATCCCGATGACGAGCATGTGGATGAACAACTGGGATGATCCCTCGCTCAACAACTTCCGGCAAAACGTGCCCGGCACGCAGAACGGCCTCGCGACGGGCGACTTGACGGCCGGCCCGTCGAGCCTGTTCGCGTGCTCGCCCCAAGGCGCCTCGCTCAACGCGCCTATTTGCAACCGCGGCGCCGATCCGATCGGAGCGGGCTTGTCGGTCGGGTTCTACGTGAACGGCCTGATCGTCTGCCAAACGACCACCACCATGGCGCTCCAGCCCGGCGCGTGCGAGACGGTGACGTGCCTCTGGCCGAACCCGCCGCAGCTCGCCAATCAGGCCGTCGACGTGGACGTCTATCCCAACAACGATGGTGCTTATGCCGAGTGCAAGCCCGGCAACAACCACGGCACCGTCTTCGGGGTCTTCTGCAAGCCGTCCAACTGAGCTTCGCCTCCCTCAAGCTCTCATGAACCGCCGCCCAACCCCTCCCGACGAGGACGCCGTCTCGACGGTGGCGGTCCCGCGCGCGCGCGGCTCGCTCCCGACGATCCCGGACGCGCGAAAGCCCCTCGCGAGCGCGGCGGCGCGGCCGGCGCTGCCGTCGTCGCCGAAAGGAGGGATGTTCGCCGAGACGACGGCGCACGTGATGATCGCCGAGGAGACGTCGCGCACGCTCGGGTTCAGCCGCGTGATGGCGGCGCTGAGCGGCTCGGGGACCGTGATCGCGCCCTTCTTGTACAGTAAGCGCGTCCTTTATTTTCCGATGATCGCGACGCTCATCGCCCTTTGCGGGGCGTCGCTATGGATGTGGCGGCGCACGCTCGCGGGGCCCCCGAGCCGCGCGGCGCTCCGCGCGTACATGAGCGTTTGCGTCGCGGCGGGGCTCTTCATCGAATACGATCTCGGGGTCTTCTCGCCCGCGCCGCTCTTCGTGTTGATTGGGGTTTTGTTCTTCGCGCAGGCGAACGATCGGCGCTTCGCGATCGCGATGCCGATCACGTGCGCGGCGTCGTACTTCGTCTTGGCGCTCCTCGTGCTCGCCGGCGTCGTGCCCGATCTCGGGCTCTTCAGCGCGACGGTGGGCTCGCTGGGGATCCGCGTGGTGATGCTCATGATCGTGCCGGCGGCGTTCCTCGTGGCCTCGTGGCAGGCGCGCAAGAGCTGGCGCGCGACGCTGGCGGCGCTCAACGAGGCTCAAAACGCCCTTCGGCTGGCGCTCACGCGCGAGGCGCAGCTCGCCGAGGCGAACCAAAACCTCGACGTCGCGCTCAAAGCAGGCGCGGGCGGGAGCGGGCGTTACACAGGCACGCTGATGGGCCATTATCGCTTGGCCGAGGTGGTGGGCCGAGGCGCGATGGGCGAGGTGTACGCGGCGACCGACACGAGCAGCGGAAAGCGCGCCGCGGTCAAGGTGCTCCAAGCGAGCGTGGCGCGGGAGCCGGATTTGCTCGAGCGCTTCCTGCGCGAAGGGCGCATCGCCGCGCGCGTCAGCTCTCCTCACATCGTGACGGTCTATGACGTGGGCGGCGAAGAGGGCGTGCCGTACATCGCGATGGAGCTGCTCGAAGGCGACGATTTGGCGGCTCACCTGCGGCACGTCGAGCGCATGGATTTGGACGCGGTGGCGGCGCTCGTCGGCGAGGTCGCCGATGGCCTCTCCGCGGCGCACGCGGAGGGCGTGGTGCACCGCGACCTCAAGCCTCAAAACATCTTTTGGGCGGCGCAGGGCGAGGGACGGCCGCCGGTCTGGAAGATCCTCGATTTTGGCGTCTCGAAGCTGCTCGACACCGGATCGACGCTCACCAACGCGGCGATCGTCGGCACGCCGGGGTACATGTCGCCGGAGCAGGCGCGCGGCGGCGACGTGGACGCGCGGAGCGACGTGTTCTCGCTCGGCGCCGTCGCGTATCGCGCGCTCACGGGGCAGCCGCCGTTCCGCGGGGAGATGCCGCAGATTTTGTTCGAAATCGCCTATGTAAACCCTGTTCGCCCGAGCGATCTCGCGGACGGGATCCCCGAGGACGTCGAGGGGGTGATCGCGCTCGCGCTCGCCAAAGAGCCCGCCGATCGGCTGGCGAGCGCGCTGGAATTCGCCTCCGCGCTCAGCGCGGCGAGCCGCGGTGAGCTCCCCGCCGCGCTGCGCGAGCGCGCGCAAAAGGTCTTGGGCGAGCACGATTGGAAGACGCTCCGAAGGGCGGTTTGACGCGAGCGGGGTTGTCAGCGGGCTTGGCCGCTCATCATGTAATAGAGCTTGGTCGCGAGCTGGGTGTCGAGCGAATAGAGCGCGCCATATTCGGTGTTGGCCTCGGCCCTGCGGCCTTGGGCCAGATAACATGACGCGAGCGCGAAGCGCACCTCGGCGTCGCGCGGGGCCATGCCGCGCGCGCCTTCGAGCCATTGAATCGCCTCTTGCACGCGCCCCAAGGCCTGCATCACCGCGGCGATGGAGCGGATGGTCGCGACGTTGCGCTGGTCGGCGCGATAGGCCTCTTGGTACGCGCGGAGCGCCAAATCGAGCTTCTTGCCCTGCTCATAGAGCTTGCCCAAACGGGTGTACGAGGGCACGTCCTTCTTGCCGCCCGCGTCCATGATGCGTTGGTACGTGGCCGCCGCGTCCTCGAAGCGGCCGAGCGCCTCGTACGAGGCGACGAGCGCGCTCGCGATCTCTTTGTCGGCGGGCGCTGCTTTATGGGCCTTGGCGAGCGCGGGCGCGGCCTCGGCGTGATTGCCCTGCTTGGCGCACAAGACGCCGATTCGCTGGTTCGCGACGCCGTCATCGGGCTCGTCGGCGACGACCATCCTCCACGCATTGAGCGCCTCATCGGGCTTATTGGCGCTCTCCAGCGTGCGGGCCAAGATGCGTTTGGCGAGGGGGTGCTTGGGGTCGAGCTCGACCGCGCGCCGGAGCGACGCGGCGGCCTCGGCGTTCCGGCCCAAGACCACGCGCGCCTTGCCGAGCTCGAACGCGAGATCGAAGGAGCCCGGGTGGGTCTTGCTCGCGTATTCGAAGAGCTGCGCCGCCTCGTTGTGCTTGTTGTGCTTGGTGTAGAGATCGCCGAGGAGGAGCGCGGCGTCGAGCGACGAGGGCGCGGCCACGAGCGCGCCGTGCGCCGCGCTCATCGCCTCTTCGGGGCGCTTCATCTCGACGAGCGACCGGGCCATGGCGAGCCTCGGCTTCTCGTTCCGCGCGTCGGCCGCGATCGCGCGCTGGAACCGATCGATCGCGTCTTTGTGATTGCCGCTCTCGGCGAGCTTCTCGCCCGAGGCGGCGTACATGGCGGCGATTTTGTCGGCGGTGCTGGGCGGCGCGTCGGGCAGGGGGCGCGCGCGCGAATACGTGGCCGCCGCGTCGTCGAAGCGCGAGATGTCGGCGAGCACGTCGCCGAGCCGGATCCACCACAAAGACTCGTTCGGCGTGAGCGCGGCGCGCGCGTTGAGCACCTCGGCCGCTTCGAGCTTGCGACCGAGCTGCGCGAGGCTCGACGCGAGCTGCTCGAGCGCGGGCTTCGACGAAGGGTCGGCGCGGCGCGCGATCATGAGCGCGCGGACCGCGTCCTCGTGCCGGCCGAGCGACGCGTAACAAGGCCCGAGGCGCACGTTCGCGGCGACGTGGTTGGGATCGACGGAGGTGATCCGTTCGAGGAGCTGGGCCGCGTCCGCCGCGCGGCCCTGCGCCTGGTACGCGGACGCGAGATCGAGCAGCGCGTCGAGATCGGTCGCGCCGCTCGACACCGCCTGTTCCAGCGACGCCGCGGCCTTCGCCGTGTCACCCGAGGCCGCGTAGAGCTGGCCGAGCCCGCGCTGCTCGCGCGGCGTGAGCGGCCTCGCCGCCGCGACCGTCTGGAGCGCGGCGATCGCCTCGGCGGTGCGGCCCTGCGACGCGAGCAGCTCCGCGCGCGCGGCGTGCGCGCGGCTCGCCTCCTTGGGATCGGCGACCATGAGCGCGGCCGCGCGCTGGAGCGCGTCCTCCGCCTCGCGCGCGCGGCCGAGCTTCACGCACGCGAGGCCGAGGCCGAGCTGCGCCGCGAACTGGTTGCGATCGAAGCGGAGCGCCGACGAGAAGGCCTGCGCCGCGGGCTCGACCATGCCGAGATCGGCCTGGACCTCGCCGAGGAAGACCCACGATGCCACGTGATCTTCGCGCCTCGTGATCGCGGCCCGCGCCGCGTCGATCGCCTCCTTGGGGCGGCTCATCTTGGCGTAGGCGCGCGCGAGCGCGAGGCTCGGCTCGGGATCGGCCGCGAGCAGCTCGGCCGCGCGCGCGAGGTCGCGCGCGGCCTGCGCGACGTCGCCCGTCTCGGCGGTGCGCTTGCCGCGCTCGAAGCACAGGCGGCCGAGCGGCTCGGCGACGCCCGCGAGCGAAGGATCCAGCGCGCGGGCGCGATCGAAGGCCGCGATCGCGCCCTCGTTGTCGCCGGCCGCGACGTACGCGTCGCCGAGCTGCTGGTGGGCGCGCGCGTCGGAGGGCTGCGCGCGCACGAGCTGCTCCGCGGCTTCGACGCTCTGCCTGCCGAGGCCGAGCTTCGCGCGGACACGCGACAAATCGAGGAGGATCTCCGCGTCGCCGGGCCTCGCCGCGAGCGCGCGCTCGAGCGACGCCATCGCGTCCTCGCTGCGGCCGAGCGAGGCCGCGAGCCGCCCGCGCGCGAGGAGCGCGCCCGCGTCGTCGGGCGAGAGCCGCAAAACATCGTCGAAGGCCGCGAGCGCTCCCTCCTTGTCGCCCGTCATCGAGAGCGCGGACGCGAGCAGGCGATGGATGTCGAGGCGCGACGGATCGATCTTGGTCGCGCGGCGGAGCGGCGCGGGGGGGGGGGGGGGGGTGGCGGGGGGCGAACCCGACGACCCCCCCCCCCAGAGAGCGAAGGCCGCCGAGATGGTAAACCCCCGCCCCCCC